>JADGDJ010000008.1 GCA_016744925.1 Spirochaetaceae bacterium
GTAGCTATCAACAGCAGAACATCTCACACCAATCCAGCATTATATTACATCAAAAGAATTCTCAAAGACAATCGCCTACTAAAATGCCGATTAATTGAATTGACCATAAATGAAAACTGGAAACAGTCTCTTGAGAAAATCACTGCCAATCCCTGTGACATTTATATGTTTTCCGTATACATATGGAACAGCACTTATATCGAAGAACTGGTCCCTCTTCTGAAACAGATCAAACCCGAAACGGAAATTATTCTCGGTGGACCTGAAATTACATACAATATTGAGAAATGGAGAGATCTCAATATAGGAGTCACTCTCGTTCAGGGACAGGCAGAAGCTTTCCTGCCTTATCTTTTGGAAAATATTGAGAAAGTATTTCACTCCCCCAATACACCCATAAATGAAGTTCCCTTCCCCTATGATGAAGAGGACTATGAAAATCTTCAAAATCGACTGGTTTACTACGAAGCGTCTCGCGGCTGTTTCTTCAACTGCTCATACTGTCTCTCATCCTGTTCCGATCAGGTTCTCGAATATCGCGACTTAAAAACGGTGAAAGAAGAATTGAAATTGCTCATAAAAATCAAACCAAAAATCGTAAAGATGGTAGACCGTACATTCAATTCAGACAAAGAATATGCCAGGGAGATCTGGAAATTTATTATCGAAGAGAAATCTCCTGTCCCCTTTCACTTCGAGTTGCACCCCCTGTTTCTCGAAGAGGAAGATTTTGCCATTCTAGAAACCGCACCGAATGATCTTTTTCATTTTGAAGTGGGTATTCAATCAACAAATAAAGAGATCCTTCAATCTGTAAACCGCCCCTTCAACTGGCCGAAAGAGAAAGAAAATATCAAGCACCTCTGTTCTTTAAAAAACATACACACACATCTCGATCAGATTGTTGCTCTCCCTAAGGATACTCGGGATTCTGCAATAAAATCTTTCAATGAGATTCTTTCTCTCAATCCCGACGAATTCCAGATGGGATTTCTTAAAATAATTCCGGGAACCGGCCTGTCAAAGAAGGTGAAAGAATACGAAATGATTGTGACCACCACTCCCCCTTACGAAGTGGTCCAAACCTCATTTATGGAGAATTCCACTATGAAGGAATTCTATAAAATAGAAACTGATCTGAATAGATTCTACAACAGCCATTATTTTATGAAATCGTTGGAGTTTCTCATGAGCTTAAGCTCTGATCCCTGGGCATTTTTCTCTGCCCTACAGGAATTTTCTCCTGCAGACCAAACAGTAAAGCAGTGGGCTCGCCTGGGAGAGAGTCTTTTATCATACACAGAAAAATTTCACAGTGAATTTAGAAATTACGTGTTTGATCTACTCAGATTGGACTGGTGTCCTTTTGCTTCGGCGCAGAATTTTCCACCATTTATCAGAAGAGATGACCGAGATGAAGTCAAAGAGAAAAGGAGAAAATGTTACTCAATAGTCTCTGAAAAGATTACGAGTTTTACCAGAAGGGATTTCAATCACTCGATCCTCTATCTACCCTCTACAAAAAAAATGAATGAAGAGTTGGAGAATAATGCCCTTCTTTTTTACAGAAACAAAACTGTTCATCAATATAAAATAAACCTCGATCTTCTTTAATCAGAGATCCGTCTGTCACGGGAAGGAGAGGGAGAATCCTCAAGAGGCAATTCTATGGACAAAAGTTTAGGACCGAACTTTCTGATGAGAAGTAGTCCCAGGGGAGCTGTGAAAATGATAGACAATACAGCAAAAGCCAGAATCTGATCACCGCCGGCGATTCCCGCCGCGAGAGGAACTGAACCCATAGCCGCCTGAACGGTCGCTTTGGGAAGGTATGAGAATACACAGAACAGCCTTTCTTTCCAGCTGATCGGAGCAAAAGCCACAGAGATGAGAACTCCCGCTGAACGAGCCACAAGACCGAGAGAGATAATCACAAGCCCTTTCAAGCCTCCATTGATAGCAACAGAGATATCCACAGACATACCGATAAGAACAAAGAGTAGAATTTCTGCAAAGACCCACGCTTTATTGAGATTATAAGCCAGTTCATGGGCGGCTTTTTCTGATCTTTCGAGCAATATAAAACCCGTTGTCATTACGCCGAGCAGAGCTGCCACATGAGCCCAATCCCCCACTTGTACCAACAGTATTGCCGTTCCCAACAGCAATAGGGTTTTTTCAGTAGCCCTCATTTTATCCTGATTTTTATTAAAATAGTGTACGAGTAGAAACCCCAGAATCAAACCGGCTGCGATTCCCCCTATAATAGAGATGGGAATCTGCAGAAGAGATCTTGAAATACTGACCTCAGATCCTCCGGCCATACCCATGAAAATTGTAAATATTGTAATGGCGAAAACATCATCCAAAGAAGCTCCTGCCAGAATCATCGTCGGTACATCGTGTTTTTTACCGAATCCTCTTTCCTTTAAATCGAGCATGGACGGAACAACGACTGCCGGAGAGACCGCCGCGATGAGAAAAGCACAGACTCCAGCAACAGCCCATTCAAAACCGATGATGTGGTGGAATAGAAACATGAGGGTAAACCCCTCAAAAAGACAAGGTATAAATGAAAGAAGAATTGCGGGAAGACCCACTTTTTTAAGAGTGCTTCGGTGAATTCCCAAACCCGCTCGTAGAAGTATCACAATAAGGGCCAATGATTTAAAAAAGGGGGATATCTGCCAGATGACATCGGGAAATGAACTTTTATAAAAATAGGAAATCCCAATTCCCCAAAGGGTCATTCCCAAAACAGAAGGGAGACCGATCCGTGTAAAAAGTTTTCCGAAAAGCCATCCTCCGATTAGTATAGCGACAATAAGCAGGTTCAGTGTCATTTCCAATGTAATCTCCTCTATTGTGGAGTATATTGGATTTTTAACACTTATTAAATACAGCGGGAAAAACAGGACTGAAGCTTAACCATTCATATCCCTTAAGATTTTCTGTGGGAGTCAGAGGGATTATTTGATAATTAATCCCCCCTAAGAATATCAGATTTTACCTTCAGAATAGAGGTAGATCAAAACACCACCTCCAATTATTAGGGCAGCACAAAGAGATGCCAGAACAATTTTTGCAACAGAATAAGGTCTATTCCCCTGCACTTCTCCCGTTCTCGCATTGACCATAAAATTATAGATTTTGTCCTTAAACTTGTAGGCACTGATCCATACAGGCAGAAGAAGATGTTTGAATTTAATATCCTCATAAGCACTGTTTTTTGAACTGATTCTCTGTTCGTCACCACCAATATCATTTCTGATGGTGGAATTGATAACCGGTTCCATTCTCGATTTCGCTTTCTCAAAACCCTCATCGAGCTCAACCGTATAACTCTCAACCTGAAACCCCGATAAATACTGCTCGTTAAAAGGAACGAGATTTTCGAGGTCCCACGGTTCCAGAGCTTCTGTATACTTGGGAAGAAGATTGCCCGATGCGGTGATCAAAAGATCATCGAAGGTATTTTTGACGGTTCCCGATGCGGAATGCCATCTCGTATGACGCACCTGTCTTGTCTTTGTAACACTTTTCCCATCGACCTCTTCCGTATAGCTCTCAGTTGTATAATAGTACTCCCCCCTCTGACCGCGGTATTGGGTTGTAGTATTGGAATCATAAGTCCAATAGGGCGAATAGATCCCTTTGAGCCCATCCATCCTTGCGAACTCCTTGAGTTTGTTGGGAGCGAACCAGCGTTTTTTCAGCCATTGGCTAAAACACACAGCCGCCTCTTTTTTACTAACCTTAAAGGGAAGCATCGATTCTGGCTTAATCTCTTTGACAGACTTTCCCTGTCCTCCGAGGTGAGATCCGCAGAAAACACACTCCCCGGCGGTTTTATTCTCTCCCAGGCTGACCTGGGCACCGCAGTTATCACACTTCACGGCAATTATTTCTATCGTATCAGACTCATTGGCATTTTCTTTCAGTTCTTTCAGTTTGCTCAGATAATCATTTTCAATGATTTCGACAGATTCATCATTTTCTATACTGTTCTCTGCACTGCAGTAGGGACATTTGAGGGCATTCTGTCCCGGTTCAAATTTAAGATCCGCACCACAATTTATGCAGGGGAAGTTCCCTGTACTATCACTCATAATTTCTTTCTCCCTATAATTGCGGTGGCAGCGGTGGAGGTACCTGTCCAAAAACAGAACTCAATTCACCGACCGTACCGGCTGCCGACCAGGCTGCCATTCCAGTTTTCCAAACCAATGATTCTTTTGTCAGTTCACCGGATGCCGCTTTCTGCTTTAGTGCATTCATATCAAAAGGACCAGTCTGCTGGCCGTTGACAGCAATAAAAAATGAGACTGAAGGAGGAACTGGTGGGGGACTACCCGCTGGAGGAGCCTGATTCTGCTGTTGATTATTACCCATAGACTGACCCATCTGATTAGCCATAGCAAAACCCATACCCATTCCGATTCCACCGGAAGCTGTTCCATTGGGATTATTCGCCGCTGCTTCCATGGCATTAGCTGCCTGAAACTGACTGTACTGATTGAGATTTCCCAGTATCCCCATACTTGAACGCTTGTCGAGAGCTTCTTCAACAGCGGGAGGCAGAGAAATATTCTCTACGAGAAGTTTAACCAGTTCAAGTCCGTATTCTCCGAACTCACCACTGATTTTTTCTTCCATAAATTTCCCCAGTTCATCATAATTTGATGCCAGGTCCAGGGCTGGAATTTTGCTTTCTCCTAGGGCGTCTGTAAAACGTGAAACAACAACATTTCTCAGCTGTTCTACCACTTCATCTTTTGTAAATTCACCATCAGTTCCAACAATCTCCCGGAGAAAGGTTGCAGGATCAGTGACTCTGATCGAATAGGAACCGAACGCTCTTAGTCGGATTGGTCCGAATTCGGCATCCCGCAGCATGATAGGGTTCTGGGTACCCCATTTTAAATCTGTAAATCTCTTTGTATTGACAAAATAGACTTCTGCTTTAAAAGGGCTGTTGAAACCGTGCGCCCAGCCTTTTAATGTTGATAGAACAGGAAGATTGGCTGTTGTCAGCTCATACATACCAGGCTGAAAAACATCGGCCAGTTTCCCTTCATTAATGAATACTGCAGTCTGAGATTCACGGACTGTTAATTTAGCTCCGGTTTTTATCTCATTGCCATATCGTTCGAATCTGTAAACCATAGTATCATTGCTGTCATCAAGCCATTCAATGATATCTATCAGTTCACCTTTTAACTTATCAAATAATCCCATATATCCTCTCCGTTTTTAAATTACCATGCTTAATAATAAATCACGTCTTTCAGCTTTTCTATCAGTTTCTTTAAAAATATTGAATTGGGGACTTTATTTATAAAAGAGCAAAAAAAAAGCCCCCCTCCGCAAGGGGACTTAACGCATGAGAAATAATTAGTGTAATTTTTATCGATAATAATATACCCTATTAAATTTGTAAATATACTTTTTATAACTTCCCTGTTATTATCAAGAAAAGGAGGATTTTCCATGAGTATTCTCATATTATATCTATCCAAGCACGGCACTGTCGAAGAAGTTGCCAACACAATGAAGAATATTTCCGGTGAACACGTAGATGTTCGAAAGCTCGACTCACAGGTAAACGGAGCCGTCATCGACAAGTATGATGTCCTCATAGTCGGCGGATCCATCCATATGGGCAAAGCACCCCAAAGGCTGATTCGCTTCTGTAAATCCTATTCTCATTTTTTCAAAGAGAAGAAGAGTGGCGTATTCCTATGCACTCTCACCGATCCCAAAGAGGCGGAACACTATCTTTCGGAAACATTTCCCCAAGAGGTCATTGAAGCATGCCACACCACGGGTTTATTCGGTGGAGCTGTAAAATATGAAAAAATGAATTTTATGGAACGATCCATGATGAAAAAGATATCAGGGAAGGATAAGAGCTTTTCCAGGTTAGACAGCGATAGAATTGCTGCTTTTATTGAAAGTTTTTAAAAAACTGCAATAATTAAAGTATGTATAAAGCATACTTTTTTACTGTAGGCCTGTTTCTCCTTTTAATAATGGCTTCCTCGTGCGACTCCGTCCGCCAAATGGAAAAGGAGAAACAGAAAAAAGACGTGTATAGAACGCCCTATTTTCAGATTTCCCTTGATCCGGATCAACCGGGTTGCGGGGAATGCCATAAGAATCCCGAAAAGAGAGAAGACACTTTGGCCGCCAAAGCTAATGAAAAATGGGAAGATCATAATTTCAACATAAATGAGGATATGATGACGATCAATGACTGTCTCCTTTGCCACAGCGTGGAGAACAAAGGAGAAGAAGGTGTCATAGCTCCGACTCCCTTAAGATCAATTGTTCACCGGGGACATATGCCCAGTCCACGCTTTGGTGGAAACTGTTTCACCTGCCACTACATTATGGGAGATGGTTCTCCCGATCTCTATCGTTTTTCTGATTAAAGTTATTGCAGTTTCTCTGAAGTTTCAGAATAATGATGATATGAAAACAGATTATATAAAAAAAATACTCAGTGCTCCTGTTTATGATGCAGCTGTTGAAACACCTATAGATAAAGCGGAAAATCTCTCAAAGAGATTGAAAAACCGCGTATTGATAAAAAGAGAAGACCTTCAACCTGTGCATTCCTTTAAAATCCGGGGAGCCTATAACAAAATGGCTCAGCTGACCCCGGAAGAAAAAAACAAAGGTGTCATCGCCGCCTCTGCGGGGAACCATGCCCAGGGAGTGGCTCTTGCCGCAGTAAAACTGAATATAAAAGCCACCATTGTCATGCCGGTAACAACACCGGACATAAAAGTCAATTCAGTTCGGGAAAGAGGAAGTACTGTCATTTTACACGGAGATACTTTCAATGAAGCCTACTTACATGCAGTTAAAATAATGGAGAAGCAAGACCTCACATTTGTCCATCCTTATGATGACCCCGATGTTATTGCCGGACAGGGGACTATAGGAATGGAGATACTCAGGCGCTATTCTGAAATACCCGACGTTGTATTCGTCCCTGTAGGGGGGGGCGGACTCCTTGCTGGAATATCTGTGTATATCAAGTTCTTAAATCCGTCGGTAAAGATTTACGGAGTAGAAGCTGACAATTCAGCCTGCCTGAAGGCGGCAATGGACGCAGGGAAACGGGTAAAACTCGATCAGGTCGGAATATTTGCCGATGGAGTGGCGGTCAATCAGATTGGAGAAGAGACCTTCAGAGTTATAAGAGAAAATATTGACGGGGTAATTACAGTCACCACAGATGAAATCTGTGCCGCTATAAAAGACATTTACGATGATACAAGAGCCATAACAGAACCGGCAGGAGCACTGGCAATTGCGGGATTAAAAAAATATGTAGACAGAGAGCAAATTTCAGGAAAAACCCTTCTCGCTGTGAATAGCGGATCCAATATCAATTTTGACAGACTGCGGCACATCTCTGAAAGAACAGAATTGGGAGAAAAAAGGGAAGCCATTTTTGCTGTTGAGATTCCAGAAACAGCTGGTTCTTTCAGACAATTCTGTGCAGCACTGCAACAGAGAAATCTAACAGAATTCAACTACCGTTACTCTAACAATCAAAAAGCACTGGTATTTGTGGGAATTCAGCTGGAAAATCCCCATGAGGGCAGATCTCTCATTTATAAGGATCTCACAGAGATGGGATACGTTGTCAACGACTTATCGGATGATGAAATAGCCAAACTTCACATCAGGCATATGGTCGGAGGGAGAGCTCCGGAGATTACAAATGAAAAACTCTTCAGCTTTGAGTTTCCCGAAAAACCGGGAGCACTTATGAAATTCCTCGACGGTCTGGGACACGACTGGAATATATCCATGTTTCACTATAGAAACCACGGGGCGGCTTTCGGTCGGGTTCTGGCTGGCTTACAGATAGAAGAAGAGGAAGTAATAAAGGTCAGTGAATACCTGACCAAACTGGGTTACCGATACAAAGAGATCACAGACAATAAAGCCTACTCTCTCTTCCTGAACTAATCGATTGTATCGGCAAGTTTCATTAATTCTGTCAGAGGTTTTCTCTCTCTGATCAGAGTTTTTGTCAATTCGACATAGGGGAGAAGATGTTTGAAAAACTTTTTGTAGCCCTTGCAGAGATAGTTCTGTGCAAAATCTCCTTTGAGCGGGACTGCAAATCTATGTTTAGGACATCCACCATAACACATGGACAATACAGGGCATTTCAGACACTCCTCACTCAATGTTTCCTGTTTGTTTTTACCGAATTGAAGCTGTTTTTCAGAGTTAAAAGCGACTTTCGGGTCGTCGTCTAAGATATTCCCTATTTTATACTGGGGATAAACGTAATGATCACAAGAATATATATCCCCATTGTGTTCGAGAATTCCCGCATTCCCGCATTGAGGGGCAAATTGGCAAACACCGGAAATACCGTTGATCGCAGAATTGAGAGCCCATTCAAAATTCATTACAAAAATTTTACCCACATCATTTCTGACCCACTGATCAAAAATGCTGATGAGAAAGTTACCGTACTCTTCGGGAACGACTGACCAGTCGGTCATGGAAAACTGATAGTTTGGATTTGCTTCAGGAGAAGAGAGGCTCAACCCCAGTGCTTTAGAGTTATCATCAGCGTCCCTTTCCACAATGGGGATAAACTGAATAAACTCGATTCCTGCTTCTTTTAAGAAATTATAGACAGCAAGAGGTTCCCGGCTGTTTTCGGCATTAACCGTTGTCAGGATATTGTATTCCACACCGTACTGCTTAAACATAAGCTGTGCTTTTTTAACTTTATCAAAGGTAGGACCGCCACCTTTATTTTTTCTATAGGTATTGTGCAGATCCTTCGGACCGTCAAGGCTCAAGCCCACAAGAAAATTGTGTTTCGCAAAAAAACGACACCATTCATCGTTGATCAGAATTCCATTTGTCTGAATGGCATTGGAAATTTTCTTTCCCTTATTGTATTTTTTCTGCAGCTTTACCGCTTTTCTAAAAAAATCGAGACCGGCGACTGTGGGCTCTCCTCCCTGCCAGGCGAAGTTAACCTCCCGGCCTTCCTGAGAAAGAATATATTTCTCTGTATAGGCTTCGAGAACCTCATCAGACATAAGAGAATCATTCTCCTGCGAGAATAGTTTTTCTTTTTCAAGATAAAAACAATAAGTACAATTGAGGTTACAAGCTGGTCCGGCAGGTTTTGCCATTATATGAAAATTCGTCATCATTGAGAGTGTATCAGTTTCTCAGGCATCTGAAAATGACCTCTTTGGCCTTTATTACGGATCCAATTGAGGCTTTTAAATACAGTCTTTTTTGAAGCTAGTTTCATTTCCATTTTTCTCTTTCCCGGAAAGTTCATGACTGACAATCCTGCGAGAATTGTGAGAATCCCCTGGCCGGGAACAAACAGCATAAGGAATCCCATGATGAGTAAAATCAAGCCCCCTATGTTTTTCAGTATGAAAAGAGTCAAGCGAACCCCTTTATTCTGGCGAGTGATAAAACCATCGGGCTTCTCCCTTGCAAAATAGTCTTCTGGCAGACGGATTATAATCAGAGGTAAGATCATAATTGTGAGGAAAAAAGTGACTATGGAAAAGATTCCCAGCCACCAGAACTCACTTAAGATCTTCAGAAATTCCGAAATCATAATGGTTACACTATAACTGCCTTTTTCAATTCCTCAAAGCGATCCATAATAGGAAGAGTCTGCGTACAGGCCCTTTCACATTTGAGGCATTTAGTACACTTGTCCAATTCCGAAATATCTGTTCCCCAATGCCATTTCAATCTGTCTGAAACAGATTCAGCACCTTTTAGCTTCAAATGATTATAAGCTTCCATAAAATTCCAGACGGGAATGCCCTCAGGGCAGACATCGCAATACATGCAGGATGTGCAGAGTTGGTTAAATTCCCCTTCTACCCTCGCTCTGATATATGAGATCTCATCTTCTGTATACGCTTTAAAATTTTCTACGGCCGCGACTGCCGTATCGACATCATTTATATTTCGAAATCCCACTAAAGGGACGGTGATTCTGGGATCGGAGAGGAGAAAATGCAACGCTGCTTCGAGCATGGACTGATCTTTGCGGACTTTTAAGAAACTAAAGGTCTCTTCATTTTCAGTAATGACACCGCCACCGAGGGGATTCATGACAACAACACCCATATTATTTTCCACAGCCGCCTGGATTCCATCCTGTCTGAAAGGAAAGTTTATAATCGAATAACCGAGAGTCACTCCTTCAAAAAATCCCTCTTCTATAACGTCTCGAATGTGTGGTCCGGGCAGGTGAGTCGAAAAAGCCGCATGTTTGATCAAACCTTCCTCTTTAGCTTTGAGTATAGCTTGAACTGCACCGGATTTTTTCCTATTCTCCCAGTCTTTTTTGGTGAGGACATACCAGCAATTGTAATAATCAATACAATCGACATTGAGCCTTTTAAGAGAGGTTTCCAGTTGTCTGCGAAGTTCTGATCCATCTGCTTTGGAAGATTTTGTAGAAATGGTAAAAGGTTGGTCTCCTTTCTTCATCTCCCTGATAGCTTCTCCCACGATGATTTCTGATTTATCCTGGCAGTAACCGGGAGCGGTATCAAAATAGGTGATTCCCTTTTCATAAGCTCTCAACACTGTCTCTGCCGAAGCATCAATGTCGAGAGGAGACTCGAATCTCATCCCTCCGAATCCCAGTGCTGCAGTTTTTCTACCTTTGTATGTCCTGTATTCCATATATCCCCTTCTAATGATACTTATTAATATAAGGGATTAGAAGGAAAACTCAAAGAGAATAGTTCTGATATTATTTGAGAAAATAACCGGTTCTGATGCAATATTCGAAAAGTGCTTTTGATATGGTGTCTTCCCGGCTGCTATCAGATTTAGTATCGTCATTTATATAGTGAATAAGATATTCGTGCGTATTTTCACCGACAACTTCAATATACCGGCCCTGAATTCCGCGAATGCTGAATTTACCCATAATTGCCCTCACTTATATTTAAAATTTTCGGTATAATTTTCTTGTTTATAAGGATATTTTGATTTTCCATAAAATTATGATAGAATTCAGGTAGCCGGAGGATTACATGAAATTCAAAAGAATCATAACTGCTTTGTTTATCCTAATCTCTTTTACGACCTTGCACTCTCAAGTGGTCAATGCCGCTGTTACAGCAGAGCCCGATAGTTACCTGCCGGAATTCTACAATATTTTATCCGACAGAAGTGAAATTAGAATTCACCAGATAATACTTCTGCCTCAGGAAGTGGAAAATGCACTGACTGACGGGCTGGTTGATATTGCCATCCTTCCCGAAAATGATAAAATAAATTCTTCCGCACAAATGCAGATGCCTGTTTCAGAGTCACCTCTCGTATTGATCGGTGAAAGCGGTTACGCCATACACGAAAGAAATATGATCGATTTGAGAACTGTTGCTGTTTTTTCTAATGATGAATCCCTTATTCAACAGCACCTGATTGACAAATATTCGATAGAACCGCGCATACAGAAAGCTCGCCATTACGATTCTCTGGTTAGGATAATGGCCAGTGGACGAGTCACAGCTATCGCGATACCTCTTAAAGAATTCGAACGCAGTCTTATGAGTATTAAGGAAGACAGAGATAAATTCAGTCCGCCATTTGCTATTGGAGTAAAAGAAGAATTTCTTTACCTTTCCAAAAAAAGAGCAGATAAAATGGCTCCTCTCATGGACAAGTTGATGCAGGCTCTTGAAGGGATGAAAGACGATGGAACAGTGGAAGAGCTCTGCAACAGGCTTTAAACAGCCAGGGCTGCTTCTTCAGTTTGAATATAACCAGTTCTTAAGCACATATCGAACATCTCTTTTTTCATAGTTTCTTTTTTGTGCTCTTTGTATCCTTCAAAATCTCTGGTTACCAGCAGTGACATGTTGTCATTTTTTTCGTCAAGAACAACGACTGTAGTTCCCGGTGTACCTTTAATCTGATATTTCATAGTGTATTCTCCCGATATTGAGTGGTTTATGCCCCACCTGTTAATTTTATTATCGGAAAGAATAAAAATGTGTTTATAGTGAAATTGAATCTCTTAAAATTTTTGCTCTGTAAAGTGCTTTGTCCGCTGATTTCAGCGACTCGGTCAGATTCTCTTTCTCCTGTTCCGAGACTCCGATACTGCAGCTGCATTGTACGAGTTTCTCTTCGTGATGAATCTGAAGATTTCCGATTCTATATCTGAGATCTTCTGCAAGAATTAAGGCTCCGTCTTCCCGGCAGTGCGGTAAAACCAGAACAAATTCATCACCCCCGAGTCTGATACAGTAATCTTCCTCTCGTATAAGCTGCTTACATACCTGCACGACAGCTATAAGGATTTTATCACCACAGAAATGTCCGTAAGTATCATTGATATCTTTGAAGCGATCCAGATCAATCAGCAGAATTGAATAATGTTCAGAAAATTGACTGTCAATTTTCTGGATGACTCTTCTATTAAATGCCCCGGTCAGTTCGTCCAGCATTGATTTCTTATGAGCTAATTCAACTTTGCGCCGTTCCTCTTTCAGCGCCGAATAAAATCCGACAGAATCTCCTACCATTGTGATGGTTATGGACAATATTAAAAAATTAATCCCGTAATGAAAAAACAGAATAGATCCACCAGCCGAGTGATAAGCTCCAATATCATGTACCATAACAACACCTGTAAATGTCAGACCCGCCAGCAGAACCAGGGAGTTTTTCTTTTCCCACTGAGAGAAAAAAAGCCAGAGTGAATCGAGAAGAAACAAACCGTAAACCCAGTTGATTTTTCCATAACGAACCTCGTGTTCAACTGAATCAAGAGGTCCCGTAAGGATATATAGAGCAGCGAAAAAACACAAAACCATCGAAACTATTCCCGCTATATCAATCCTGTTTTTCATATGAAGATTGATACCTGCAAGAACAAAGATCGGTGCAAAAAAAGAGAAAGAGACTACAACTTTTTTAAAAATGACATAATCCAAAGGAAGAAACTCAATGTATTGGTAATCGACCATATAGGCAGCCAGAATGAGTAATCCAACACCCAAAAGAGTTTTTGATAATCCCTCACGGCCAATATGGGATCCCAGAAGAATAAGAATAAATCCCAGAGCTATAATATTCCCGATGATTAAAAGGATTAAATAATTGCTGAAAAACTGCAGACCGAATAATTGAAAACTATGTCTGCTGTTATCGGTAATATAAGGAGTTGAGTGCATGCCTAGCTTGTAAAGAGAAAGCGTTTCAAAGAGAAGCTTATTTCTCCCCTTTCTCAGTACACCATCAGGTATTTTTACAATGTGCGAAGTGTTCCAACGGGTACTCCTACCCTGCTGCATGTCTCCGAATATAGCCAGGACCTGGTCATTAATTGAAAACCGGACACCATTTCCCTCCATGGCAGGAATTACAAGCACCGGATCGATAAAATCATTTATGACTACAAAATCTGTAGTCATCTGATAAATTCCCGCAGGAAAAGTCTCTCTATCTTCCATTAAAATGACATTATTAGTCGATCCCGTGTAAACGGTCTTCCCCTCATGGGAAAAAACCCAGTTTTCTCTGAAGACTATGGAATCTCCCGGGGTATTGTATATTTCATTGACCTTGTACATGAATATATTTGCAACAAAGAGAAAGCATATGATGATAATTATATTATAGATTATTTTTTCAACATCAAAATTTGCCATGAAACATCATAATAGCAGTAAAGAATCTTTCTTAAAATAAGAATTTGCATTTTATCCATAAAATAAAACCCCGATTGTTAT
This sequence comes from Spirochaetaceae bacterium, assembly GCA_016744925.1. Taxonomy (GTDB): domain Bacteria; phylum Spirochaetota; class Spirochaetia; order DSM-2461; family DSM-2461; genus Spirochaeta_F. Next base: position 13,785 of record JADGDJ010000008.1, read on the forward strand.
TCGGGATTTTATTCTATTGACTATTCCCCTACAGAAACATGTCCGCAGAGATATTTCATTAATTCCATTTCATACCATGCACCGTAAATTCCCAGAGTGATGGCAGACAGAATTGTTCCTTTCAGAACGATAGAGAAGAATTCTCCTCCAGCACCATCAAATTTAAAACTATTTCCATCATAAGATAGCTCACCTGCCAAATATGTATAAATTTTAACATAAGCCCAGGCGGCATAAATTCCGAATGTGATTGCTGTGAGGATTCCCTGAATAAGAAGCAGGCTGAACAGCTGCCCGCCGTCTCCGGCGAATACAAAGTCAATACCATTGTACTTGAGTTGCCCTGTAAGGTATCGGTAAATTTTTACGATAGCCCAGGGAGCATAGATTCCCAAGGTTATTATGGACAGAAGAAGCTGTATAAAAAGCAAACTGAAAAAACTCGCTCCATCTCCATCAAATTCCAAAGCTTTTCCATCATATTCTGTATTCTCTGAAAAATACCTGAGCACCTTGATCACAGCCCATGAATAATAGATCCCGAATGTGATGACCGTGAGCAGACCCTGAATAAACAGAAGACTGAACACCTCCCCTCCATCGCCGGTAAACTCAAATTCCTTATCATCGAGTTTTAAATTTTCCATAAGAAATTTCTGGATTTTAACAATAGCCCAGGGATAATAGATTCCCATTGTAATGGCAGTGAGCAGCCCCTGGATTAATACCAGACTGAAAAATTCTGCTCCTTTTCCGGAAAAACTAAATCGTCCTTTCATAATGATTCTCTCCTAATAGAATTGATATTGCGGACATGTAATGCCCATAAAATTGATAAGCCACAAAATGTGGATTTCAAATACAGCGAATGTTTTAAAGGATCTCTATTTTTGTTTAAACGCAGCAATCGAAAATAGAGATTTTTCTTACGGACATAATAGTCATGCAGTAAGAGAATGCAACCTGAGATTCCCCAGATTGTAAATGGTATGACTAATAATCTGAATTGTGAATTTGCCGAGAGGTAGATGGCGACCCCGGCGGGAATAAACAGTAAAAAAAGAAAAGCCGGAATATTTATAATGCAATAGTCTAATGGATGTATCTTATCTAAATCTTTTTCCATAATTCTTTTCAGAATTCTAAGTTACTTTTTTTTAAATTTCAAATAATCTTTTATGTTCACTAATAAGGTGAAGATAACTGTGAGGACAAATACGATCATGACTGATCTGTCGACGAAATCAGGATTGAGGTTCACACCACTAATCTCTCTAATCAGAAAATGAATATATGAGTGAGAGCGAATGGGGTTCCCCAACATCTGACGGACCTGCCAGTGCCATTCGGTGCAGAAGCAATAACCCATCCCATTCCAGATTCCCAATACAAACCAGGAGAATGCTGTCGCTGACATTGTGATAAAATGAGCTTTTCTCATTTTTCTGAAAATCCAGCCGGAAATATTAAATAAGGTGAATAATGTATGAAAAATGAGAAAAAACCAATCTGCTGAAATGAGTAGAAACTCTCTCACATCAGTAGAGTCCCATCATACTCAGCCATTCTTCCGGAATGAGGGACAGAGGGTGAATATAGGCAATCTGCCCTCCATCGTCAGAAATAACGGACATGGGAAACCCAACCAGCTGATACTTATTGTTAAATGCGGCACCGCCTGAATTTCCGCTATTAATCTCACCGTCAGTTTTTATCAAATATCCGTAATCCATCGTGTTGAAACCACTGACAATACCTCTGGTCAGAGAAATTGATGCTTTTGACCCCTCACCTCCGATCTGGGGATATCCGAGAAAGGAGAGTTCCTGCCCCATGACAACCGGTTCTGAAAGAGCCATCTGATAATAGGGGAAATCGTATTCTTCAGGTAATTCCTGTTCGTATAAACCGGATTTCAGTTTAAGCAAAGCCAAATCCTCATCTCTTTTAATATCAATAAGCTCAGCTTTAAATAGTTCCCTGGGAGGATAATAATTTGAGAGATTCATAGAGACATATATATCATCGGAAATTCCACCGGACAGATCGGTAATAACGTGGAGGCCAGTAATTATATAACCATCGGCAGAGACGATACATCCCGAACCTGAGCCGGTTTCCGTGGAGATCTCCACAGTGGCATAGAGTGCATTTTCAAGAGCATTACCGGCAGCGGGGAGCTCGGGATATTCCTTGAGAAAATCAGGCGCTGATTCGGAAAATGAAGATATTAGAGAAAAATGATCTGACAAGTCGTCTTCAACTCTGTCAAAAACAGAGATGAAATAACGGCCAGGCTTGAGAGGGTTAATTGAATCTTTCTTAATAACCAGGCTCTCCTGCCCCAGATAACTCTCTCTTGTATAATCAGCTTCTTCAAAGGAATATGCGGGCTTTCCATATTCAACATACATATCGAGGTCAGTTCTCGTATTGAAAATGTCCAGACGAAGAGTTTCCGTACCTTCAGCAACATCTACAGCAAACAATTTAACCATATCACCACTGGAGAGCAATGAAGAATCTATAGCTTTGCCCACTTCGAGGACTTCCGGGGAACCGGCAGATGAGAGCTTTGCCGTAAAACCAAAAGGTATTGAGATTGCTTCTCTTTCATCGATTACAGGAAGTGTATCCAGAGGATAAACGATATCGATATAATACACTCCCGAATGGAGTGGTGAGGGAGACATTCGTGTCAAAACTATGGACTCATTGTGAAGGTCCAGAGTACTCGAATAATCCACATCATCGTAGTTTTCGATCTCTCTGTTGTAATTCATAAAAATATCCAGGTCGGCAGAAGAATTGTCTATTTGGACTTCCATTTTATAGGTATTTTCAGTTACGCGAACCTTGAATGTTCTATAGCTGTAGGAAACCTGATCTCCACTGAGAACCACAGAGCTGCTGATCCTCCTTCCCGGTTGTATAAATCCCGCAGAGTCTTTTTTATCCCAGCTGTAACAGGGTCCGATAACCAGCAATAATATGGCAACTGCCAAAATAGTAACATTATTCAATTTCAAAGTATATTCCTCTTATTTAATAAGTATTGTCGACTCGGTACTCTCTCCGTTTCCCTCAGCCTTAATACGATAAACGCCTCTTTCTACATCCTGAAAATAGATGAATGGAGCCGTCGCCTTATGTACAATTCTATCATTAATAAAGAGAGAAACCTCATTTCTTCCGTGAATTCGTACAGCAATGGCCTGAGCTTCGTCAGGCAGAGTCGGATCGAGATAAAAAAGAGAGCCATCGCGGGGCTGAATAATCTCCACATTGACCGATGAGAAATCAATCTCATAATTCTGATGATACATATTGATCCATCTTGTATACTCGGGAGGAAGAAAAGTAGAAGACTCTCTGTGCCAGTCACATGTTTCGAGTGCTTCTTCAATAGGAATTTCTTCTTCAAGAGTGTAGAGGCAGTGTGGTCCGGCAGATTTCCCACTGAGAGAACAGATCTCCCTTTTCTGGAAGTCCCCTTCATCGGAAAAGTTATCAACTTTGTGAAAATCCTTCAAAAGAGAGACTACAATCCTGGCGGGGTATGAACTCCCGGGAGATCCGATTATGGTCTCTCCTGAAAAGTTCCCCATCCAGACTCCTACAGTGATATCCTCTGTAGAGCCAAGTGCCCAGATATTATTGAACTGGTTGGATGTTCCCGTTTTGAACAGAGCATCAAATCCGACATTGAGTGGATTGATTCTTCCGAATCCTAGAATCCTATTTTTGTTATTGGAAAGAATATTCCTAATGGTCATAGAGACTTGAGGTGGATACACTTGATTGGACAAGGATTTTTGATCACCCCAATTATAAGTCAGGGGAAGAAAGTTCCCTTTTCGTGAAAAGATGGAAAAACCCTGAACCAATTCCCAAAGCGAAACTTCACCATTCCCTAAAGCCAAGCCCACGCCCAGATCCTCTTTTCCCAGAAGAGAGGTGAATCCCGCACTGAGAAGCTTCTCAAGAAAGGGTTGCACACCGACTCTCTCCAAAAGATAAACGGCGGTAACATTGAGAGAAGACCCCAGGGCCACACTTAAACGGACCGGACCATTGAAGCGTTCATTGTAGTTTTCAGGAATATAAATCTCTCTATTCCCGAATTCGAGAGGGATATCCGGTAGAGGAGTCGAAATACCGAAGCCCGACTCTACAGCTTTACCATAGAGAAAGGGTTTCAGTGTTGAGCCCGGTTGCCTGAGGATTCTCACCCCGTCATTCTGTCCTTCCAGCTCTTCGCTATAAAAATCCGCAGAGCCAATATAGGCGAGAATCCGACCGGATTTATTGTCTATCGCCAGGACAGCTCCATTGGAGATCCTGTTCTCTGCCGTCACATCAAGAGTTTCCTTTAGGTAGCGTTGTGCCCCGGCCTGAAAATCCTCATCGAGAGAACTGTAAACAGAAGTCCCAGACCGCCATTGAGATTCATTTAAACGGGATCGGATCATCTGAATAAAATGAGGTGCCTTCGATGGCCAGAGAGGACTGTATTCATTGATGTCCCTATAGATCTCATCAAAAGTTTCAACATTCAAATCTTTGTCTAAACGGTCCAAAGTGCGTAAGACAGCCTCTCTATTGGCTTCACTATTTTCTAAAGGGTTGTAATCCGAAGGTCTTCTGGGAATCATCATCAATATAAGCAATTCTTCCGGAGATAGGGAACTCACCTCTTTTCCGAGAAAGTGAAACGATGCACTTTTCAAGCCCTCGATGTTGGAACCAAATGGGAGATGATTGATATAAGCCTGGAGTATTTCTTTTTTACTGTAGTGAGTTTCAAGTCTCAGAGCATTGAACAATTCCAGAAGTTTGCTCTTAATCCCCTTTACTCCGGGATTAATCATTCTCACAAGCTGCATGGTAATTGTTGAAGCTCCGGAACTGATTTCACCACTGCCAGCATAGTTCAACGAAGCTCTAATCAATGAGATCAGGTCAAATCCCCGATGAAAATAAAATCGGCGGTCTTCACTTCCCAGGATGACATTTATAAGATCACCATCCAGTTGATCGACACTCAAAAATTCCCTGCGAAGACCATTTTCCAGAGGAAGCACCGCCAGTAGATTATTCTGAGCGCTGTAAATGGGAATACTGTAATGAGATTGTTCAAATTCCTTCAGCCCGGCAAAAGGGGTGAACCGGAGCAGCCCGAAAACCGCTCCGATAAAAAGTAAAATTGAGAGTAGGGTCTTTTTTTTAGTGAATGACAATCAGCCGTCCCCTACCTCGTCCGAACACTTCCGGTTCAAAAAGCAACTCAGCACTGGCCGGTGGAGTCGGGAAGATTCCCGGAGTCGTACAGCGGAAGAGGAAGGAGACCTCTCTCTGGCCGTAATAAATACTGTCCCAGGAATAGCGCAGTTCCGAATCAAAAATCATCTGGTTCGGTTCAAAGGGATAGATGTATCCATCGATAAAGTAACCCTCGCCGATATAATCCTGACTGTCGCCATATTGCTCCTCTCTTGTCCACTTCTCACTGTTTGAACCCCCTGCATTGAGATAGGACGAAGTTGTAGAAAAACTCGGATCGACAATCTCCGCACCGGAAGGTATGGGGACTGTCAGATTGACATAACTTCTATTTTTTGACGTATTGAGCATAACCCGCATGCGGTATGTTTCCCCCAGTTCTAGCCTATTATCATCCTGGACATTTCCATCGAGATCTTCAATCTGCGTAAAGAGAGAGAGTCCCTCGTCGCGAGCCATGGCGACCTCATTGGGCAGAGCGTATTTGAGCGTCGTTGTGTAATAAAGATTTCCAATACCGATTTTTCTAAACTGGAGACTGGATAATTCATCCTGACCGCTGATGGGAACAATTTTTCCAAAAAGGTCAAAAGTCTCCTCCTGAGGTCCACGGGAGAACCCTTCGAAACGCCCTTTCATCAAAGGAGTTTCATTGAGGACCACTTCTGATGTGTACTTCGTATCTGCGGCATTTTCAGAACTTACCAGATCGTTGAGAGCAAAAACCATCCACATACGGTCATTGGAATTGATCCAGTTTCGCCTGTTTTTATTCTGGTTGAGACTGAAAGTATAACGCTGAATAATTTCTTCATTTTCTCCCGATTTAACAGCCAGTCTCAACAGATGAGATAATTGCTGGTACATGGAATCAAAATAATATCGACTCTCGTATGTTTCCCGGATATCGACACTCTGTGCTCCCATGGAGACAAAGTTTTTAATCCTTCTGTAAATCTTCGTCAGTTCGCCCTGGCGCCCTTCTAATTCGTAAATATAACCGAGCAGGGCGTAACCGCTAATACCCAGTTCATCTTTAAGTTCACTGAATTCATCTGTTAAAGTTTCATTGTAATTTCCCGCCAGTGAATTGACATAATGAAGATAGAGCTCGAAGTACTGCCGCCCCTTATTTTCCTGGGCGTATTTATTCAGATATGCGAAAAGAGCACTTTCATCGACCACTTTTTCATATGACTGATTCTGCTGTTTTAAAGTCTGTATCATATGCATGGAGAGAAGGGAGAGATAAGGATTACTGCCATAATTCATCATTCTGGTGTTGCTAGCAATTCCACCGTCGGATCTCTGCCGATTTTTCAAGTATTTAAGGAAATTGACCAGATCATCTTTCGCTTCACTTTCAAAGAGCCCATAGCTTTTGTCACTCCCGGAGCGATGATTCCCGGAAGAGCTCTATAGAGGTAATCGTATGTATTGTCATATATTTTGTGTTCACTGAGGGAGATCAGCTGATCTCTGATAAAGGGAGCCTGACTGGAATCGACAGAGAGTGAGAACGAACCGTATGACTCTCCGATATTTTTTGGAACAATCAATGCCTCCTCTCCGAATTCGCTGTCACCTTTCACTATACCTGTGGTGGTGAAACTCTCTTTGATCAAAGGTTGTTCAACGACTATAGTCTGCACCAGTTCCTCATTGAGAACATCCGAGAGTATGGTAAAGAGGATTGCCCCCTCTCCCGTCTCTTTTGCTTCGAGAGAAAAAGGAACTTCAAGACTTCTTCCAGCCTGAACGGTAACAGTTTTTTCAGATTCTCCAGGTAAAGTGATCAGCTCCGATTCAATTTTTATGGTCATCTCATGGTCTATACCATCGATGTTATTGATTATGACACCGGCGAAAGCAGTATCTCTTACGCGCATTTTCCGGGGAAGAGCAGCCCGCACATTGACAGGATTCCTCACAAAGAGTTCGTCTTCCAGATAACCGATTTTATCACCTTTTAAGGCGATAACCGTAGACCTGTAAGTTGTCAGAGTGTCGGGCCAGTCTACTTCGATCTGAACTTCACCATTTTCATCAGTCACAAGGTATGGTTCGAAAACGGCCAGAGGAGTAAAATCTTCCCGACGCTTCAGCTTTCCATCCTCTCCACCACCACCGGTAAGATTGGATACATCGTATGTGACCGGAGCCAGAAGAAGTCTTCTCGAGTCATCTCCCGCACCGTAAAGTTTAAAATTATATCTGTTGTAGAAATAATCCACCGGATTGGGAATATGATAATTGATCAGATCGAGAACACCTCTATCCACTGCAAGATAGGTAATTTCTGTTCCTGCAACCGGTTTGCCGTTCTGGTTTACTTTCACTGTGATCTGCGCTTTACCACCGGGTCTGTATACAGCTTTGTCACTGGAAATTTCAATATCCAGCTCCCTTGTCTCTGTAGAAATATTCAAAGCCGCAGCACCGAATATACCCTTGGGTTTACCAAAATCGTGATCAAAATAAGAGTCCGGTGTATCGGTTCTGGGCATAAAAGAGGTTAGTGTCACATACATGACAGGAACCCAGTCCTCTTGAATTTCAATATCGATAAAAGGATTCGAGGAATCCAGCTCAATCAATTGTTCTTCGAGAATCCCCTCTCTTTCAATCGTCAAGAGATATTTGCCCTTTTCCAGAGGTGATTTTACAAGGATTCGCGCCGTATCTCCCGCAAAATAGAGATCCTGCTCCACATCGAGGGTTATATCTTCGGCATTTTGGCTGGCCCAGCGAACCCATGATCCACCGCTCACATAAAATCCCAAATCGGTAATAACTTCATTATCGCTGTTATCGCGGCTGGTAATCCTCAGTCGGTAGCTCCCTGATTTTTCGGGAGTATAGGAAAATTGAGCTCTTCCGGAATTCCAATCGGCCGTATCAGAATGGAGTGTTTCCTCCACCCATTCATAACGGGTATTCACTCTATCTCCAACACTGTTCTGTTGAACGGCTTTATAAGAGCCTTTAATCACTTCGATCTGAGCACCTGTGTCGTAAGTGTATAACTCGCCTTCAGTATCCACCTGGACAAATTCAAAATTAATCTCCCGATCGACAGGGACAAAACGCCTCCAGCGCCCCACGCTGTTATCGTTTATAGATGCACCGATATAATAAGAAGCGGGATGGACGATAACTGAAGAAGCAACACTGACAACCTGTCTGTCAATATCTTCTACAGTAGCCTCAACAACATAACGATAGGCCATCCCTTTCAGGCTGTGGTCTTTGCTTTCGATAGAGAGAGTCGCTTTCCCCTGAGCACTCAAAGTAGCTTCATCTGAAGTGAGAACATTTTCCCGTAGCCATCCCACTGAAGGGCCGAAGATGGAATACATCCATTCATCTCCAGGAGGATAATATCGAACCGGTTTTCTGGTCCAGAAACTGGAAAAGCTGCCATCGGACAAGGCTCCACCAGCGAGATATGACGCTTCGAGGGGAATGGATATTTTATCTCCTATAAAATACTTTCTGTCGGGAGTTTTCAATTCCGCCTGAAAATTCAATCTTCGAAAAAAAGCCACTTTGACCCTTTCTTCAAATCTCTTTCCCTGCCGCTCATATACAATCTTCAGATCGAGAGGATCCATATCGGCAGGTATATCGTAGGTTTCAAAGAAACCACCTGATTCGGTAGTATTTCCTGTCCAGGAAGTAACCTCTTTCGAGCTATAACCTTCCAGTTGCTCTATGGTGATTCTATAGGGACCTGTATAAGGGGAAAAATTACCAAGATACTGATTCCAGTCCATCCCTCTGAAAGTGATGGTCTCTCCCGGTTTGTACAATCCCCGGTCAGAGAACATAAACACTCGTGGAATTTTACTTTCAGCATATAATGGAGAAGAGTTGCTTATTCCGAAACGCCATCCCGATTGAGTATTACTAACAGGCAGATCCACCCGGTCACCATCCAGTTCTGCTTTGAGATTGATGGTGTAGCGATATCGGTTATCGTGGAAAAAGTGCCTTTCCATATCGTGAGGATTCAGATTGAAAACAGCAAAGCCCTCGGTGTCAGCCACAACTGTGCCGTAAATTCCATTTTTACCAGACAGTGAGACTGTTGCCCCCGCAGCCGCTTCACCTGATGAGAGATGGTTCACCCATATGAGAAATTTGTTGTAGGAATAACGGGTGCTTATGGCCAGATCGGTCACCTGAACATTCATATCCCTTTTATTATTCCTGATTTTCTGCTCATTTTTCCAGTTGATGTAATTCTCTGTAAAATCCCATTTAAGGTTCACTGTACCGAAACCATTTCCATTCAAATACGGAGTCAAATCTACCAGTTTGTAATTGGCTTCGTTTCTTTTCGCAGCATCGAATCCGGGGTCCATCTGCTCATTGTTGATGGAAAATGACCCGTTGGAAATATTTTGATATTCATAAATCAGACGGGGTCCGTATTGGGCTTCAAGACTTCTGAATCCATTGGAGCCGGGAAAACGCGAGTATTGAGCCGCCGGAGGAACTGTCACATTTATGGTTTTATCCAGATTGAGAGCTCTCCCATAAGCATCCTCAATGCCACTTTTTAGAAATAGGCTGTATTCCGATTCATATTCCACAGGAAGATCGGCAACTCGTATGGTATAATCGTAAATTTTTATATGTTCGTTCAAATCGATGTCGGGAAAACTGCTGCTGATATTTTTAATTATTGAATCTTTGTTCAAGCTATGGGAAAACTCCAGAAAAACGGGATTCTGCACACCTTCGGGATCATAGGGGAAATTGTAACTATAACGAGTGTGGTCCTCATAACTAAAAGGGCTTAGGGTTCTATAAGTCTTTTGCTGAATATCCTCACGGGGGCTCGAGTCTTCATTGGCTCTGGCACCGTCGAGAAGAGTTACCCGCACTTCACTGTTAAAGGGGAGATCATCTCCAACAGAAACTTTGACCATTCGACTCAAAGTCGGGCTCTTCCAATTCTCATGTTCTGCTGGAAAAGCTTCAACTTTAACTGGATAGCTTCTGTAATCATCTTCTACAGAGATAAAACCATCGAGAGATTCCGCTACCACCGATTGGTTAAATGTCAGGACGATACTCCTGGCCATTTCCGGGGGAACTTCACTTGTAGAATTGTGAATTTCATCGAGGTCACCAAAGGACATTGATACAATCTCCACAAATTCATTGTGGAAAATAAAATTGAAATCCAAAGGAAGGGTCTTCCCGAAAATTGATGAACTGCCTTTGTTTACAGTCACAGTATAATCTCTTGTTCTGAACATTGGTTCATCAGGTGAAAAGCTGAGCATCTTGGTACCCATCCAACGGAACGTTCCCTCTACAGAGGGGGAGATCGACAGAATGGGACTTTCCTTAACCGGAGCTCCCAGTTTGCTCATAGGAACCATTGGCTGGTTGAATAGAACATAAACAGTCGGCTTTCTCATCTCGATGGGAAGCTCTCCATAAGGTCCGTAATCGACAATTTTGAGTGGACCAGCTGATTCGGAACTGAACAACTTAGATGTATCAAAATCATCGGCATTGAAATAATTGACCGTAAGGCTTGAAAAATCCAGTCCACTCTCAGGAAAGTACTGTCCAACGGATTCAGAATCGACAGATGAAAGAGTAGATTCTGCCAGTAACTGGGTATCATCCCAAACTGGTGAAGAAGGATCTATATCCACATCATCCGGTGAGATCAGCATCTCATCCTGACTGCTTATTTCTAAAACCTGTGTTTCGGCCTCCTCCAGGGGAATTTGATCCTCTGCGGCCTTTCCACATGAAAATAGCAAAATTGTTGATACAATAAATATGATAAAGAATTTTCTTAACATCCAACTATCCTTTTGATCTTAATTATAGAGTTAACTGATAAATCATTTCGTTTTGTATATATTTGAACCATAAAAACATTATATTCGATTATAATATAAATGTATGAAAAAAAAACTCATGAATCTCATTATGCTAATAATTCTCAGTTCCTGCGTTCAAAACGGTTCGGAACTGATTCTTGATACACCCTTAATAAGCGAAATGTCCTATATCTCACAAGGAGAAATAGAAAGAGACTCTCCTGAAGAACAGGAGGAAGATTTTACCCCTGAAAAAATAATACAGGCTTATAAAAAAGCCTACCCCGATAAAATTAGCGAAATCACCTACAGAAATGACGACTGGGCAATGAAGGTATACGATCAGTGGTATTACTGGGCAGGAGGGCGATTGCTACCGGAAGAGCTTGTGCTTCATAAAGAAAAATATAACCCGCACATTTTCAATCAATATCCGGCAGATCTCCCGGAATTTCAAGAATTACCGATAGAAATAAAACAAAGACTTGATTCTGTAATAGCTGAGAGAAAAGAAACTCCTTTGCAGAGACACGCAGGATTTCTAAATAGCCTGTGGCGAGTCTATGACCGCGATACAAGCTGGGCAAGGGTAAAAACGACCTATTTCCTTGGGTTTAAGCTTCAGATTCATAGAGATCTTCTGGAAGACCTGGCTGACGTTGAAGAGGAGATTCAAAGACGTATGCTTGTTGACCGCGAATTGAGAGGATTTATACAATCTCTTAATAGAATTGACGGATATAACTGGAGAAGAATTGCCGAAACAGAAACACTGAGCGTTCACTCATATGGAATTGCCCTGGACCTTATTCTCCCTCACTCGGGAAGACAGGAAGTATACTGGCTCTGGACACAGAATAAAGGGCTGAACTTTTACGATCAGCCCTACGGCAAAAGGTTCACACCACCCGAATCATTTATTAAATCATTCGAAAAAAATGGTTTTATCTGGGGGGGCAAATGGCTCTTCTACGACACTATACATTTTGAATACAGGCCGGAAGTATTAATTCTCAACGGACTGCTTGATTAATCAGGCTCTTTGCTGAACTCTTTTCCTGGCGGCCGTAGAAACGGGAGTTTCTGAACGTCTTTTCAGAGGAACTCCGCAGTGACGGCATTTTGGCTCGGTTCCTGCGCAACTGGTACATATATTATAGTATTTATTGCAGTGCGTGCAGTAATAACGTCTGGCCGTAGCTTGAAAAACACGAGCGCAATTATCACAAGTTGCTTCTTTCGCATTAATTTGATCCATAATAATTCTCCTTACAATACAATCACAATATAGCGCGGCAATACTGAACAATAGATATGCCGTTTGGTATAATTTAGCCCGAAACCGGGATTTTTCTAGTACTTTTTAAGCACAAAAGAAAAATCGGGACTAATACTTTCTAATACCAATGAGTATCAAAGGAGATTTGTTTAATTTTTATATTATTTATCACCCGCTTCAGGAACTATGCAGATAAAAGAAAAATCCTCATCACCATTATTTTTAAACTGATGTTTTTCTCCACCTTGTACGTAAGCCGTATCACCGGGTGAAACGGATTGTTCCTCACCATCAATAAATAATGTCCCTATTCCCTTAATGATGTAGTTAATGTGGGGCCATGGATGGCTATGGCTTGGTGTATATCCCTCTTTTTTAAGAGTGAAAATACGCATAGACCACCCCTCCCAGCCTTCTTTCGAAGTTATAGCTGTTTGTTTCAGAACATTTTTAGCCGCTTCCATGTTCACTTCAACGGACTTCATATCTTTATTTTTCAATATTGGCATCTCTGACTCCTTTAGAGAATATTATCACAATAAATATATCAATGCTCAAGATAAAAATGTCTCGTCTATTTATCCCGGAGAACAAATTGATTACAATGGATAAAAATGCTCTTAAAAGGATTTTAAATGATAATTCTCTGGATCGCCGTATTCGCCGCATCACTTGCCTTATTGATATTTGCTTCCGACTGGTTTATTTCAGCGGCTGAAAAAATCGGACTGTATTTTAAAATACCAAGTTTTGTTATCGGTGTGATCATTATTGGAATAGGCACATCCCTTCCCGAACTGGCTTCTTCCATCGCTTCCGTTTTAAAGGGAAATTCCGAAATTGTCGTGGGGAATGCCATTGGATCTAATATAACGAATATATTCCTTGTTATGGGTGTAGGGGCATTCGTCGGTAAAAGGTTTGATCTCAAATACGATATTTTACGATCTGATATCCCTTTTCTCATAGCATCAGCGATGCTCATCAGCCTTATGGTCATTGACAAAAACTTTTCACTTCCTGAAGCGATAATCTGTATTGCTTTGTTAATATTGTATATATATACATCATTTAAAAATGGAAGCATCGATGAAGAACTCGATGAATTTGAAGATAGTCATGAGCACAAATTGACACCCTTTGTATGGACTATGCTCTTTGTCTCACCGGCACTTATAGCCCTGGGAGCGACATGGACTGTTAACGCAGTCATAGAGATCTCAAATACTTTAGGGATAGCCACTGAAATGATTGCTCTCTCAGCAGTAGCATTGGGAACGTCTCTCCCGGAAGTAATGGTTACCATACAAGCGGCGAGAAGAGGAAATCCGGAAATGGCAGTGGGTAATGTGATCGGTTCAAATATATTCAACACTCTTGCCGTTATGGGTATCCCCGCCTTATTCGGCAAACTGATTATTCCCGATGAACTTGTCAGCTTCCACATCCCCATGTTTCTCGGTGCGACTCTGCTTCTGGTCGTTATAACTTCAGACAAAAAAGTGTATCGCTTTGAAGGAATTATTCTACTGAGTTTTTATGTTTTCTTTATCGGAAACATCTTTGGACTCATCTGATTTGTAACAGTTCCCTTCTAACCAGACTTTTTTTTCCCAGTGATAGGTCTGGTGGGGGCTGAATTTCCCCTTGTAGGACATCCTGTTGTTCTCTTCAATCCAATATCCAAGATTGTAATAATTTATGCCAAGTTCCCTACCTATCTCAATCTCTTTCATGATACTGAACTTGCCTAGGCTGAAATCGGAGAATTCAGGATCGTAAATAAAATACACACTGCTTAGAGCCTTTGAGCTGATATCGAGAAATCCTATACCGGCCAATTTGCCATCAATAAAGTATTCGCTTTGAGCCGAAGGGACAGCCGGTCGGAAAAAGCTGTCCTTAAAATGGGAAATATCACTTTCCTGACCGAATTTCACTTTCGAGTGTTTTTTATAAATTTCAAATATTTCATCTCTGTATTCGAGATGGCTCAACCGAACAGTGGTTTCACTATTTTTCTTTAACACACGCCTTTGGCTCTTTGTGGGATAAAAACGGCGAGTGGAAACTCTAATAGGAACACAACTATGACAGTTGACGCAGGAAGGTCTGAAAAAGAACAGACCGAAACGGCGCCATCCTGCAGAGAGGAACTCATCAAACTCTTCCTCATCGAGGTCATAGGCATAGAAATATTCCTGAGTGAATTTTTCTCCGTCAATATAGGGACAGTCTACAGGTTTAGACAAATCCGGTTCTTTCAAAAATATCATATTCTATTAAGTATAATAAACGTGTTATAATTTAGTATATGTTAATACCTGAAATTCTCGCTCCCGGAGGGAGTTTTAATTCATCAATTCACGCATTTGAAGCAGGTGCTGATGCTGTTTACATTGGAATGAGTTCTTTTTCCGCTAGAAAAGGGGCAAAAAATTTCACTCTCGATTCGCTGAGAAGGCTGAAAAACTATGCGGAAAAGCACCAGAAAAAAATATTTATAGCCATTAATACAGTATTAAAAGATGACGAACTGCCCCAGGTGATCACTCTTCTTCATCACCTGTCACTGATAGAAGTCGATGCGATCATTTTACAGGATACGGGACTGGCCTACATTATCAAAAATCACTTCCCCCATTTGGAAATGCACGCGTCTACTCAATTGGCTGCCCACAATTCCGAAGGAGTTCAAATTCTAAAGGAAGAGGGTTTCAGTCGAATAATTCTGGCGAGAGAACTGACCCTGGAAGAGATCGGAAAAATTCGCACCGACCATAGAGATATAGAACTGGAAGTTTTTATCCACGGTGCCATGTGTTTTAGTTTTTCGGGGATATGCCTCGCTTCGGGAACTCTGCTGGGTAGATCGGGAAATCGAGGGGAATGCGGCCAGATCTGTCGATCCTGGTTCGACCAGAAGAACTATTCTTTTTCCGCCAATGATTTAAAAGCCGGAACTGCTGTAAAAGACCTGCAAAACCTGGGGATCAATTCCCTTAAAATTGAAGGCCGTTTAAAGAGTCCCGAATACGTATCACATACAGTTTCCTACTATCGTTCAATTTTAGAAGAAGAAAAACCCTCTGTCATCCAACAAGAAGAGGAACTATCATCTCTCTCCTTTTCAAGGGATCAGACCAGTGCTTTTTTCAAGTCTGCCAAAGGTGAAAATATGGTGAACAGAGACTATGCTTCTCACACAGGTATACCCGCGGGAAAAGTACTCAGCTCCGACAAGGGCGGTTTCCGATTTAAAACTGAAACGGATGTATCCGATAGAGATGGTCTGCTGCTTTTCAGGGACAGAGAAAAATATCAGTTTGCCCTGAGAAGTACAGGAAAGAGAAACTCCTATAAGAAAGGAGAAACTGTAGAGGTTTTATTTAAGAGTAAAGTTGAGAAGGGTGATTCAATCTTCAAAGTCTCCGGACACAACCTGCAACTTAAAGAATTTAAAAAGGAGTCGTACAAACTCTGGAAAACCGGAATTCCCGCAACGGTCCGTTTGACCGGAAGCGGAATACTCTTATCATCAGTGCTAAATGGTCATACGATTGAAATCGAAGAGAAAACAGCTCCCCAAAAGTCCACGGGTGGAAAAAGCTTTCAGAAGATCCTCGAGGAAAATCTGATAAAAAGCGGGACCGCTATATTCTCGATCCGGAATGTACACCTGGAAAATGATAGCGAATTGAATGATGATGAGATTTTTTTCCCCCTTTCTATTTTGAAAAAGTTAAAAAATACTTTCTATGAAAAGTTGGAAGATTCTCTCGATACGCTATTTTCAGATTCCAGTACAAAAATCCTCCAATCAATAGAGGAAAAGCTCAAAAGTAAGACCTATTATAAGGGGGAATTTGAGATTCCAGAGAGAAAAGATATGAATCCAGAGGGAGGGCTGATCCCTTTTGTCGGAAAGAACAGGGGTTTCTCAGAATCAACTGTTTATTACCCTCTCCCTCCTCTCATCTTCCACAAGGAAGATTTTATGGAATTGGAAAAAGCTATAAAGACCATATGTTCCGACAGATCCAGAACTATTATCGTGGGAATCAACAATATTTCTCATGTCTATTTTGTACAAAAATTCTCTAAATTTAAAAATGTTGTGTTCTTCACCGACTACTGTACATACATTGCCAACAGAGCCAATCAATTATTCTATAGGGAGAAAATCGAAAAGCTGCTCTTCTCCTATTTCTGGATTGAAAGTAAGAGCGAGCCTCTAAGGGATTTAAAGAAAATAGAACCGGATTTTAATCCCCATTTATTTGTCAGCAGGATCTGCTATAAACTGCACAATGAACTGGGAACCTGCGGCAATTGTTCTAAAGATCTCACATATAAACTGATGCAGAGGGATAAAGAGTTTACCATTCGGGTAAAAGACTGTATCACCTGGCTCTTTCAAAATTGATAGGCATAGATCGTATCAAAAACCGACATGACTAATTCTCTGTAAACTTCACTACTCAATTTATCGTATTCTGCCGTCACTTCATAAGAGATCTCTCCTGCGGCATTGAGAAGGTACCATGAATATGAATTTTCACTGATGGATATAATCAGTTTGAAGGAATATCCCTCACTGGCAGTTAAAGTCACATCAAAACCTGTTTTTTCCAGATATCGTTTCAATTTCCTTTCACTACCGGATCCCCTGTGTTCCAGAACGATCGGTAGTCCCAGACCATTTTGCATTAGGGCTCCATTATTTAATGAATAGAGGTAATTTAAGCGCTGTCTCTTCAAAAAAATATTCTTTCGACTTTCCAGTTTGATGAGATACTCGAGGGTCTCGATTATGGGCTCAACTTCCCAATCCGTACGAAATAAAGCCAATGCCTGATTGAGTAGAGAGTAGTCTGAACTCTCCCGTCCTCTTTCCAGCAGATACCAGGGAATTGATTTCTCTGTCAATTCCAACTCGAATGCTTCGCAGAGTTCTATATATTTCATAAAAGTAGATTGGTTTCCCATAGATGCACGAGAATAAGACCACCAGCTGTTCAGATCACTTCCTCCGCTTGTTTCGTCACCCACTGTTCTAGCGGCTTTTTTATATTTCTGCTCATTATAGAAAGAGAGTATTCCAAATTTTACCTGATTCACTTTTCCCAGGACCCAGTCCGGAAAACTACTGTATAAGCGCCTTTTCTCATATTCCGCCCTGGCACTGTATATATCGCTGAGAGGTCGATTCAAATCCATGGAATACTGATAGTGATCCGTACCAAAAAAATACATCCAGCTCATATCTCTGCGGCTCTGAACATCGGAGATATAAGCCATAGCTTTCTGCAGATTGCCAGTTTTCTGATACAATCCAGCCAGGGCGATTCGGGAAAGTGGCGTATCATCCATAGATTCTGCAAGAAGGTATTCCTCCTCCGACTCATCGTATCGACCAGCCAGCTGCAGTATTTCCCCTCTAGCCAGATGCCCACTCGATCGATCCTTGGAATCCAGAGAATCTCCTGTGTATTGGAGAGACTGTTCATAATTGTAAAATGAGTATTCCAGCAGAGATAAATTATAGAGAGCCACAGAAGCAAAATATCCCGCATTATTCTCAAGGGCATCTTCTATGGAAATAAGATAATACTCTTTGGATTTTTCATAGTTGTACATATCGGAATACACCGTACCCAATGTTATGGCCAGGTTTCTATGAAAAGATCGATCAATTTCATCGAGTAAAATCTTCTCACTCTCTTCAAGACGGTGAACTTTATAATAGAGCCAGGACAAATCATCAACGGCAGTTCGATGATAGTCTTCATAATCGAGCAGCTTCTCATAATAGAGAATCGACTCATCGTTTTCATTTAAACGCCCTAAAGTAGATCCGATCTGATAGATAACCGTTCCTCTATCGGGCTGGATAACTTCTCCTTCCCGATAGTACTGTAATGCCAGAGAATAGAGTTCTTTGTCGAAATAGAGATCTCCAATTTTTTCAACGATTCGATATGATTCGGGGTATGCCATCCTCCCCTCTTCGAGAACAGAAATGGCATGCTCATAATTTTCTTTATATAGGGCACTTTCCGCTTCATCAAAATACCACCCTTCATCTTGGTCCTGTGAAAATGTATTAATCGGGAGGCATAAAAGTACGAACAAAATTGGTTTCATCTTCATTTATGCAGGCTCCTGAGAAGAGGAAGTACAAAAAAGAGGAACCTCTTCAAGCGGGGTATTTTGTATCTGTATGCAATCATTGTTTCATTGTGCTTCTCAAGGAACAGATTGTAATCCTCCCTGGAATAATGGGGAGAAAAGACAGACTTCTGATAGAGATCAGTTAGCTCGACAAAGGGGATTTCCCAATTTTTTTCAATGAGTAAAGCGTAATCACCAATACTTTCAGTATATTTTTTTCTTTCAATAGAAAGTCTGCCTCTAAGCTGAAGATACAAATACTTTGTTTTCAATCTGTCGGATCGGCTCAATCTCGAAATGACCCTATATATATATCGATCCAGAAAGATGTACAAGGCATAAAAAGTCAAAAGGACTAAATACCATTTACTCTCAAAAAAACTGAGGATGGTCTTGATCATTCCGTTCTCGTTGAGATCTTCATCGGTATAGGAATCCAATTCAGAGAGATTTTCCGGAATCAACTCATTGTCGAGTATTTCCTCAATATAGGGGCTGAATTCATCTATTGTAAAACTGGCAAAGGGATACTGCTCTCCGGGAAACATCGTAGACGATGTAGGATCAAATTCAATCCATCCATAATCATTGAAATACACCTCGACCCAGGCGTGTGCCTGATCAGCTCGTACGGGATAAAAATTCAATACTGAAACATCGGGATCCACCCAGAACCCCACAGCCACTCTAGCGGGAATACCCAGACTGCGGCACATCAATGCCATAGAAAAAGCGAAATAGGAACAATATCCCTTCTGAGATTCATTGATGAAATAGGATAATTGATCTCCATCCGGGGCAACTCCCGGTTTTAAGGAATAGAAATAGTTCTTGTGAAAAAAGTTTTCAATTTCCATGGTCTTTAAAAGAGCTCCAGGTGTATCCGCAGTGACTTCTGCGGCAAGTTCACCGATAGCCTCATCATCTCCCGTATAGGTATAATGATTAAAGACATCCTCCTCCATGGAGATAAGGGGATCTATTTCTTTGATTCTCATGGTAGAGACCATGGCATCACTCTGATAAATTCTGGCAAATGAAGAATCGTCCCAGTTGTAAATCGGTTGTGAATTCAGGGGATGATTCATAGAGAGAAATGCCGTGGGATCAATGTTGACCAGGAACAGTTCCTGTTTGACTTTTTCACGGCTCAGATAGGCAGGATTTTCGTATTCTATATAACGGGGGAGAAGGATATCCGGTGGATTGGTCTTATCTCGATCATGACGGTAAAATCCCTGATCTTTTTCATATCCCGACAAGACATATCGCCTCAAAAGCATTCTCTCTGCCGGTCCCTCTTTTCGGTACATCAGGACAAGGTCGTCACTCATAGAGATTTCTGTTTCCAGCTTGATATACTCGGAAAAGTCAAAACGGAACATTGAAGATTTTAAAAGACCTCCCCCTCCGGCGACAGAGCCCTCTTCATATTTTTCCCATAGCGGTAAAAGAAAATAAATTATAAGAGGAATTAAAATCAGAAAAAACAGGCTGACCTCTTTAACAATTCGTAAAAAACTTTTTCTCAGCCCCCTTTCTCCGGCTATAGAAAGATAGAGTACGAGCAGTTCCACGAGTATAAATGTTAAGGCAAACAAAGCCAGATAGGCGGGATTGGGAACTATTGAAATCTTGTAATGACTCTGTTTCCAAAAGAGGAAATAAAGGAATACGCCGTTTAAGAGAACTTCATATTTTCTAAATCGGGGTGTTACAAGGCAGTACCATGTCATAATCGAAGCCATGTAAACCGGTAGAAGAAGCAAAAAGAAATTCATATCAAATGAAATCATAAGAAAGGATTTCTCAAAAAAATTTATGACATACACGATATAACGCACCAGCCAGGGAATCAGCAGAAGAAGGCTCAATGCGGGGATGGATCTCAATTTCACTCTCCAGAATAAATAAGAGAAGAAGTTTGCAAGGACAAATGAGATCATAAGAAAGGGATAATTGATAACCTCTTCCATGTATTTACCATAAATAACAAACAATGAAAGCTGCAGAAGCAGGCGGAGAATATCGCTGGTTAAATTGGAGGACTCATTAGAGTATTTCACAATGGATTTTCCCCTTTCCCGACCTATTCAAGTTTGAAACATCTTCTTCCACAGCCTTTTCCAATTCCCTGTAGGTAAAATATTCCCCTAGGGATAAACCCTTCTGAGTTGAATCTCTGAAAAGTAATTTTCTATAATAACTATTCACTTGAATTTCGGGCAGTGCTTTGATAAAAACTTTAACCTCCCCTGTTCCCTTTACTGCCAATTCCCTTAAATATTCCGACAGGGGATGACTGAGTACATATAAAAAATCCCGTTCAGGAATTTTCACCAGCTTATCCGCAGGGGTCACATCTGAGAGGATTTTGAAAAGATGATCGGGCTTCCTGGGGTTAAACTCTATAAAGTCTCTCATTCCGGGAGCCAGGACCCGGACAATACACCCCTTTTCGACAAAGGAATAGATGAAAGTAATATAAGAGGAGATAAGGGTATCCGTGAGGTCTGACGAATCCCGTAAAGAGCTCAGGGCCGGAGAAAAACTATTGAGCACAATAGCGACTTCCCCCGTGGGAGGAGGAACCTCCTCGCCTATTCTCAAAAAAAGTTCTCCCGATGCGGCAAACATTTTCCAGTTGATTCTTCTCGCATCATCTCCGGGATAATACTTTCTGACTTCGAGTAACTCATCAGTCCTGATTCTATTCCGTTCGACAGTTGCCGTCTCGCCACCTGTAATAATCCTTTCTTTTGTAAATCCATCTGTTTGGACTCCCGGATAGATGTGCAGAACAACCGGTCCTCCTGTAAAGAGGGGGAATTTTGTAAAACCGAAGAGATCTTCCAGAACAAGAGTTCCCGAAGGTCCTCTATAAACACCGCGATGAGTATTCTCAAAGAATACATCATACATCCGGCTTCCCCGGCTGAGACCGCAATTGGAAGAGAGGAATCGACCACCATCAACCCATTGAAGCTCAGTTTTCCAGATACACCTGAAGCCGGGAAAGAGCAACGGAATAAAAACTTCCAGGTTAACCAAAAAATTTTCACCACTGATACAAGTAGAAGGAAGAGGAAAATCGGGCGGATTTTTTCTAAAGGACTTTTTAAGAAAGACATATTGTAAAATTGAGAGTATTAAGAGAATAGAGAATAGAAGCAGAAAGGAACCACCCCAGATCATAGTTACAGCTTCTTTTCTCTTCATTCCCCCTATGAGTAAAATCAGAGGGACAAAAAAAAAGCCAGTCCGTTGAGGGTTATGGGAAATTTAACGGGGAATTTTCTGGATCTCAAGAGAAGCCACCTCCCCGATAAGAATTTCTGCAGATTTTTTAACATTTTTCATTCTCAATCTGTGACCGAATACAAGAGGAGCCAATTCGACAAGATCCTGATCGATGACATAATCTCTCCCTTTCACCAGAGCGTAGGCCCTGCAGGCTTTTATAAGCATCAGAGATCCTCGTGGAGAAACACCCATCTCGACAGAGCTGTGATTTCTTGTTTTTTTGGCTATGGATACGGCGCATCGAATAAGCCTGTCGTCGCAGAAAACCGAATCGACAGAAGCGATCAACTCTTCAATTTCGGCAGGTCCGCACAAGGGCTGCATTGTATTGAGAATGGTTTTTGAAGGATTTGTTTTAATGATTTGAAACTCACTCTCCTCATCGGGATACCCGATGGAAAGTTTCATGAGAAAGCGGTCTTTCTGGGCTTCCGGTAGCGGATAGGTCCCTTCGAATTCTATAGGATTTTCTGTTGCCGCAACAAAAAACAGCCCTTCAAAAGGATAGGTTTTACTTCCGATTGTCACTTGTTTTTCCGCCATGACTTCAAGCAGTGCCGACTGGACCTTAGGAGTCGTTCTGTTTATTTCATCAGCCAGAATGATATTGGCAAAGACAGGTCCTTTTTTCAGAATAAAAGAGGAACTGACAGGATCCCAGACTTCAACTCCTGTAATATCATAGGGGAGCAGATCCGGTGTGAATTGAATTCTTTTGAAATTGAGACCATCGACTATATGAGACAGCGTTTTTACGGCTGTTGTTTTACCCGTGCCGGGTAGATCTTCAATTAAAACATGCCCCTCAGCTAAAAAAGCCGTAGTGAGGAGTTGGAGAAATTCTCTTTTCCCCCGAATGACCTGCGCCATATAATCGACGATGAGTGAGGCCTTTTTTATACATTTTTCATCAATTTTTTCTGAAATAATCTTCAACCTCACTAACCGTCCCCAACTTGAGTAATTCCTCAGTCATTTGGACAGCTTTCTCCGTATCAATGGATTCTATTGCCTGCTGGATAATGGGGATTTTTACAGGATTCATACTGAATTTTCTCAAACCCATTCCAATAAGTACCTTTACAAGCTTCGAATCCCCTGCTATATTCCCGCAGATTGACACATCACATTTCGTTTTCAGTGCTCCATCAACAATGGCCTTTAATGCTCGCAATACAGCGGGATGTTTTGCTGTGTACAACCAGGCAACATGATCATTGGAACGATCCACACCAATCAGATACTGGACGAGATCATTTGTGCCGATTGAGACAAAATCTGCTTCTCTGCAAATCTCTTCAATAACCATCACTGCTGATGGCAATTCAATCATTACACCGATTCTCGGAGTACTGTTGTGTTCTACTTTATCTCTCTTTAATTCTTCCAGACATTGCCTGACCACGACCTTTGCCATAAGCAGATCGTCGAGAGAGGACACAAGAGGAAACATGATCCGAAGATCTTTTCCCGCTCCGGCGCGAAGCATAGCTTTCAGCTGAGTGATCAATATATTTTTGTTTTTCAGGAGAAAGCGGATGGCCCTCAGTCCGAGAAAGGGATTTTCCTCTTCGATATCCTTCATATAGGAGAGTATTTTATCTCCTCCGATATCGAGAGTTCTCAATGTTATTTCATCTCCCGGAGAGTCGTTGATTAACTTTCTATAGATCTGAAACTGCTCCTCTTCTGAAGGGAAATTATTTCTGATAATAAAAGGAAACTCACTTCTATAGAGACCGACTCCCTGAGCCTTGAAAAGCCAGGCATTTTTAAGATCGCTCAACAGGTTGATGTTTGCAAGAAGTTTTACTGATACTCCATCCTCAGTCGCCGTTGTCTCTTTAATCCGGCTGATCTCTTCTTCGGAAATCGATGCACTGGCACTGTGTCGTTCATATTTGCGTTTTGTCCCCTTATCGGGATTGATGAATAAGTGTCCCTGATTGGCATCAACAATCATCTCTGTGTTTTCAGTAATACTGAAGATTCGCCTGTCATCAGTAAAAATGATGGGAACTCCCAATGACTTTGCCAGAATAGTGATATGTGCTGTGGCACCTCCGCCAAAGAGGACCAAACCTTCGGCATCCTGTGCAGTTATTTTTATCAGCTCAGACGGTAGAAGCTCCCGTGCAACAACAATCTGCTGAGAATAATCACCCTCTTCATAGACTTTGTGACTGAGGTTCCTCAACAGCCTGTGACCAAGATCTTTTATGTCCTGAACTTTTTCCTGAAGCCTGGGGTTATTGCTCTCTTTGAAAATAGAGATGTATTTGTTGACTGTTGTGACGACAGCCTGCGCCGGCTCATCACCAGTATTGATCAGATTTAACATTTCTCCGGAAAAACTGGAATCGCTGAGCATTAACAAATGTGTACCGAATATCATAGAGGCAACATCTGAATGCTCCCGTTCCATTAGCTGTTGTAATTCTTCAACCTGCAGAACCGTATTGCCGAGAGACTCTTCAAAATCCTTTAGATCTCTACCGTACTCAATATCTTCCGCATTGAGAAATATAGTATTGTGACTGTCTCCCATTAAAAAAGCTTTACCGCAGGCAATACCCGAATCGGTGGCAATCCCTTTAATATGGAGATTCCCGATTACTATTCTCTGTTCTGTCACTTTAATTTCATCGATACTGATGAGAAGTTTTACATTTTCAAGAGTGGTCGCCAACTGAGAGGCAATGGCTTTTATGGCCAGCTGATCATTGATGTTGAAAAAATCCTTTTGCCTATGCTCGAGTACAACCACACCTATTTTAGATAATCCGCTTAGTATAGGGACTGCCAGAAAAGATTTGTATGCCTCTTCTCCAAATCCCTCAATCTGGCGGAATTGAGGATTATCCAGACCATCCTTTTCGAGGATAGATTTCTCCTCTTTCATTGCCAGACCGGTCAGCCCCTCTCCGGATTTCAAGCGAAGTTTCCCGATAAAGTCCTTGTTGAGACCCTCAGTGGCTTCAAGAATCAGCTCATCAGTGAGGTCATCGAGGATAAAAACAGAACAGGAATCACAATTCATATGCCCTGCTATGGTACTGGTCACCTTCGATAGAAATCCCTGGATATTGGCTTTTCCCTTAAAGAGATTGGATAGTTCACTTATACTGCAGATCAATTCAACGTTATCTTTTTTCATTTCGCTTTAATTTTAATGTAAGATTATTTATTTGTCATTTCTTTTGATTTTTTGACATTATCATTCATGGCTTTGATAACGGCACTACGCATCCCTTCCGCTTCCAGAGTAGCCACAGCTTCAATCGTTGTTCCTCCGGGGGAACAAACCGCATCTTTTAATTCCCCTGGATGTCGCCCTGTTTCCAGTACCATTTTGGCTGAACCCAAAACAGCCTGTGATGCCATCCTGTATGCCTGTGCCCGGGGCAACCCCTGAAGAACAGCCCCATCGGCCATGGCTTCGATAAACATAAAAACATAAGCAGGAGAACTGCCGCTCACGGCTATTACCGCATGAAAATATTTTTCTTCTATTTTTTCAACGATTCCGAAACTTTCAAATACGGGAAGAGTCTGAATAATTTCATCTTCTGATATAAAAGAATTACAACAGTAGGCGGTCACTCCCTCCCCGATCAGTGCCGGAGTATTGGGCATTGTTCGGATAATTTTGACATCCGACCCGAACATCTTTTCTGTTTGCTCTATGGTGATACCAGCAGCTATTGTGATTATGATCTTGGAGCTGTCTACGAAAGAAGCGATTTCCTCTATCAGAGAACTGTAAATATGGGGTTTTACTGCGAGAATAATAATATCGGAATTCTCAACTGTCGTTCGGTTGTTTGTAGAGCAGTTAACACCACTCCAGTTTGACTGAATGCGTTTTAAAGATTCATCACTTCTGTCACTGACAAAAATCTGATTTTCAGCCACTGTCTTTTTAGTGATAAGCCCGCCGATCATGGCACTGCCCATATTTCCCGTTCCGATAAATCCTATTTTTTTATTCAACAATTATTCCCTCCACATGGTCTATAAATACGGGGATTCCAAAGATTTCATCATCGGTAATATAATCTCCCAATTCACCTTGAACTTCTCCCAGACCTAAATGATATTTTTGTATTTTTTTAAAGGACTCCATGGTCATGATTATCCTCGAGGCTCTTTTCCCCATATCCTGAAGATCCGATTTCTTTTTGTAGATTGTTACAATTAGTTCTTCTGCTCTAATCGACAAGTCTATTGTAGTTTTTTTTGGCATCATAACTTTTCCTGCGATCTCCCAGTTCTAACCATGCATCAGAGAGATTATACCATGCGTCCGAGTTTGTGCTGTCATATTTTACAGAAGCCTGAAAACAATTACATGCCTCTTTAATATTCCCACCAGTAAAATATAAAACGCCCAGATTATTCCAGGCAGCAGAACTGGACTGATTTAAGGAAAGGGCTTTTTTCAGACAATTTTCTGCGTTGTCCCTCTCCCCCATTTCATATCGAACCAATCCCATCTCATTCCAGAACTCATCGCTTTCAGGATTGTATTTAATTGAAAGATTCAAACATTCTAGAGCATTGGGAAAATCTCCCGACTTCTCATAAACAAGAGCTTTATTGAAATGAAAAAGTGAGTTTTCCGGACTGATAGAGAGTGCCTCATTAAATGAAATCAGGGCTTTTTCATAGAGGCCCGCTTTTGTGTACTCAATTCCCTGCGCATTTAAATACACTTCCACAGCACTAGACATATTCCCAACTCCTCAGGAAAAAGAAAAAAAGCCGGTTTTATATATATAAAAACCGGCTAAACATTATTACGAGGAAAGTAAATGAAAAGCTTCCTGATCATTAGTATATATCAATTCATAAATTATCCTAGACTCGGAATGTTTTTATTTGAATTATTTATACTCCAGTTTCCACTGCTATTTGAAAATAGCGAGCAGTCCAGTAGAGAACCACGGTACATAGGTTATAAGAATAACCATAAGCAGTAACAAAAGGAAAAATGGAATGATTGTCTTATAGATTTTCGACAATGGCGTTTCAAACCGATAAGATGCGAGGAACAAGTTCAGACCTACAGGAGGAGTTAAATAACCCAACTCCAGATTCGCAAGAAAAATAATTCCAAGATGAACAGGGTCGATCCCGTACAAGTGTCCAAGAGGTAATATCAATGGCCCGACAACAATAATCGCCGAAAAGATATCCATCAGACAACCTGTAATGAGAAGAACAATATTGAGTAAAATCAAAAATACATACTTTGAACTTATATGGGCCTCTGCCATAGCGGTAAGCTTCATGGGAACTTCCGCATCGACTATATAGTAGGAAAGCCCTTTTGACATGGCAAGGATGACCAGTACACCACCTATGATGGGCATACATTTGAGAATAACTGTTCCTAATTCCTTAAATTTCAGATCTTTGTGAATAAACAAAACCAGAATTATGGAATAGAGAACTGCAATAGCACTTGTTTCAACTATAGTGGTTATACCGCCAAAATATCCGAGAAGTATAATGACCGGAAGCATAACTTCTCCCGAAGCTTCTTTAACAGAGAGTAAGGCATCTTTTAAATTAAAGGGGATTGGTTTGATCCCGTTTTTGACCGCGTGGCGGACTCCCATAAGAGAAAGAGCCAGGACCATTATCGCTCCGGGGATTATTCCTCCGATGAACATATCTTTAATACTGATCTGAGCCATTACACCATAGAGAATAATCGGCAGACTCGGTGGGAAGAGCAATCCGATACTTCCCGATGAGGTGAGAAGCCCCGTTGTAAATTTTTTTGTATACCCACCGCTATCCATAAGTACAAAAGAGAGCAGACCTCCAAGTGCCAATATGGTCACACCTGAAGCACCGGTAAATGTCGTAAAAAAGGCACAGACGAGAACAGCAGCTACGGCCATTCCACCGGGAAGCCATCCAAACCAGGCCTTAAATAGCCCCACAAGCCTTTTTCCCGAATTGCTTTCCGAAAGGATAAACCCGGCAAAAGTAAATAGGGGTATTGCGGGGATGGATTTACCGGTCAAGAGATCGTAAGCTTCGAGAGGCAGAACTTCCAGGGCTCCCCAGTTACCGGCAAACAGCACATAGGCTATACCACCCAACAGTACAAATATAGGCGTTCCAATTAAACCACCCAGAATAAGAATAAAAACTATAGGCATCCGGATCAAAGGAAGAAACTCATAAAAAGAATCTGACAGATCATACATCCACAATGGGACATCGGGATTCAGGAAACTCAAAATATTGACGATGGGAGGAATTGCAAGAAGCACTCCCAGGAAAATTCCGATCAGCCCGAAGTACTTTACCACGTGATTTTCTCTTTTCCAAAATACAAAACGCAAGGCCATGACGCCATAACCAATGGGGACAATCGCAGTTGCAACTTTAATAGGAAAAGGTCCCACCATTTGCTCGATATCGAAGGCAAAGAGAATCATAGACAGAGAGCTTACAGCAAACGCCGTAGTGATCGCAGTTCCGAGAAGAGAATTCGTAGAATCGACAATGGTATTCCAGGGCTTTTTTAATTCGCCGTGAATAATAGTCAGAGAGAGATGCTCTTTGGCCCGGGACGTCAACATGCCAGCCATAAAGGTTACCCAAAGTACAGCATGGGGAATAAGAGCCCCCGAATCAGGAACACCGGTTTTCAGAACAAGCCGAACAAGAACTTCCGCCGAAGGCAGGAGAATTAGCGCAAAGAGTGCTAAAGTCGCGACGATGTTTTCACTTTTATGAAAGAAAGAGATTATACTTTTTTCTTTCACTGAGCAGCCCTGTACTCTCCGAGTTTGGCATTTACCATGTCCAGAGTGGCAGAAGGAATTAGTTTTCCAGGCCCGACAATAGCGCTGTAATCCGCATCAAAAAGATTTTCCCATTCTATTTTTTCACTTTCTGTAATGGAGTCAATCTGCAGTCCATTCTCCAGCATAACTTCTACGGCCTCATCATTCATTTCTTCAGAATATTGATTAAATTTTGAATTGATATTGAGGACAGATTGTTTCAGCTGCTCATGATATCTGGCAGGGATTCTATTCCAGGTTCTTTTGGAAATAACGATTCCTCCCAATAAAGGAGAAACGGGCATTTCATTCATATGAGGAGCCAGAGCAAACCATTGATAGGATGCGGCGCCCATAGGTGGTGCATAAAACGCATCGATCATACCGCTCTGTAACCCGGAGAGAGTATCGTTTATTCCAATAGGGATTACGTGAAAATTCAAGCTCTTCCAGGCGTCCATCATCTCGGTTTCCGTCCCGTCTACACCAATTTTCTGTCTTCTGAGTAAATCGGGAGTTGTCGCTTTGTCACGACTGAAAAATCGAATCCATCCCGTAGAAGCCCACATGAGGACCTCAAATCCCTTCTCGGAAAAATTGCTATCGAATTCGGGAGCGACCTCGTCGAGCATGTACTGGACTTCCTCATCATTTTCCATAAGAAAAGGAAGACTGAGAACAAATGTTTCGGGAACAATTTTATTCATTCCTATCGCCGAGAGGACTGCCATATCGAGCTGATTGATCCTCATTTTCTGAATCATATTCTCTTCACTGCCGGCGATACCTCCCGCATAAAGTTTTACTCTGACCTGCCCGTTTGTAATGGTCTGCCAGTCATTAGCCATTTGTTTTAAAGCCAGATCCCAGTCTGATCCTGCGGGAACAACACTTCCCAGTTTAACAGTCAGCGATGTAACCGGTGCGGCTATCAATATCATTAAAATAAAAATCAAACTGATTTGTTTAAAAAATTTCATTAAATTCTCCTTCACCAAAGTCCAGTAAAAAGTAGTCCGATCGATGGTCTAATAACCATTGTGCTTTATCTCTGTAAATAAGACCTGCCAGTCTCATTTCAGGAAATTGTTCGGGATCTATTTCCAGTGCCCGGGTCAATAATCTTTCAAATTCGTCATAGTCCTGTTCATTGACAGCAACTGTCGCCGCAAGAGAAATATAAGGAGCGGCGCTCAACCCTTCGGATATTTCAACCGATTGCTCAAAATGATAACGCGCCCGGTCGAAAGGGGTTGCCGCATTGCGAGAGAGATAATACTGAGTTACGAAATCCTCTGTATAGGATTCGCCGTCTTCGCTCTTTACAAACATCATAGCCTCTGGCAGAGAACTGTTGATTTGAATGAGAAGATCGTGAAGAGCTCCCATGTTATAAGATTCATTCAGCTCCAGAGCTTTATAGATAAATGCGACCGGTTTATACACATGAGGTCCAAGGCTGAAATCGAATGGGTCGGTTGAAAACTCCCCCATCAGTCCTGAAGCAGCCCAATAGAGATAAGGAACATCTTCTTCATCCATATTTTCGAGAGCCAAGTCGATGAAACCGGCATCCAGATTGGCTCTAAAATTGTCGTATTTTAAATCCAGAGCATCAAGAATATACCCGGCCCCTCTTTTATACATTTTTTTGGAGCGCTTGAGCATTCTCAGCTGTTCCATAAAGAGTTCATCAGGAAGCATCTCTGCCCGGGTCTGAATAAAAATATTAGAGTACATAATAAATGTACTGCCCGTCGCCAGTAGAAGATCCGTATCGTCGGAATTTTCACTGACGAGCATTTCATACATCTTCAGGATAAAGGGCAGGGCGTCCTTTACCAGTTCGGGATCATCATCTGTTGTGAAAAGTTCAGAACTTCCCTCTCCAGCCATGATATCAGAAATCATATTGATACCGGCTTTTTCAATAGTGCTGCAGCCGCCAAAAACAAAGAGTAAAACAAACAGTAATAGTGCTATACCAATTTTCTTCATACTAATATCATTACACATGGTATATTAAGTTTCAAGAAATAGTAAAATGATAATTAAGGAATATAGTGATCTATATGGATTTCAGCCACAAAAAAGACAGATTAGATAATCTTGAAGCGCTTTTGAAAAGAAAAAAACAAAATGGTAATCAAATCTGCTGGATAAAATACAACCCCGATTCGGATATGAGTTACGATGTTGTCGACGCCGAAGAAGATATCGAATGGATGATATATGAAATAAAACTTCTTCGCAGAGAGAACAAAGAATTGAAAGAGTTTGCCAAAGCTCTCCGGGATCAGATCTCCGAAGAACTTCAACTGGATTAAGAGCAACGGCCGTAAATTTGAGTCATTGCCAGCAGTTTTTCCTTTATCTCCCGATCTACCATATCTTCAGAGTATCTCCATGACCAATTTCCACCGAGTGTAGAAGGTATGTTCATCCGGGCCGAATCATCTAACTCCAGAATATCCTGCATGGGAATAATACAATAGGATGAAACAGATGACAAAGCTAAACGGATAAACTGCCAAACCAGATCACCGCCATCATAACCGAAATACGACCTGATGAATTTGAGTTCTTTGGAAGTACACGAATCAAGCCAGCCTTTCATGGTTGCATTATCGTGTGTTCCCGTATAGACAACAGAATTGGAGACATAATTGTGTGGTAAAAAGATATTATCTGGGTCGAGACCCGTATCACCTTCCGCCTCATCAAAGGCGAACTGCAGAATTCGCATGCCGGGAAAATTAAAACGGTCCCGCAAATCATAAACTTCTTTCGTTATTAGCCCCAGATCTTCAGCGAGTACAGGAAGGCTTCCCATTTCCTTGCGGACTTCTGTAAAGAGTTTAACACCGGGAGCCTTCACCCATTGCCCCTCTACAGCTGTATCATTCCCGGCCGGAACCTGCCAAAAGGCTTCAAAACCCCTGAAGTGATCAACCCGTATGATATCAACCAGCTTTAAAGTGCCTCGGAATCTCTCGATCCACCACTTGAAGTTATTTTTTTCCATGGCGTCCCAATCGTAGAGAGGATTTCCCCACAATTGACCGGTTTCACTGAAATAGTCCGGAGGAACTCCCGCGACGGAAGAGGGTGATCCATCGTGATTGAGGAGAAATAAATCTCTATTGGACCAGACATCACAACTGTCAGATGCAACAAATATCGGAATATCACCGATAATTTTAATACCCATATCATTGGCATAGGTCCTAACCTTCAACCATTGTTCAAAAAAGAAAAACTGGAGGATCTTATTCTTCTCGATCTCACCACCCAGCTTTTCAGTCCAACGTGTTACCGCTTCAG
>JADGDJ010000180.1 GCA_016744925.1 Spirochaetaceae bacterium
CCTCTCAGGAGGTGAAAAAAGAAGAGTAGCCCTCTGTCGTCTCCTATTGAAAAAACCGGATATCTTACTGCTCGATGAACCGACAAACCACCTGGACGCTGAGTCCGTAGCCTGGCTCGAACATCATCTGCAACGTTATGAAGGGACCATTATCGCCGTGACCCATGACCGGTATTTTCTGGACAATGTAGCGGGATGGATTCTGGAACTGGACAAAGGGGAAGGTATTCCCTGGAGAGGAAACTACTCTTCCTGGCTGGATCAGAAACAGAAGAGACTCTCGCAGGAAGAAAAACAGGAATCTGAAAGACAGAAAACACTGAAGCGGGAACTGGAATGGATAAACATGGGTACCAAGGGACGGCATGCGAAATCTAAATCCAGAATAAACTCCTACGAATCTCTCCTAAACCAGGATAATGATGAACGGGATAAGGATCTTCAGATTTATATTCCTCCGGGACCAAGATTGGGAAATGTTGTCATCGAGGCAGATAATATCAAAAAGGCTTTTGATGATAAATTACTCTATGAGGATCTCACATTTAAACTACCTCCCGGTGGCATAGTAGGTATAATCGGACCAAACGGTGCCGGTAAAACGACTTTATTTAAATTGATAACCGGACAGGATAAACCCGATGCGGGAACATTTAAAACAGGAGAGACAGTTGTTCTCTCTTATATGGATCAGATGAGAGATCGCCTGGATCCCGATAAAAGCGTATATGAGATTCTTTCCGATGGGCTGGAACAGATACAATTGGGAAAAATATTGATCAATTCCAGAGCCTATGCATCAAGGTTTAACTTTCAGGGTGCTGATCAGCAGAAAAAAGTCGGAGTGCTTTCAGGTGGGGAGAGAAATCGCATAAACCTGGCTATGATGCTCAAAGAGGAAGCCAATGTTCTGCTGCTCGATGAGCCGACCAATGACCTCGATGTCAACACCATACGAGCCCTGGAAGATGCCATTCTCAACTTTGCCGGTTCTGTAGTGGTTATTAGCCATGACAGATGGTTCCTCGACCGGATATCGACTCATATCCTCGCCTTTGAAGGAGACAGCCAGGCATATTGGTTTGAAGGGAACTATTCAGAATATGAGGACAACCGCAAAAAGAGATTGGGGATAGATGCCGAAACCCCTCATAGAATTAAATACAGATCTCTCACAAGGGATTAGATTGTTTATGAACAAATCTCTTCTCATCTCATTTATTTTCATTGCACTCTCAACAGTATATCTCTTCAGCCAGGAAACTGATGAGATAAATGAATTGCATGAGGAGAGATTGAAACTGGCTGACATCCTATTCCCTGTAAAAGAAAACGAGTGGAAGGATTTGCGAACAGCATTTCTCAAAGTCAAAAGAGAAAATTTTATTGATGGAAATTATAGATCCATCGCCTACGAGAATATGCCCGTGCCTCAAAGCGGCGGGCTTATTCAACCTTCTCCGCAGATGATTGCAGACATACTTAAAGAATCTTCAATCAGAGCCATGAGCAGAGTTCTGTTAATCGGTCGGAATTCTCTATATATCAATAGACTTATTTCAGAATTGACTGAAAACCTCTATGTTTCAGATCCAGGTATAATAATGACCAATGAGAACAAATACAACGTGAAAAATGACCTCAGTTATTACGCGTGGCTTGAATCGGCTCCCTTTAACACAATCATTATCTTCGGTTCTGTTGAGGAGATACCTCAAAGCCTTGTATCACAGCTGGCAAATAAT
Source organism: Spirochaetaceae bacterium (assembly GCA_016744925.1). Taxonomy (GTDB): domain Bacteria; phylum Spirochaetota; class Spirochaetia; order DSM-2461; family DSM-2461; genus Spirochaeta_F. The sequence continues at coordinate 1,746 of JADGDJ010000180.1, forward strand.
GGAAAAATCATTGCCCCGATCACATACAAATCAGGTAGCCAGATACTGGTGTCCGCTATGAGATTTTCTAATGGATTCGAAGTGACTTGTATTGGAGACAGCTACATTCACTCTCTCCGCTGAATTAGCGGTTTCTGATGCTACCTGCCTGACGAGATCGATTTAACTTAGCCATCTTGCTGTAATATTCCGATTGTTTCTGTAACTCCCGTATATCAGTAACGTGAATGTGGTTATTGACAATCTTCATTTTGGAGTTTTTGAATATAGTCTGAATGGCAAAATTTCCATCTTCAGAAGAGATCCCCACCATTGTCAGCAGATCCTTTGGCCCAAAACCAAAAGTGTGTGAAACATTTTCTGTGAGATCGATTCTCTCTTTTTCCAGCTCTATCTTAAGTGCATCGTACAGACGTCCCACTGGATCTTCCAGCATAGTATTGGCAAGTTGCTTGTAGAGCGACCAAATTCTCTCAGCGAGCAACACAGTCAGTCTTGAGATTATTTTAGGCTGATCCACAACCATAGTTTTAAAGTTTCCGCGATTGACAGCCAATAGAACCGTTTCTTCATGAGCTATGGCCGAAGCGCTCCGTGGTTTATCCTCGAGCAGAGCCATCTCACCGAAAATATCACCCGGTTTCAATATAGCGAGCATAACTTCAGCGTCATCGACTATTTTAGTTATTCTCACACTTCCCTTTTGGATGATATAGAGTTCGGGTCCCGATTCACCCTCACTGAAAATCATTGTATCTTTGGGATATTGACGGACAAATTCAGTGGAATTCTCCACATCGAGATGGGCCACTGTCGCATAGGGTTTTATTTTGTTCATCCGCTCAGAAGCGATCTGAATGTTTTTTCCACCGGGACAGTGCTTGATATATTTATAATAGGCAAAATAAGCCTGATTGAACTGATTCTGTCGGGCATAATACTCGGCGACTTTGAAAAGATGTGGAGCTTCGATTTCTGCTGCAGCTTTGAATGTCAGTCTCGTGAGTGCCTGATCTAGAGCCCGGACTCTTGTGGAGAATACATTTATTATCTTCAAAGCTACAGGAGTATTTCTCTCAATGAGCATACTGTACTGGTCTTTGCGAACAGAAATAAGAGTTACATCGGTAAGTGCTCTGGCATTATCGATGTGAGAATGAGAGGACATGGTCGACACAACCCCGAAAAAATCTCCCGGATTTAATGTCTGCCCACCCTGCTCTTCTTCTATTTCGAATTCTTTCGATAGGATGACTTTACCGCTTCTAATAATGAAAAAACGATCCGCCGTTTTTCCCTCAACGGTGATAAAAGCACCTTTTGTAAAGTTTACGAGTCCAAGTTGAAGAGGATTAGCCATCTGTACTCCCATATTCTCATCTACAGTATAGTATAGATATCTGTGAGAATATTTGTCAATTTTCTAGAAAATAAAAGACCGGTTTAGAACCAAAACCGGTCTTTTTTTTCATTTATAGATTTTCATAAAGAGGATATTCGCCGCATAGGGCTGAAACATTCTCTCCTATAGCTTTAAGTTTAGTATCATCGCCGCCACTTTTCAAAGCGTCAACAAGGAAACTGCCGATTTGCTTCATCTGCTGCTCTTTCATCCCTCTGGTTGTGACCGCCGGAGTTCCGATTCTAACACCGGATGTTATGAACGGGCTTCTTGTATCAAAAGGAATTCCATTTTTATTAACAGTGATTCCCGCTTTATCCAGCCATGCCTCGGCATCTTTACCGGTGACATTTAATGCGGTCAAGTCAGCTAACATCAAATGATTGTCTGTACCGCCTGAAACAATTCTCACTCCGCCATCAACCAATGTTTGAGCGAGTACTGCTGCATTTTTAACAACCTGTTTCTGGTAATCTTTAAATTCCGGCTGCATTGCTTCCAGGAAAGCAGCGGCTTTTCCTGCAATAACGTGCATGAGAGGACCACCCTGGCAACCTGGAAAAATAGCACCATTTACCAATTCGGAGAATTTTTTTACTCTTCCAGACTTAGGAGCTACAATACCCATATCATTGTCTCTGTCCGTATTCATTAGGATCATTCCACCACGGGGACCTCTGAGAGTTTTATGAGTAGTTGTTGTTGTAAAATCAGATGCTTCCAAAGGAGAAGGATGTACTCCCGCGGCAACAAGTCCGGCTATATGAGCCATATCAGTCATGAGATAAGCACCTACTTCATCGGCAATCGCTCTGAATTTGTCAAAGTCCAACGTTCGGGGATAGGCAGAAGCACCGGCAACAATCATTTTCGGTTTGGTTTCTTTAGCTATTTTCATAAGTTCATCGTAGTCAATTCTTTCAGAACCCTTTTCTACACCGTAACTGACAATATTATAGAGCTGACCGGAAAAATTGACTGGTGATCCATGAGTTAAATGTCCACCATGAGAGAGATTCATACCCAAAACAGTATCGCCGGGTTTACACACTGTAAAATAAACACCCATATTCGCCTGACTTCCCGAGTGGGGTTGCACATTGGCGTAGCCGCAGTTAAAGAGTTTCTTAGCTCTCTCTATTGCCAGATCCTCCGCAATATCGACATATTCACATCCACCGTAGTATCTTTTACCGGAATACCCTTCGGCATACTTATTTGTCAGCACAGTACCGACTGCTTCCAATACGGTCTCGGAAACAATATTTTCCGATGCGATAAGTTCTAGATTTCGTCTCTGTCTTCCCAGTTCTTTCTGTACAGCTTCGAACAGTTCACTATCTTTGTTCTCTAAAATTGACATAGCTATTTCTCCCCGATTTAACAATTGTTTAATAGATTGCCGTAATAATAACATCAGACCATGTAGAACGCAATTGAGCAATTGAACTATCTGTTTCAACATTATGCGTCACATTGGTATATTGATTGTCAGAATAGACGACCCCGCCGGGAAAGAGTTTCGAAACAGACCTTTCTCCCCGACTGAATGCTATATGTTGATTATCAATGTTTCCCCAGTAATATTCAACAGGATTCTCAATATCATCGATCAATTGCAATCCATCAGCCAGGGCAAGGTCTACAGGAAACCAACCAAATCCCTGAATATAAAATTCAGACCACCAGTGATTTTTTGAATTTCCAATACTATCGACTAATATTCCCGTAACTGGTCTTGCGGGAATTCCACTACTCCTCACAAGAGCGGTGAAGAGGAGGGAATACGCTTGTGAATCTCCCAATTGCGTATCGATGACAAGATCGGGGGATCTTACTTCCAGTTCTTCACTGTATGTTAACCGAGCTGCAACATAGTCGTAAATAGCTCTTACTTTTTCATAATTGCTTTTTTTCCTTCTGGTTATAGATCTGGCGACAGCCTTGACCCGTGCAGCATCTGCAGGAATGAAGTCTGTCGAACCTGTATATTGAACATATAGGGGAGATCTTTTATCGTAATTATCAATGATCTCATCTGGTAAAAGTGTAATTTTCTGTTCATAAACATCGACTATTGTTTTTTGAGAGATACCGATTTCTTCTGAATCCTTTAAGTTGAGAACTTCATAAAGAGTAACCTCGGGGCAGGGAAATGAACTAAAAATATTGGAATCAGGAAGGTTTACGATATTCCGTTGATTCAAACTTGCCGAAGGAGAGGAAAACCACAGGTTGACTTTCGACTCATCAGTTATTCCAGAACCTTTTAAAAGTATGGACTGCTCAAACATATAAGTTTTTTTATTCTCAAGAGTAAACCCACTTTCATTCAAAGACTGTTCAAAATAAACCGCGTTACTGAATCCCGATTCCGTTTCAATATAAACATCTCCCGTAGAAACAAATTCCGGTAGATAAAAGGATATCTCCTTATTCTTCCAACTAATTATCAGATTGTGGGATACATCCAGAAAATCCTTAAGGATAGTGTCCTCTCCCAAAGTATCGACTTCTTTTGAAAAAAGTGACGAAAAAAGCAAACGGGAATTATTTCTGTTACTCCCGAAATTATCACCCTTTATTGTCACTATCGATCCGGCTCCACCTAGAGAAGGATCAATCGTTTCGATAAAAGGCAAACCGGGAAGGTAAGCTCCCGTGCTGATGAAAGGGACATTTTTATCTATGACAAGGACAAGGGGATTACTCATCCCGCGACCTGTACCAACTGTGACAAGACCGGAACCGGCTTTATCCGGTACTTCTATCACTATCAATTCATCGGACCAGGAAAGGATATGTTTTGATAAGATATCAAGCGATGCCACAAATACATTAGAGCTATCCCGCGTACCACCGAAGTCTTTACCTCTGATCTCGAGAGTTTCTCCACCGGAAAGGACATTGGGAGACAACTCTTCGACAAATGGCTTGCCTTCAGCGATACGAGTATTGAATATAAAAGCTATAACCGAAATTATCAGTAGAAAAACGGGAATAGACAGGACCAGTAGTTTTAAATCATATTTCATTATTCAGTTTGTTCTTCTGTGGCTCTTTCGTAAGGTATTATTTTTATTCCAAGTTCCATATGGAGACTTCCACCTAAAAGGGCTTCCTGTGTCTTTAACCCGAGAGGATAGAATAAAATCAGCTCATCTTTCTCAAGCTTAATACTTTTAAAAGAACTTCTGAACTGAGCGCCTTCACCGCTTTCATGCCAGAAATTACTAACTGCTGTCAGCATATAAGTGGATTCATCAACTTTAAAGGGGGTCAGTTCGATAGAGAGCTTCTCCGTCTCTGTTTCAAAAAGGAGAGTGACGGTTCTCCCGGGAATGGTAACTTTCGTCAGTTCCGATTCCCAACCATTTTCTTCTTCGTGCATAACTATTTGAGAATGAACCGAAATAGTTACGGCATCTTTTAAAATTCTGGCCAGTGTCTCTTCATTTGTTTCATCGGAAAACAAAGGCATTGCAGCTAACAGGATGAGGCATAAAAGAACAGTAGATTTTCTAATCAAGGAGAGGTACTCCCGCTAAATCCGGCAGATCTGACCAATTGAGAATCTCCGTTAAATATCATACTGAAATCAGCTGGCAACTCGACAATTGAATTGGAAGAGAACTCATCATTTAATGAGGACTCCATCATACTGAATATTTCATCAATTTTATCACCGGGCATATCTATAGTCTGATTTGCGTAGTTCTGATCAGCCAGGTTAGTCATCAATATTCGGTCATTTCTGTTGTCCGAAATAATATTGGTTCCGAAAGTAACAAACGCGGCAATAATAGCTGCTGCTGCTGCTGCCGGTAAGGGGATTTTCTTTTCCCAGAAACGGATGGAACTGGAAACAGTTCTCTTTCCTCTAATTCTGGATTTTACTCTTTCGAGCGACTCTTCAAAATCCGGTATAGGAGCAGATTGCAGAAGCATCCGCTGGTCTTCAAGTTTTTGAGTATAACTCCTGCACTCATCACAGCTTTTGAGATGGTTCTCTATTTCTACAGACCACTTTGAATCGACTTCACCATCAAACCAGGTTGACAATACACTTTTTTCAGGGCACATAAACTTCTCCCTTTTCAAGATATTCACTTAAGAGTTTTCTCGCTCGAAATACCCGCACTTTTACATTACCCTCCGAAATCTTTAAGGATGACGCTATATCTTTATAGTCCATTTCACCATACTCTTTTAAAATGAGAACCATACGCAACTTATATGGTATCTTCAACAACGCTTCCTGAACAGCTTTTTTTGATTCATCTTCAAGAATAGACCGTTCACCTTCATTCGTTTCCACTCTTTTGGGCTCATGATAGAACTTGTCATAAGCCATACGCTCCCTTCCCTTTCTCTTTTCATGATTGTAGGCAAGGTTTTTAACAACTCGAATGAGCCAGAATTTCGCCTGATCTCCACCGGGAAGTTTATCTCTGCGCTCATAATACCGGATGAATGCTTCCTGGCAGAGATCTTCACTGACAGAAACACTTCCCGTAATTCTATAAACTATTTTGACCAATACGGGGAAAAACTGATGATATATTTCATCAAATTCCTGCTCCGTATCTATTTCGCTTTCCATATATTTAACAACTACCTCTGAACAACGTTACATTATTTTTACTTTTTCTTGAGAAAAGTCCCGTCGGGAGAATCTACTAAAACATATCCCTTATTACTGAAAATATCCCTAATTTCATCGGCTCTTAAAAAATCTTTAGATTTTTTAGCTTCAGCACGTTCATCGATGAGAGTTTGATCTTCAGGGGAAATTTCAAATTTGTCATCTTCCACTATATAACTGCTCATATTCAATCCGAGTACCCGATCCATTTCAAAAGCAACAGCAAGTTTCTCTCCATCGCTTATGGAATTGTCCTTGAGAAGCCCCCAGAGATCAGCAAGACAACGAGGTGTCATCAAATCGGCAGCAATATGTTCATTAAAATCACTCAGTTTTATTCGTGCCTGTTCTCCCAGTTTATCGAGAGAAACCACCTGAGAGGCTTTTTTCATATTCCCGATTTTCTGGACGAGATTCTTTCTGGCAGTAGTGGATGACTCAAGAGACTCCCATGTAAAAACCAATTGCGATCGATAATGTCCACCCAGCAGATAATATCTGTAATCCAATGGATCATAACCCTTTTCAATCAGGCTTTGAAGAGTGAGAAACCCGCCTTTGCTCTTAGACATTTTCCCCGTTTTCATCAGGAGAAATTCATTATGACACCAGTAATTCACCCATTTTTCACCGTTGGCAGCTTCTGATTGAGCAATTTCATTGGTATGATGCACCTGAATATGATCAATTCCCCCACAGTGAATATCAAAATGTGGTCCCAAGTATTTGCAACTCATGGCCGAACACTCAATGTGCCATCCGGGATAACCGACACCCCAGGGAGATTCCCAGGTCATTGCCTGATTTTCAAATTTACTCTCGGTGAACCATAGAACAAAATCCTGAGGACCTCTTTTATTTATATCGACAACAACTCTTGCCCCGTGTTGCAGGTCTTGCTTATCGAGAAGTGCCATTTTTCCATATTCAGGAAATTTAGACGAATCAAAATAAACATTACCACCGGCAACATAGGTAAACCCCTTCTCTTCCAGAGTTCGGATCATATTGATCATGTCCTCGATGTGCTCAGTTGCTTTGCTGTACATCGTCGGTGTGAGTATATTTAATTTTTTTGTATCATCAATAAAAGCTTCCGTAAAAAAACGGGCAATATCCCAAACGGACATCCCTTTTTCTCTAGCCGCCTTAATCATTTTATCTTCGCCATCATCGCCGTCATCGGTCAAATGTCCTACATCGGTGATATTCATAATGTGCTTAACTTTATAGCCGGCATACTCCAAGGTTCGTCTGAGTATATCTTCAAACATAAAAGCCCTGAGGTTTCCGATATGAGCGTAATTATAAACTGTTGGCCCACAGCAATAGAGACCGACCTTACCATCTTTAATAGGCTTAAACGGTTCGACTTGTCGTCCCTCTGTATTATATAAGTTTACAGTCATATCTGCTCCTTTTCCATTTCCATATATGCTAATACTACCTGCGTAAACTTCGCTTACTTCGGCCTGACTCCAATAATAATCTTCCCGAAACAAGCTCTGCCTTTACTACCTGCGT
>JADGDJ010000181.1:0-5487 GCA_016744925.1 Spirochaetaceae bacterium
CAGTCTTCTACATAAACCTGAATTCTGTATTCAAGGTTATTCTCATTTTTTGTTTTAGATGTGAGAGTATCAAAACTTGCAGGTTTGCCAGTGAGTTTAGCAGGGTTAATCTGTTTTGCTCTGATAACAGCATGAGGACAAGCCATAGAACACTGGTTACACTGGATACAGTTTTCCGGAACCCAGTGAGAAACGAAAGCGGAAACACCACGTTTTTCAAGTTTTGTAGTTCCTGTTGGAAGTACACCGTCGAAAGACATTTTTGAAACTGGAATATCATCACCTTTCTGTTTCATTGTCGGTTCGAGGATTGATTTAGCGAAATCATCAGCGTCGGCAGGTAAGAGAGATTTAGGAACATATGCTTTACCAACTTTAGCGGGAACTTTAACTTCATAAAGTCCTTCTCCGGCTTTGTCTACAGCATTCCAGTTCATCTGAACAATATCTTCACCTTTTTTGCTGAATGATTTTTCGATGAATTTTTTGATGAGAGCAATTGCATCTGCTTCGGGAAGGATGTTGGATACTTTAAAGAATGCAGCCTGCATTACAGTGTTGATTCTGAATCCCAGTCCTACTTCCTGTGCAATTTTTAAAGCGTCGATGCAGTAGAACTTGATCTCTTTATCAATGATCAACTGCTGTTCATCAGCTGTCAGCATTTCAAAAACTTCTTCTACAGGAGTTTCTGTGTTGAGCATGAAGATTGCGCCTTTTTTAATAGGTGAAAGCATATCGTATCGACCGATGTAAGCATCGTTGTGACAAGCCACAAAGTCTGCATGGTTGATAAGGTAAGGCATATTAACTGAACTTTTACCGAATCTGAGGTGAGAAACGGTTACACCACCAGATTTTTTTGAGTCATAAGAGAAGTATGCCTGAGCATTCTGATCTGTGTTGTCTCCGATAATTTTAATTGAGTTTTTAGCAGCACCGACAGTACCGTCAGCACCAAGACCCCAGAACATACAGCTTTTAACATCTGCAGGTGCTGTATCAATAATATCGTTTACAGGGATAGACAGGTTTGTAACATCATCGTTGATTCCTACTGTAAATCCGTGGAATGCAGCTCCGGAGAGGTGATCGAATACAGCTTTAACATGTGAAGGAGTAAACTCTTTTGAAGAAAGACCGTATCGTCCGCCGATTACATCAATTCCCTTGTTGGCAAGAGAAGCGACAACATCGAGGAAGAGAGGCTCACCGATTGCTCCCGGCTCTTTTGTTCTATCGAGTACAGCGATCTTTTTCACTGATGCAGGAAGTGCTTTTACAAAATGATCTACAGAGAAAGGTCTGTAAAGTCTAACTTTAATCAGTCCTACTTTTTCACCTTTAGCAGTGAGATATTTTACAGCTTCTGTAATTGTATCACAAGCGGATCCCATGGCAATGATAACTTTTTCAGCATCAGCTGCACCGACATAGTCGAACAGGTGATATGATCTTCCTGTTACACTTGCCACTTCGTCCATATATTTCTGAACAATACCCGGTATTTCAGTGTAGTATTTATTAACAGTTTCTCTACCCTGGAAGTATACATCGGGGTTCTGTGCAGCAACTTTTACAACTGGTGCTTCAGGTCTCATCGCTCTATTTCTGAATCTTTCAATAAACTCAGGCTTAATGAGTGATTTTATAGTGTCATAAGAGATTTCTTCAACTTTCTGAATCTCGTGAGAAGTTCTGAAACCGTCGAAGAAACTTAAGAATGGTACCTGGCTTTCCAGTGTTGCCAGGTGAGCAACAAGTGCCATATCCATAGTTTCCTGAATGGAAGACGCTGCAGTCATTGCGAATCCAGTGTTTCTTACAGACATAACATCTGAATGATCACCGAAAATTGAAAGAGATTGTGCTGCAATAGATCTAGCAGATACATGAATTACAGATGGAAGCATTTCCCCTGCAATTTTGTGCATGTTTGGAATCATTAGAAGTAGACCCTGAGATGCGGTGAAAGTTGTAGTTAATGCACCACCACTAAGAGCACCATGAACTGCACCGGCTGCACCGGCTTCAGACTGCATTTCCATAACGTCTACAGTTGTTCCAAATACGTTTTTTAGACCTGTACTTGCCCAGATCTCTGAGTACTCACCCATCGGAGATGATGGAGTGATTGGATAAATTGCTGCTACTTCACTAAATGCATAAGCAACATGTGCTGCAGCCGTGTTACCGTCTATGGTAACCATTTTTTTCTCTGACATTCTATTCATTCCTCTCTATTCTAGAGTTAATTTTTACCCCCAAATCGTAACATTATTAAAGATATTTAAGCAATAGAGAGATTTAATTCTGAGATATTACGATAAACAAATATATATATATTAACTCGTCCCGCTTTTGTCCTATTATTCATCGTATAGAAGACGAAAATATTCAGGTGAAGTGAAATAGTGTTCCATGGTTTCACTAATGAGAAGATTCTGCTGTTTTTGTTTCAAAACTGCATGGTCTTTGTCTAAAATCATAAACCAAAGTGTCTTGAGAGATCCAGATATTATTAGAATATGTTTTTCGATTCGTTCTCAAGCTGTCAAAAGCATAAGAATGTTCAAATTTTTCGAGGATTTCATGATTAGGAGAAACATTAACATCAAAATATTTATTGATAATTTTTATTTGATTGTTATTAATAGCTCTGCATTTTAAAAGAAAAAGATTATCTGATTTCAATTTTTCCAGGATTGTGATTTGCATATCAAGAGAGAGGTAAGAGAAGTCAATATACTCTTCTTTGAGAATTTTTGAAAATGATCTATTTAATCTCTCTTTATCCCTTTTTTCTACTCTTATCGGGGAGGATTCAATTTTCTCTTTGTAAAAATGAAGTAAATCAGTTTTATCTGATTCGTTAAGTGGGACCTTGATCTTGTCATAAAAGTAAGCGGGGTAATTCTCAAAACTCTCCTTAAAGCTTTCCAGAATATCAAGGTCCCTTGCAAACAGTGGTTTCCCCCAGTTCATGGAATTTAAAAAAAGATAACCAAATCCCTCCTGCACCGACGTGGATAAGATTAGTGAAGATGACGAAATTAACTCCTGGAAGGAAATATTATGATTTTCTATAGCGAATCCTATCCCAAACATTCCGGGAACAAGACCTCTTTTAAATATTTCCAGGCATTTGTCAGAATACTTTTTCTCCGCATCTGATTCTCCCGGCAGTGTGACTATCAGGTTTCTATCGGATAAAACAGCTATTATAGCAGCTTCGGCGATATTTTTTCTTCTAATAGCCCTTACGGGATACAACATATAGGGCTCTTCCTCTTTCCAGGACGAGAAGGAGCTGGAAAGCTCACCCGACAATGTTGACAGGGTTTTTCTCTGAGCATCTTCTTTGAAAATTACCGGTGAGATCGGGTTTTCGAGTAGACTTATCAGTTCTTCTTGAATGCCTGCATTTCTTAGATAATTGTAGTCTCTGTTATTTATCACGGCATAATGTACATTTTTATTGATCGGGTAAAGATCTTCCCTGATATTTTCTCTCAGTCGATTGAGAAGAGAATAACGTGAACATTCGGGGAAATCATGAATATGTAAAACCATTTTCTGGTTATTGTTTTTCAAAATACCCAGTAGTGCTTTAGTAAAATAGGGATTTTTACCAAGATGATAGTTGTGGATCCACCATACATTATCTTTAGATTTATATCGATTGAGCAGCGCTGCTGCAACTGTTTCAGCTGATTCGTTTTGTGAGAGATTTTCCAAATAGTCAATTGATGGCATATGCTCGAAATGAACAGAGTCTTTTTTCTCGTCAGGGATAGATTTCCGAATCTTAGAAAGTAGTTTTTCTGTATTGGCAGTTCTACCGCTTACAATGGTTACCCTATTGATATAAATACTTTTCCTCATGTAGGCTATCACGGCAGAGGTTACAACATCAGTAACCCCTCCCGGGAGAAAATGATAGTGGAAAATTATAAGGTTTTTCAATATATCAGTGTACATCTGTCCCGAAGAAATCTTTCATTAGGGTGTCGAGCTTTTGTTTGACTACACTATAGGAATAGTACTTCAACCCGAGTTCATAATTGACTTTAGCCATCCGTTCAACTTCCTTATTGTCATGCATCAATTTTCTGGTCATCTCTATGGTTTCCGATGAAATGAAATTGTCCATTTCGATTACCTGAAATCCCTTCGGTTTGATATCAGTCGAGTAGATTGAGTAATTATTAACGAGAATGGGTTTGTTAAACCAGATGGTCTCAAGGAAGGCATTTCCGAATCCCTCAACCAGAGACGGGTAGGTTATCAGATCAGCATGAGGATATATATCTTCTAAAGTATAAATCTTTCTACCATCAGAGGTCGTACCTCGTTTATCTTTTATAATATCCTGTACAAAAAGAGTTTTGGTTCCAACCATTTCCGAGTATTCTTTGACTCTCTGCTGATATTCATATCCTTCATCACCAGAGGCGTGTGAAATAACCAACACAGCTTTCATATTCAATCGGGCGACCAGTTCCAGTGCGTGTTCAATCCCTTTTCTCTGAACAACTCTTGTAGGCTGTAGAATCAATAGTTCGTCATCTTCAAGACCCAGTGCCTGACGGACATCTGATGAATATTCGTCAATACCCGGCGGTTCGTTTTCAAAATGCATTACATTGGGAATGAGGGTAGATGAAATCCCTGTTCTCAATGCCAGCTGATTGCCCGCTGAGCTGTTAATCACAACATGTTTAATATTGGGTAGATGGGGAGGAAAGCAGGAATTTATGTAATCCCATATGCAGCTTCTCAGAAATCTCTTTCTCTCCCAGAAGAAATCGTGATGATGCGCTATGACAGGTATTCCCGATTCGGCAATAACCTCAGTTAGCGCCATACCAAGGGGGATATTTAGAGGTATGGTCAGTGCATTCTGGGGAATAATCATGTCGAGATTGAATTTTTTAATAAAACTATAGATCTCTTTCTTTATTCTTATTCTACATTCGTGAAGTTCTTTAGTAAGAGCTTCCGGACGATTTCGGTTGTTAAAGCATTCAGAATTAATACGACGAATTTCCGGATGCTGAAAATGCAGCTCTTCGCAGAAATAAGAGATATCATCTGGTGTATCCAGTTCTCCACCCATATAAAAACAATTATGTCCCAATTCGGTGAGTACATGATCCCATTTATATGTTTCTAGTGAGACGCCATCTGTTCCTGCAAACCTGAATGAAATAAATCCGATATTTTTCGACATTTAATCCCCCTATAATTTAATATAAGACAAAGACCATGTATTTTTCAAATTTAAAAAGTTTAGGGCTTTATGGCTCAAGGGCATAGACCACCGGGGTAAAGTGCATCAGAACAGAGGAGAACACCTTTCAAGAGAGAGGATAAAGTTGAACAAAAGATATATTCTATTTTTTGCGATCAATTATTCTGTTTCTCATATACAAAAGAATATCTGCAAATACCATCGTTCCATTTAATGCATATAGAAAGATAATG
>JADGDJ010000181.1:5497-9259 GCA_016744925.1 Spirochaetaceae bacterium
CAAAAATGTATCCCGTGAAAAGAATTATGAGAAAAAAAAGACTTTTTCCTGAATTGGTTCGAGAACTCCACGATTTATATATGGAGAGAGGCCATGCCATGCCGAAACAGATCAACATTGCAGCTTCAAATATTGTACTAATCATTAAATCAGTCTGAAGGTATTTACAGAAAATGTAAACATTCATTAATAATTGTATAGTGACAGAATTCCCCTGCCAAGCTGTTGTATACTGTGAGAGAGGTAAAATAATGATTCATAAAATGGCTATATTTTTTATTTTGATACTAAACGGGATGCTCTATGCCAATGGACAGCAGGGTATTGGTGATAATACTTATGAGTACAACCTGGATGGTTTCAGTGGAATTGAAGGTACGGATTCATTTGATATTGAAGTAAAGCCTTCGAATAAATTTTCAGTTCTGATAATTGCTGATAAATCAGTGAGAGATAAACTGATTGTGGAAAAAAGAGGAGATCATCTCTATCTGGGAATGAAGCCGTTTACTTTTTTCAATATAAAATCTCCCCGTGCAATAATCACAATGCCTGTATTGGAATCGGTGCTTTTATCGGGAGCTTCATCCATGGTTGCCGCCGGTTTCAATTCGGAGAAAGATTTTGTTTGTGATATTTCCGGAGCAAGTTCTATTGATATTGATATAGCCGCTGAAGATTGCTCATTGAGATTCTCAGGAGCTTCTGATGCGACAATCGTATTAGCTGCAAAAAATATCTTCATGGATATTTCGGGCAGTAGCGATATTGAAATATATGGATTTGGATTGGATTTACGGGCAGATCTCAGTGGAGCCTCATCTGCGGAACTCAGTGATTTTTTTATAAAAAATGCTGATGTCGAAATATCAGGAAGTAGTGATATTAATATAAATATGGATGGAAAACTCAATATTGATGCCTCGGGTGCTTCAAATATGTATTATACTGGTAATGTGATCATGGGAGATATTGATTTATCCGGTGCATCATCAATCAAAGAGGAGTGATCATTTTTCAATAAAATGAATAAATTCAGGCGTATAATAATTGCGATACTCATGTTATCAATTCACTGTATCTATAGTGAAGGGCAATTCGAGTCTGATTTTGTTCAACGTCATTATGAATTTGAAGATTTTAATTCTCTTTCTATAAGCGGGTATTTCAGAGTTAAGGTTATTCAATCGGATATTTGGGACATCCATATATCCTGTTCCAGAGATGATCTCCAGAATATCAAATTGCGGAAGAACAGCAATGTTTTTGAAATCTCAGTGAAAGAGGAGAGGGCTTTCCAATCTCCCTCACCTGTAATTATTATAACTATGCCTGAGCTCACAGCAATTAGTCTGGCTGGTTCAGTACAGATGGAAGCCGGAGGCTTTTCATCAGATTCCGAATTAATTGTTTCACTTAAGCAGGGGGCATTCCTCAATTTGAATGGTTTTGAAAGTTCCCGGGCTGATATTTCAATGAGCGGTCCCAGTAAACTTCATGCTTTTATGTCTGCAGAGACAATAGAATTTACAAGCTCTGGCAGTGCTGATGTCAGAATGGGGGGAAGGGCACAGAATCTGAATATACGAGCTTCCGGTCCTTGCCGCTTTGACGGTTCTCTGCTTTTGGTGGATAATGTCAATCTGGACCTTGAAGGTTTGAGCGAGATTAGAATTACACCAGATGTACAGATGAACATTTCCAGTTCCGATGAAGCGCTCATTTATTATAGTGATGAATATATGGATAAAGCTCCTATAGTTGAGGGCCGTGCTATTTTGAGAAAGAATTAAAAAATACAAGTTTGTAATTGGACAGATAAGAAATTTTCTATATAATCCATAAAAATCCCTGGAGTCTTCAAAAAATGAAAGAAAACTTTTTTACCAACCTTGAAAAAGTGTGCATAGAGAAAAATACTCTGTTGTGCATAGGTCTTGATCCTAGAGTTTCACCAAAAAAGGGTGAATCTCCAGCCGATCTTATTATCAGTAAGAATAAGAGAATTATTGAGGAAACAGCGCCTTATGCTGCTTGTTTCAAACCCAACATCGCTTTTTATGAAATTTACGGACCTGATGGACTGAGAGCTCTGGAAGAGACCTTGAAAATGATACCGACCGATATTCCGGTAATTATGGATTCCAAGAGAGGAGATATCGGGGCAACCGCTGAAGCCTATGCCGATTCTATTTTCGGCCATTACAATGTAGGATCTACAACACTTTCACCATATATGGGGAGAGATGCGGTGGATCCTTTTTTGAAATGGGAGGATCGAGGAGTTTTTCTGCTCTGTAGAACTTCCAACCCCGGAGCCAAAGCTATTCAGGATCTGAATATAGGTGAAAAAACGCTCTATGAACACATGGCTGGCGAACTCACATCGTGGAGCGACAGAGTCGGTCTGGTTGTCGCCGGTAATGATATCCCCGCTATGGCCAAGGTCAGAGAGATTACTCCTGATGCATGGTTCCTCGCTCCCGGTATAGGAGCTCAGGGCGGAGATATGAAAGAAGCTGTTGAAGCCGGAATGAGAGCTGATGGATTGGGAATCCTTCCCAATGTTTCCCGTGCTGTAGCCAATGCAGAACATCCGGGAGAAGCGGCTAAAAAGTTTAGAGACGAGATGAACGATGCCAGAAATGCTGTTCTCGAAATGAGAAAATCTTCCGATTACAAAAAAAAGAATCCCCTCATGGATAGAGTTGTAAAAGGATTGATTGAAACCGAATGTTTTAAAGTAGGGGAGTTCACCCTCAAGTCGGGTAAAAAATCCCCTTTTTATATAGATATCAGAAGAGTCTCCTCTTCTGTTGCTCTGCTGAATGATGTGGCTGAAGCTTTTGCCGTGATACTCAAAGGGCTTGAATTTGATAGAATTGCCGGAATCCCCGTCGCTGCACTTCCTCTGGCCACAGCTGTTTCATTAAAAGTTGGTAAACCTATGATTTATCCCCGAATTACGATGAAAGAGCACGGTACGGGAAACCGAATTGAAGGCGAGTATAAAAAAGGTGAAAAAATCGTTCTTCTCGATGATCTTATTACAACGGGAAAAAGCAAAGTAGAGGCCATTGATATCCTCAGAGAAGCAGGACTGATCGTCGATGATCTTGTGGTTCTTCTTGAACGGGGAGCTCAGGGGCGCAAAGATATGTCAGCCCTCAACATAAACCTCAAAGCCTACGCTCATGTGAGCGAATTACTTGAGCCATGTCATAAATTGGGACTTATTGATGAAAAACAGTACCGTGAAATGACAGATTTTGCATTGAAGGAATAATTATGGATTTCCTGAAGATAATTAAGGATCTTTTTTTTAAAGACATCGCAATCGGGACATTGATTCTGCCTTTTGGTATTTTTGATGCCCTGATAAAAGTGATACTCCCTTTTCTCCTTGTTGTAATAGCCTACAAGCTCCTGCATATAGCTCTGCGGCAAATGTTGAAAGTGTTTAAAGTAAAAGAAGAGATCTCTGCAATTATCTTCAGGTGGAGCCGGCGAGTTCTTCGAGTTGCAGGATTTTTTGCTGTAATAGCTTTTATCGGATCTCTTCTCGGTACGGGAATTGCCAATTATATGGGGAAATTCATCAATTTGATGAATGACCCCTTTTTTGAGACGGGCAATACAAAAATCTCATTTGTTACCCTATTGATGCTCATTCCAGTATTTATGGCGGCATCTTGGGGAGGTAAATACACTAAAGTTGTATTGAATAAATCAGTCCTCAATAATTTGGGGCTTGATGAAGTC
>JADGDJ010000182.1 GCA_016744925.1 Spirochaetaceae bacterium
CATATGGAGTCATCGTCTATCAGGAACAGGTAATGAAGGTTGCCCAGATTATCGGGGGCTTCTCTCTCGGTAAAGCCGATATTCTTCGCCGCGCCATGGGTAAGAAAAAAGTTAAAGACATGGAGAAGATGAAGGTAGAATTCATCGCCGGAGCCAAAGAGCTGGGTCACAAAGAGGACCACGCTTCAGGAATCTTCGACATGCTCGAACCCTTTGCGGGATACGGATTTAACAAATCCCATGCGGCTGCTTATTCGGTGGTTGCCTACAAAACAGCCTATTGCAAGGCCAACTACCCCGCTGAGTTTATGGCTGCCAACCTGACCAACGAAATCAGCAATCCCACAACCTTCGCCGATTACATCTCGGAAACCGAATCTATGGGAATAGAGATTAACCCTCCCGATGTAAATATGTCGGATAAACATTTTAATGTTGCCGATGGAAAAATATTTTACGGACTGATCGGGATTAAGGGGATGGGTGCCGCTGCGGTAGACGAGATCATCCGCTGCCGGGAAGAGGGGGGACCCTACTCTTCATTTGTGGATTTCCTCGAAAGGGTCGAACTGAGAAGCATCAATAAAAGAGTTCTGGAGATTATGATTCAGTCGGGACTTTTTAAAAACTGTGAAGAACATAACCGGAAAACACTTGTGGAAAATCTCGATTATGTTCTTGAAATTGTTACCAAAAAAAAAGAGAGTACTAAATATGGACAGGCATCGCTTTTCGATGACTGCGAAGAAGAGGTTTTTCCCGATATCGTTCTAGAAGCCATTGAAGAATACAGTCAGAAAGAGTTGCTTCAGATGGAAAAAGACAACATCGGATTCTATTTCTCCGGGCATCCAATGGACGCTTATCGCAAGGCATGGGAAAACAGCACAAATCTGAATCTCAATCAGGCATCCAAGTGTTCTCCCGATAAAAAATACACCATTGTAGGGATGGTGAAAAATGTAAAATCCATCATTACCAAAAAAGGCTCCCGCATGGCATTTGCTGTACTGGAGGACTTCAACGGTTCAATTGAGCTGACACTGTTCAGCAAAGTTTTCGAGACTTACGGTTATCTCCTGGAAGAAGATGTTGTCCTGGGAGTCACGGGAACAGTGGAATTAAACCGGGGCGATCCCAAATTAAAAGTGGAAGAAATAACCAGCCCTGATGAGCTGAAGGAGATAAAAGTGAGCGAGATGCACATAAAATTTATTGAGAGGGAATTCGATGAGGAGGAACTCATAGAGCTGAGAGCTTTTATCCAGGACAGAGACGGACAAAGTCCCCTCTATATTCATATGGACAGACCTGACGGTCATGCTATAATCAAGGTTTCCAGTCAACTGGCTGTAAATTCTTCCGAAGCAGTTTTAAAAGAAATTAAAGAGTATCCCGGCGTAGAAGACGCCTGGGTTGAGTAGGAGTATAACTAAAATGTTAAGTTCAGTCATGAAAGTGATATCAGCAGCACTATCCGTATATATGATTCTGATAATAATCAGAATATTTCTCACTTGGTTTAAAGGCAATACCAATACAAAAGCCATTCAGATTCTCGTGTCTATCGTTGACCCCTACCTGGATATTTTCAGGAAAATCACCTGGCTGAGAGCCGGATCTTTCGACTTCTCAGCTATAGTGGGTATGATGATCATCGGTCTCCTGGTACAGATGACCAGTTCCATAGCTCAGACGGGGACCTTTACGGCTCTCATGTTTGTTTCATATATCATCTATGCCCTATGGTCATTTCTCTCTTTCATCCTCGACATCCTGGTGATAATGATGGTGGTGAGACTGATTTCTACATTCATCACAAAAAAAAGCCATCAGATCTGGTTTATCGTTGATAATATACTCAACAATGTAATGTCCAGGATTCTGGGGATTTTCACATCCAAACCACTTCCCTTCAAACAGGCTCTTGCCATTTGCGGCGTAACCCTTTTTGCAGTACGAATGGCTTTGTATTATGGAATCGCCTATCTGATGATGTTTTTAAACAGTCTCTAGAAAAGAAAACAAACATCTGATGTTTATACGGGAACTGAAACAGCCGGTATCGAGGCTGAAAGGGATTGGGGAAGCCGCCGTAAAATCTCTCGCATCTATGGAAATCTACTCAGTTTCCGATCTGCTGCTTCACTACCCTTTCCGCTATGAAGACCGCAAGAAACCAGTGCCTCTCGTCTATGGCAGAAACGATGCTGTGATCAACACCAAAGCGGTTATAACAGGTCATGAATTTTTTGGATGGGGCAGTAAAAAAGCGCTTAAGGTTTTCATACAGGATGATACGGACTCGGCAGTCCTTCTCTGTTTCGGCAGGAGTTTTCTCAAGGACAAACTTCCTGTTGGAAAAGAGATAAACATATTCGGTACTTTTCAATTCAAATTTGGTGAGCTTCAGAGCAGTTCCTTTGATTTTGAAGATGCCGAGTTAGAAGAAAGTGCTCTTTTCGGAAAAATTCTTCCCGTATACCATTTGGCGGGGTCTCTCACACAAAAAAATCTTCGCAAAGCCGTTTCTCAGGCGCTGAGGGAATACGCCATATCCATTAATGATGAGCTGAATATTCCCCTCTATAAAAAATACCACTTTATATCTAAAGAAACAGCACTCAACGCAGTTCATTTTCCCTCTTCCGAGGAGGACCTTCAGAAAGCAAGGACAATGCTTATTTACGAAGAGTTTTTCCACCTGCAGCTGGTAATCGGCAGGCGTTCATTGAAACAGCACTCTTTCGAGAGAACGAGCCGGATTATACCCACTGCGCTACAGAGCAAGCTAAGAGAAAAACTGCCCTTTGAGCTCACAGCAGACCAGGATTCAGTCCTACAGGAAATCCGCATCGATATGGAGTCCTCATCTGCCATGTGCCGCCTCGTACAGGGAGATGTCGGTTCAGGGAAAACCCTTGTGGCATTTATGGCGGCTCTCTCAGTGATAGAACAGGGAAGACAGGCGGCTTTAATGGCACCGACAGAGCTTCTGGCCCGGCAGCATGCGGAAAATGGGGCTCGTCTCCTCTCTGATTTGGGGGTTCGCATCGCTTTTCTGACAGGAAATATCAATGCGGAAAACCGCAAGCACCTTCTGGAGGAATTGAAAGAGGGACACATCGACCTCATGGTGGGAACTCATGCTCTTTTTACGGAAGACGTCGAGTATAAAGATCTCGCTCTGGCCATTGTGGATGAACAGCACAGATTCGGAGTCAAGCAAAGGGTTGCCCTCCTCTCGAAGGGATCACATCCGGATCTTCTTCTTATGACAGCTACCCCCATACCGCGGACACTGGCATTAACCGCTTTCGGGGATCTCGATGTCTCGACTATAAAAACCATGCCCGCGGGACGAAAAGTGATAGAAACTCATTTGGCCAGAATTGGCAATGAGCAGAAAGTATACGACTTTGTCCGCAATGAATTGGCAAAAGGGAGACAGGCATACTTCGTCTACCCCCTGATACAACAATCGGAAAAAATTGACCTGAAGGATGCTGAGTCCATGTTTAACCACCTGGAAAGCGAGATATTCCCGGAGTATAAATTGGGAATGATACACTCCAAAGTGGATGAAGATTTAAAAGAACACACCATGAAGGCTTTTATCGCAAAGGAACTCAATATTCTTGTAGCGACCTCTGTTGTCGAAGTGGGTGTCGATGTTGCCAATGCGACCATAATGGTCATTGAACATGCCGAGAGGTTTGGTCTGTCAGCACTTCATCAGCTCAGGGGCCGCGTGGGACGAGGAACAGAACAGTCCTACAACTTCCTGCTTTACAGCCCTGAATTGACCGAAGAAGGCAAAAAACGAATTATGGTCATGAAAGAGAGCAGCGACGGATTTGTCATTTCAGAAGAGGACCTGAAGTTGAGAGGTCCCGGTGAATTGACAGGTGTCCGCCAGTCGGGTTTTCTCAGACTGCGCATTGCCGACTTAAGCCACAATCTGGATGTAATGCTCCAGGCCAGGGATGATGTGAGAGAGCTTCTCGGAACAGATCCCGGTTTCCTACAGCCGGAGAACAGGAATTTAAGAGAACTGTTTTCCAAAACACCCCCTTTTTCAGACGATCTTCTCGCCTCCGGTTGATATGATCAATCCCATAAGAATAAAATAAGTGAGTAATTGATGAATAATATTAAAAGAATAGAAAGAAAAATCACTGAGGTTACCGCTCCTCCGGCAAAGGCTTATACCTTACGAGCCCTGATAATCAGTTCACTGGCACAAGGAAAAAGCATCATACACAATCCCCTTTTGGGAGAGGATCAGTTAAACCTTATTGAATGCTTGAAGAATTTGGGTGTTGAAATTACCTCAAAGGGAAATACTCTCTCCGTAACAGGTTCTGCCGGGAAATTCAGTCCCTTAAAAAATGAATTATTTGCAGGTGAATCGGGCGTATCCATGAATGTCCTGGCCTCTATCGCTTCACTGGTAGACGAACCCATAACATTAACCGGTGCGGAAGGATTGCTTGCCCGTCCAATAGGCGATGTTGTGAACGGTTTAACACAACTCGGTTGTGATATCGAATATCTGAGCAAAGAAGGATTCCCCCCGATTTTAGTCAAAAGCGGTACGATTTCCGGTGGAATCACTAAAATGTCCGGTAAAAAGACATCTCAGTATTTCAGCTCCATAAGTTTGACAGGACCATTCTGTGAAAAAGATGTGAACCTCATCTGCACTGATGACATGTCGGAAAAACCCTATTTCGATATAACCGAAGAGATGATGTCCCTATTCGGAGTTAATATTGAAAACAACGATTATCGAGAGATTTCCATCAAAAACAATCGGAAATATAAAGCGATAGAAATGACCGTTGAAGGTGATTACAGCAGTGCATCTTTTTTTATGCTCGCAGCAGCGGTATGCCAATCAACAGTGACTATAACCGGTCTGAATAGAGCATCCAAACAAGGGGATAAAAAGTTCCTTGATTATATGGCGACTATGGGAAGTTCAATAAATTGGACAGAAGATAAGGTTAAGATTCAAGGGAGAGCCCTCAAGCCGATAACTGTACACATGGTCGATACTCCCGATTTAGTTCCTCCCCTTGCCATAGCCGCGGCGTTTGCCGAAGGAACAAGTGAATTTACTGGTGTTGGACACTTGAGATTTAAAGAGTGCAACAGGCTGGAAGCTGTGGTTGTCGGACTGGAGAAAATGGGGATCAAGGCCCATTACGATGAAGATAGTTTGTTTGTTGAAGGTAATCCGAAAATGATAAAAGGATCAACAATAGACTCTTACAACGACCACAGAATAGCCATGAGCTTTGCCATTGCCGGACTGGCAGTCGACGGACAGAACATCCCCGATAAAAGATGTGTAGCTAAATCTTTTCCCGATTTCTGGGAGAGGATGCAAGTCTTTTATTAAAAGAACAGGTCTGAATATTTACATGAAACAAGGTATTTGAGAGAAGAAAAGGGAGAGGCAGACTATTGATACAGGCGATGAAATCGCTATAATAGGTCAACAATTAGTTCAGGAGAATCACGTGAGAGTCACAGGTGGAATATACAGAGGAAGAACAGTAAAATGCCCTAAAGGTGTCATCCGACCAGCCATGGATCGCATGAGGGAATCCATGTTCTCCATATTGGGACACCTCGATGGCCAATCCTTTCTCGACGTCTTCTCCGGTTCTGGGATGATTGGAATAGAAGCGGCTTCCCGAGGTGCAGAACCTGTTGAACTCGTGGAAAAAGACAAAATAAAAAAAAGTGTGATCCTTCAGAATATTTCTATGGTGGAAACAAAAATCAACCTGAATATGATGCCCGGAGAAGTTTATATCAGACAGTGTAAACAGGAATTTGATGTAGTGCATTTCGACCCGCCTTTCCCCCTTAAGGGAAAAGAGAAATTCCTGCAGCTCGCCGATAAGCACGGTATAGTCAAAAAGGGGGGTACACTTATGATGCATTACCCCGATGAAGAGAGTTACGATGAACAGATCGGCTCACTCCGCAAATACGATACGCGAAAATATGGTCGTTCCATGTTAATTTTTTACACAAGAGACTAATTTATTTTTCTGCTCTTTCGATAATTGTATAAGAACATCCGAAGGAGCAGCTTTATTTTTAAAGTCAAAACTATTATAACAGCAGTAATCCTCTCATTT
The DNA here is from genome assembly GCA_016744925.1 of Spirochaetaceae bacterium. Lineage (GTDB taxonomy): Bacteria > Spirochaetota > Spirochaetia > DSM-2461 > DSM-2461 > Spirochaeta_F. Next base: position 6,159 of record JADGDJ010000182.1, read on the forward strand.
TCAATTTCTGGAATACTCTCAGGCGAGCAGATTATCCATAAAGTTGACAACAGGGATACACTTTTCGGGATATCTCTTCTCTACAATACTTCAGTTGAAAAAATCAGTGAACTGAACAATCTCTCATCAGAAATGATAAAAACCGGGGAAGAGCTTCTAATTCCGGCTCCTCAATTCACCTATGAACCAAATAAGCAAGTGGCTTCGATTAAAACATACACTGTCAGAAGAGGAGACACTCTCTCTGAAATCGCTTCGGATTTAGATATGGAACAGAAACAGATCGCACAGCTCAACAAGCTCCCTGGAGATTCAATACGAATGAATCAAGTTCTGCAAATCCCCCAAAAGGCACAGTCCGGAAACTACTACTTTGTAGAAAGCGGAGATACTCTTTCCCGGATCTCCCTGCTCTTTGATATTTCACTGGATCAGTTGAAACAGATCAACAACCTTGAATCCGCAACTCTCAGATTGGGGCAGAAAATTTATGTCGCTCCTCAGAGGCCTCAGACCTATACTGTAGAAAAAGGTGATTCCCTCTGGAATATAGCGGTGATGTTTGATCTGGATATGGGTAGCCTTATGGCTTACAACGAACTGTCAGACGGTTCCATATTTCCAGGACAGGATTTGAACCTCTACTCCTATGTGGTTGATGATTTTGAAATGCCACGCAATAATCCTCCAGTCCTTATGGCCAGTTATCAGGAAACGCCCCTTGATGAATACTCAAACTATGAAGATGCAAAAGAGACGCAGCCGAGCAGAAGTTATTCAGAAACAAGGCTCGAGGATCCTGAAACAAACTACAATCAGGCAAGAGAGATAATGGGCTCTTTAGATCGCTCTATAAGCCGGGAAAGAAGACTCAGCAATGCCCTGGCCGGATACACTATAGTCCTGGATCCCGGTCACGGAGGTTTGGATCCCGGTGCCATCGTTCCTTCAGAAAATGGAAATGGAGAAATGGTTTATGTAGTGGAAGACGAATACGCCTACGATATCTCTTTGAGAACCTACAGATTGCTCAAGCTGCACGGAGCCGATGTAACAATGACCATAATCAGTCCAAATCATCAGATCAGAAGTTCAGCCAATCCCAGCGAGACTTTCGTCAATATGAAAAACGAAGTGTACAATTCAAAATCTCTCAACAAAGCGGGCGATGACAGCTGTTGGCCTGTAGGGGGATCACGTGGTCTGAGAAAAAGAGTGGAAGTGGCTCAAACGGCTTTTTCCGGAGCCGACAGAAATAAAACTCTCTTTGTGAGTATCCATGCAGACAACAGTCCAGACCACGGACAGGGAACGATGGTTCTCTACAGTTCTGAAAATGAAAAAAATATAGAAGAATCCATAGAATTGGCTGAAAGCCTGACACCCTATCTGGGAGCATCAAGTTTTACAGAAAAACAAAATCTCGCAGTTCTGAGAGATAATCCCGCTTATGCTGAAGTACTCATCGAGATACGAAATCTGCACTATCCGGGAAATTCATGGGCTATTCGATATGATAAACTGAGAGAACAGGATGCGGAGTTTATCACTTCCGGCCTGATCAATTACGCGGAAAACCGCTGAATCACCTGTCGATGATATCCAGCCAGGAGATAAGTCTTTCATAAAATTGGGGTGTCAAATCGGTGTCAGTAGTTTCAACGGAAAACTCTTCAAGTGCATCATCGGCCTGTATAATGAGTTCAGGCTCCGGGTCTTTATACATGTGATTCTCCCCTTTTTTGTCTCAGCTCTATTGCTGTCAATCCAATTATATCACTGGTTGCTGTTTTTTTCTAAAATCACCTGTAAAAATATTCCATGTTTCTAGAAATAGTATCATAATAAGAAACTCCGCTCTAAGGTACGAAGTATTGTGCGGCACTTTGGGGATGTAGCCCAACCGAATAAAAAACCCCGACGATTAGCTCCGGGAGATAGGATACACTATGACAGAGATAAAAAACGGACACCTGCAGATACCGCAGGGAACAGAAGGACTCTATCTTGAAGAGGCTTTCAGACACAGAAAAATAACAAAACATATAGAAAAAATATTTACATTATGGGGATATCTACCGGTAGAAACTCCTGTGTTTGACTTTTTTGATACGTACAGTCATCTTTTGGATAAAAATAGAGCGGAACAGACATATCGATTGATTGATCGCGAAGGCGAGCTGCTTATGCTCCGTTCGGATATAACACTCTTTCTGGCAAAACAAATGAGTCTGGCCCTGGAAGAAAAGGACCTTCCCGTAAGAGTTTTTTATGCCGATACGATTCTACGCTATGAGTCTCATGAGGATATTTCCAGCAATGAATTTTTTCAAAGCGGATGTGAATTAATCGGAAAAGCTGGAAGAGACGGAGACCTTGAGATAATACTGCTCCTCTTTAATATGTTTAAGGAGATCAGCCTCAATTCAGTAAAAATCCACTTGGGATCACGCTCCCTTCTCAACAGCCTCTGCGAAGATTTTACAGAATCACAAATGAATCAACTCATAGAACTTATGGATAAAAGAGACCGGGAAAATATCCGGCAGCTCTTTCTGGAGATTGGACTGAAGAGTGATGCAGCGGATTTTATTGTATGCCTTCTTATGTTTATCGGAACTGCAGATCAATTTGAAAACTTTGTAAACCAGAATCGAAATCACCTCAATAGTGAATCACTAAAAGAGGTGGATTACCTACTGGATATAGCTAAAACGGTTAATAACCTGGAAGAGTCGGACAGTTTTCGTATCGATATATCGGAAATAGGCGGTCAGGACTACTATACGGGCATAGTATTCAGTGCTTACCTTGAAGGACTCAGCACAGCTGCCGCCTCGGGCGGTCGTTACGACAGTCTCTTTGATCAGTTCGGATACAATGCCTCCTCAGTAGGATTTTCCATGCTCCAGAGAAAAATTGAGCCGCTCTTAAGTAATTCGGAACTCTATGCCCCACCGGAAGCATCGATGAGAGATTTAAAAGAAGATTTTTCCGGTGCTTATAAAAGAGGTTCAAAACTCAAAAAAGAGGGAAGGACTTTTGTTCTTTAAGCGAAGTGTAGGCAGGAAGTATACGCA
>JADGDJ010000183.1 GCA_016744925.1 Spirochaetaceae bacterium
CGACCAATCGGGGTTGGACTTAGCCGGAGTATCTATGACAGCCAAAACACCCTTGGCAATATCTTCCACATATGTGAAATCTCTTTCCATTTTACCATTGTTGAACACATTGATACTCTCTCCTTTAGTTATTGCCCGGGAAAAAAGAATCGGTGCCATATCGGGACGACCCCAGGGTCCATAGACCGTAAAAAATCTAAGCCCCGTTGTTGGTATATCGTAAAGATGACTGTACGTATGAGCCATTAATTCATTACTCTTTTTAGTCGCTGCATAGAGGCTTACAGGATGATCCACATTGGCTTTCACAGAAAAAGGAGTTTTTTCGTTGAGTCCGAACACACTGGAGCTGCTGGCATAGACAAGATGCTTTACGGGATAATTGCGGCATGCTTCCAGAATATTGAGAAAACCTTCAATATTGGAAGCCGTGTAGGCTCTGGGATTTTCCAGACTATAGCGAACCCCTGCTTGTGCCGCAAGGTTGCAGACTGCATCAAAATTTTCTGTTTGAAACAGCTCTTCCAGTTTACCATAATCCTGTAGATCGCCTTTTACAAATCTGAAATTAGGATATTTCTCACCTCTTTCTTTAGGTAGTGAAATCCCCAATTCAGCAAGACGTCCATGTTTTAGGGAGATTTCATAATAATCGTTTATGGAATCGTACCCGATGACTTCATCACCTCTCTCCAATAACATTTTAGAGACATGATATCCTATAAAACCGGCAGCGCCCGTAACCAATACTTTCATTCTGCTCACCTTCCTCTATCTCATAACGAGAGCATTCATCATATAATATCCTTTATGTATTTCCGCAGAGACACTGCTTACAGATTCTGCATAGAAATAATAAGAATCATTTTTTTCATCATTTACTGAGTTTTCTGTTACTTCAAAATTTATATCGAGTTTATAACACTCGTGTTCGACTATGAAATCCAGATCGCTTTTCCCCACAAGAACAATCCTGCTAAAACCATCATCTTTCGCTTTCACAATAATCTCATTAATCGCCTGGCGATAGACAACCACATTTTTTATGGTTCGCTTAAAATAACTCAATGAGCGACGACCGATCTCTTCCATCCCTTCAGAGGTCAGAGCATAATGAATGTTTCTGTTATTCACTTTTTTTATTGTGATCAAACCCTTCTCGGCGATTCTCTTCAAAATGGAATTGGTCATCCCCAGGGACATACCTATAATGCGGGAAATATCGCGCTGGCTGATATCTTGCTTTCCCTGTGAGATTAATTCGAGTATTTTCAGTTCATTTTCAATATTTTTCATATGGTTTTTTGATAAAAAGAGACCTTCTCCCGTGGCAAGTTAAAGAATTGTGTTCCGGAAGTGTATACCGCGGCCGAAACCTGCTGATATCACTATTCCGTACATGGACGAAGGATTGTTCAAATACTGAACATTAGAGTACTGCACATATATATTATTTACCAGAATTTTATACTGATTTTTTAAAAAAAGTCCCTCTTTTGTTCACAATTTGAACATTTGAGTCTATATTAAAATTATGGATTATTTTGCACTGCATATTAAAACAGGATCTGAAACTAAAATCCAGAAATGCATTCAGGAAAAAATGCCCGAAGGGGTTGAGGTTTTCTGCCCCATGAGAGAACTTCTCATCAGAAAAAAAGGGAAGACAAAAAAAGAGATGAAACCTCTTTTCCCGGGATATATATTTCTCAACACTGAAATTATTTCTGCGGATATTTTAACTTCATTGAAAACTGTAAACGGATTTTTTCAGGTACTTCCTTCAAACAAAGACATCAAACCGGTCCCAGAGCAGGACATGCATATCATCAACTCACTTTTCAGAAAAAACTTTACAGCTCATCTGTCCCAGGCCCGTTTTGATGAAAATGATAAAATTGAAATTATCGAAGGTCCTTTGAAGGGTAAAGAGGGAATGATTGTAAAAGTTGACAGACGAAAAGGTCGTGCGAAAATTGTTATAAATGCCTTTGATAAGCAGCATTTTGTCGATCTGGGTTTTGAACTGATGGCTGAGAAATAAGTCATTCTTCCAGAAAAATATCAAACAAACATATCTGAAAATTCTTCAGCACCGAGCTGATAATAGAATCATTCCCTTTGTAATAAGAAGGTTTATCAAAATCATTTCCATTGTGCAGAAAAACCTGAATAGTTTTACGGTCCGGGTTCACAATCCAATATTCTTGTACACCGTGATTTTCATACAATTCCAGTTTTTGAGTCTGATCTTTAAAACCCGTTGAAGGCGATAGAACTTCCACAACAAGATCCGGTGCTCCTTCACAGTAATTTGTGCTTATTTTAGTTTTATCACAGATGACACCGACATCTGGCTGTACTGTTGTATAAACATTTTCATCTGGTGTGTCCGAAATGGCCATGAACCTGACATCAACAGGAGCAATGAAAGGAGTACATGATTTACCTCTTAGAAAATTGCTGAATATAACAAATATTTCTCCTGCTATGCTCTGATGATTCCAACTAGGCGCAGGGCTCATATCATAAATAACACCATCGATGATTTCACATCTGAACTCATCTGGCCAGGTCATATAATCTGCATAACTATATTTCTCTTTCGGTTCCGGTTTAAACAAAGCTTCTCCCATATCTACTCTCCTTAAAGTATATCACAATCACTGAGTTCTTCTCTCTTCATTTTTTACAGCATATTTGTTAAATTATCCCTATGAAAGACTTATACCTTATTAAAATTGGTGAAATCGCCCTGAAAAAGGGAAATAAAAAGATCTTTGAGCGACAGCTGAAGGACAATATCAAGAAAAATCTCAAGCCTTATGGCAGCCTTGTTACCATAAGAAGCGGACGTTTCTACCTGGAAGTGGAAGATGTCCCGGAAGAAGTGGTGACAAAAGTACTCTCTACGACATTCGGAATTGTAGCCTTTTACAAGACTCACAGTTGCAACAAAGAGCTCGAGGCCATCGGAAAATTAGCCATTGAATTGGCAAAACTCAATGTGGCTTCGGGATATGGAAATACTTTTAAAATAGAAACACGAAGAATTGATAAAAGTCTGCCCCTCGATTCTTATGGTTATTCCGCAGAGATCGGAGGCATCGTTTTTGAAGCGGTCGAAGGTCTAAAAGTCGATGTGAGAAATCCCGATTGGATCATTCATGTGGAACTGAGAGAAAAAGCCTATGTATTCGGTTACGGCGTCAAAGGTCCCGGTGGACTTCCCGTGGGAACTGCCGGCAGAGGAACCCTCTTACTTTCCGGAGGAATCGATTCTCCCGTTGCCGGTTACCTTATGGCAAAACGCGGCCTGAGGCTCGATGCGGTCTATTTTCATACCCCCCCCTACACGTCCAATGAAGCTCATGACAAGGTGAAAGACCTGGCAAAAATTATTGCTCCCTGGTGCTGCGGAATCAATTTACTGTCCGTGCCCTTCACCGATGTTCAAGTGAAGATCAACCAGTCGGTTGAAGCTGATTATACGACTCTCCATGCGAGAGCCGCCATGATGAAAATTTCTCAGATGATTACAAATGAACGTTCCGGTGGCTGCCTGATTACAGGAGAAGCCCTGGGTCAGGTTGCCAGTCAGACCATGGAATCAATCGCTTTCACAAACAGATCTGTGACACTACCCGTATTCCGGCCTCTTGTCGGTATGGATAAGGAGGAGATTATTCTTTTATCCCGTCGACTGGGTGCTTTTGAAACATCGACCCAGCCCTTTGACGACTGCTGTGCCATGTTTGCACCGGAGCATCCGGAGACAAAACCTGATTTTGAAAAAACCAATGAGATGTTTAATTCTATCGATTTTGGAGATTTACTGGACAAAGCGACCAAGGGAGTAGAGAGATTCTGGTTTCCTGCGACGCAGGAGAATTAAAAAAAAGCTTCCCGACGGGAAGCTTTTTTTATCAGTACTTATTTAGCAGGACTTTTGCTACTGCTTTTCTTCGAATCGTTGACATAAAAACCACTGCCCTTGAAAATAAGTCCGGCACCGCCACCGATCAATCGTCTCACTTCGCCACCACATTCGGGGCATTCAGATAAAGGATCGTCATTCATGGACTGAAAGTATTCAAAAATGTGGCTGCATTTGCTGCATTTATAATCGTATGTAGGCATATATATAAAGACTCCTGTAAACCAGAGAAATAAATTCTAATATTTAACAATGCTAATATACAAATTTATTTTCTGATGAGCAAGAGGTAAAATTAGGATCTATACTATTAATTGTTCGATGATTGGAGCTTATCTTTTAGCTTGAAAAAGGTATATTTACATTCTAACAGCTATTCGCTCACGATTAAGATGCTTTTTAATATCAGCGACAGTGTAATCACCGAAGTGAACCATGGAAGCGATGAGAGCCGCATCGGCCGAGCCCTTTTTAAAGACATCGGTCAAATGAGAAGGCACTCCGGCACCGCCCGAAGCAACTAGGGGAATTCCTACAGATTCAGAGATCATTTTGGTCAGATTTAATTCGTAACCGGTCTTCATGCCGTCCGCATCGATAGAGTTGAGAACAATTTCCCCGGCACCCAGTTTTTCGGCCTGCTTTGCCCAGGCCAGAGCATCGAGATCCATGGCTTTTCGTCCACCGTTGATAAAAACGCGATAACCCGAAGGCATTGAAGGATCCGCCGCGGCATCCATCCCGAGGACAATACACTGGGATCCGAAGAGAGAGGCGCCCTCTTCTATAATGGAAGGATTCTTCACGGCCGAAGAATTGACACTGATTTTTTCTGCTCCCGCGAGGATAACATCTTTTATGTCATCGAGCGTGGAGATTCCCCCCCCTACAGAAAAAGGGATAAAAATCTGCTCCGCCACTTTGCGGACCACATCGATCATGATGCCTCTCTTTTCATGAGAGGCTGTTATATCGTAAAAAACGAGCTCATCCGCACCGTCTCGGTAGTACTTTGCCGCCATTTCAACGGGATCGCCCACGTCGATATTATCTTTAAATTTGATACCTTTGGTACATCTGCCCTCTTTGACATCGAGACAGACAACTATTCTTTTCTGAAACATACACTACACCTCCAATCAATAGAGTTTTAAAAAATTGTCGAGCAACTGAAGCCCCGCCTCACCGCTTTTCTCCGGGTGAAACTGACAGGCAAGGATATTGTCCTTCACTGCTGCTGCTGTAAAATTCAAACCGTATTCACAGGATGCGGCAATATTACCTTGCGATTGCGCTTCTATATAATAAGAGTGAACAAAATAGAATGAAGAGTTTTGTTTTACACCTTTAAACAGATTTATATTATTGTGTTCAATGGTATTCCATCCCATATGAGGCACTTTCAATCCCATTTGAGAGGAAAAGCGCTTTACTTTTCCCGGAATGATTCCCAGACACTCAGTTTGGCGTTCTTCAGAGCTGTCAAAAACGATCTGAGCCCCCAGACATATCCCCAAAAGGGGTTTTCCCGAGAGGGCAAATTCTCTGACGGCCTGACCTAAACCGCTGGATTTCAACACTTCCATGGCTGATTTGGCTTCTCCGACTCCGGGAAAGATCATTTTATCACACCTGAGAAGCTCTTCAGGTTTATCGGAAATGAGAAATTCCGCACCGAGATGAGAGAGCGCTGAATCCACACTTTTCAGATTTCCGGCTTTGTAATCGACAACACCTATCATACTCTCTCCTTTTATCATTCTGATACTACTGAAAGATACACATAAACAAATAAAATCTCAAGTGAGCAAAAAAAAACCGCCCTGAAAAAGGACGGTTTTCGATTAAACGAAAAAAGAATTATAATTCAGCTCTCTCTCTTTCAATCCAGGCATCCCAGCCTTTGCCTTCGAGAAGTATAGCAACCTGATCCAAGACTTCCTCTTTAGTCATATTCACCGATGGTTCAAGAAGTGCGCTTCCATCGTCCAATATATTCATAAAAACAGCTCCATAGTAAGCAACATCTCCGGATCCAATTGAAATACAATTAGAGGGAGAATCAGGAAGATCAAACTCATAGTATGTGGAAGCAGCCGTAACCGCAATCTCGCTAAGGAAATAATTTCCCGGTTCATTCACCTCTATTGCAAACACACCCGTATTCCAATCAACTACAGCACGCGGCATATCATTCATTCTACTTACTATTTCCATCTTTTCAGACATGCTCAATTCGGAATCATCTATTGATGCATCGACATAGGCTTTTTTAGCTTCCCAATCGGCAAACATCATTGTTAGTGCGGCACTGCCTTTCTTTGCAGGATCGATATGCCCATAGATAAGAGAACTCTCTGGACTATTCGGTTTTGTTGCCAACCCTAAAGTTGCACAACTCTGCAATACAAATACTGCTGCAACAATCATTAGAAAGGTAATTTTTTTTTTCAATTTCATTATTTTCTCCTTTTATTAAAAAAACCATCGTGCATAAATTGACGGTCTTAATCCCTTAAGTGAATCATCCGACAAATCAGACATTAGAAAAGCATACTTTGTATAGGTAAATTCAATACCCCAGAATAGATTCTCCTTTAACTTTCCTGCAGACATTTCGACCCCAGCGGAAATGCATAAAGGCAATAAAATAGTTGGAAAGTCGGCAATACTCTTTACATCCAGAGCAACTCCAACAGTTGCCGAAAGACGAGGCGTCAGATATACATTTCCTTCTGACAAAGACAATGGAAAAAGTAAGACTATTCCTCCATTCATATCAAACATCAGATTCCCGGTCTGATTGAGACCAACCCCGAATATCCAACCGAAGACTTTCTGTGAATAGAATTCCAGATCAAGGTTGACTCCTCCTGAAAGAACAGGGTTGTCCTTTTCGTAAAATAGATTGTCAAAGTAACTAAGGTTTAAACCGGGAGTGATCGCTATAGAGGACTCTCCGCGTATATTTCTCAATAGACCATCATTTTGAGTATCTTCTTTTTTAGAGTTTTCAGCTTTACTGATTTCAACATCCAGTTCTGAGATTCTCCACATTCCCTGTTCCAGAATCCAGGTACTTTTAATTTCACTGCCATTTACAGAAAAAGTTACCGGTGCCGAGAATCCCGATGCATGGGGGACGATATCCCCCAATTCAACTAGATGAATGTTTCGTTTCTCATTCTCATCGAGAAAAGAACGTCTCACATCCCCATAAACACTTTCCTTCATAGCATTATAGGGACTGATGTAAAAGAAATAGTGATCCCAGTCTTCCTTTTCTGTGTCACCAAGAGTTTTTCTTAAAGCCTGGTAACTTCCCCAACCTTTTTCCAGAATCAACTCATGGGAAAAATAAATTCTATGACTCTGATAATCATCCTCATCAGAAGAAAAATCACTGACAAAACGGAGAGTTGAATCTGCCAGGGCCTCTTTAAGAGTCTCAGTGTCACTATTAGTATTCAACGAGTGTCCCGCTTCATTTATTAATTCAACCAGATTTTTTGCGGGAATGGAAAAATATGTATTATCCCTTCCGCGGGCACTCCAGGTATTCACTCCGATTACGGAATAATCACCTTTTTTATCGGGATTTTCTAGCAACAGAGGTCCGCCACTGCTTCCAGAGTCAATAATTGCCGAATGCTGAATGACATATTCCAAACCGTTCACACTGAGTTCTGAAGTTCTGGCTTTTCGGTTTGTTACAGATCCTTTAGCCAGCTGCCAGAGAGGATCCTCGCCGAAACCGGGAAAACCCGCAGTCCAGACATCTGTTCCTTCCACCTGCATATCAGCACTTATAGAAAGCCCCTTGAGCTCAAGATCGGTTGCGTCACGGTCTATCAGTAAAATGGCAAGATCCCGATTTTCATCTGCCAGAAGGACTGGACAAGCTTCCAGGACTGTAGAATTCCCGTCATGATCCTGAAATTCTATCGATGCCCTATCAGATTGAGATACAACATGAAAGTTTGTCACCATATACAAAAGGTTTCCTTCACCTTCTACAAGAAAACCACTTCCAAAACCTGAGTTTTCACTTTTAAATCGAAATGTTTCCGCCAATGACTCGTTTCTTGAATTTTCAAGCCAGATGGCGACAGAACTAAAGGCTTCACCAGCCTTTTCTCCCGATTCCGGTCGAACGATTGCAACCGAATTGATAATATCAGCTGATAAATACACATTTATAAACAATAGACAGAGGGAGAGTAATAATTTCCTGTTCACAATTTTTCCTTTTAATAATAGAGGGGATAACATTTATTTTTAAAGGTTTATTTTATTGTCTATTTTAGCTTTAATCAATATCTCTTTATTTTATAATATATATTTTTAAACAAAGAATTTGATCTTGCCGATTCAAAAAGGACAAAAAAAATCCGCATTGAGAATCTCAATGCGGATAAATAATTTGTATCAAACTTATTGATAAATGTCTAATTTAATAACATTGGCAATGAGGTCACTGGCCTGTTCTATACTCAGACTCAAACCGGACATCTCCACATTGCTCAAGTTGGAATCCACTTCGATTTCCCGAAGAAACTGTTTGGTATCAGGATTGTCCGAGGACATGACCACACCGATAATAACCCACTTCAAAGCTGTGGAGAAAGGTTTGGCTTTTCCCAGATCCTTCATTCGAACCAGACCCATTATTTCGTATTCAGGATCCACACCCTCTAATACCGGTTGAATCTTATTCATGGAGATATAAAAGAGATCGACATCGAGCTTCTCCAGTGTGGGAGACAATGTTGTCAGAACCTCTTTAGACGGCTGGGGATAATAGAGAATGATGTCCGATTCGACAAAATGCTTTCGCACATCCCGAGGAAGATACACGTGGATAGGATCGACCTGATTGGTGAGAATCTCATCGATTTTCCCCTCGGAGAATAAGATCGAGCCCTTCTCCGGGAGTATCTGAAACCCCGCTTCAACATTGGTTATCGTTCCGGTTTCCCGGTCAGTCATGGCCCATTCTTTGGTCACGCGAAGTCCGAGTTTGAGCATTCCGCTGTTGTATTTCCCTTCCGAGATAAGGTGAACCCCGGGATCGGCAAGATCCAGAGGATTCTCCAGACCGAGACATACGGTCTGACTCTTATCAATTATGGACTGAAGATCTTTGTTGTCGATCCCCATTTTGGTAATGGTCTCATTAAAGAGTGTCCTGTTACCTTCAATATTTACATTTAAAAAGACTTTAGAGTCGGCCGGAAGCCAGGTAATTCTCTGGTCCGCCGGCAAAAGGGCGGGCATACTCTTACACCC
>JADGDJ010000184.1 GCA_016744925.1 Spirochaetaceae bacterium
CAATAGTACTATTTCCAAGTCGTTTGGAGTCGGAGATAGAGCTATTTCCTCTATAAAAAAGGGAGAAGGGGACAGTGAACAGTGGTTTTGAATTGATTATTGATGAGTTTTCACTTTTTAGAAGATAACCGGGAGAGAAATCGATATCCCCTTGAAAAATCTCATCTTCCCTGAATTTCCAATTCCCCTCGACTAATTTTACCGAGAGAGCCGATTCTCTGGCCAAAGCAAAGATGAGATCTACAGCAAAACCATCGGGTATCCCTTCATCATTTATAAACTCAAAAGGATAATAGTTCCTGTTGAAAGCGACAGTTATCTCCCGGGACATTAATAGGGAAGAGGCACTTATGAACAGTAATACAAACAGAATAGAACTTTTCATTCGCGAGCCGTAATATCGCGAAGCTTGCTTCGGGTATGAAGGCTATCTCCTTTACGCGGCACTGCCGCAACAATTATGAACATAGAACCCCCGAGGGGACCAAGAGGCTCTTTCTTTTTCAACTGACCCGTATTATATCACTATATTTTAAAAGGAGAATCCATTTTTATAGGGAACTCTCAATAATTCCTCCACCGAGAACAATATCTTCATCATAAAAAACGACAGATTGACCGGGTGTTACAGATAACTGGGGGTTTTCAAAGAGGACTTTAATTCTTTTTTCACCATCTCTTGATATCAGTGCATCGGCTTCATTGTGCCTCTGTCGGATTCTGGCTTTGACTCTTTTAGGCTCATCCAGGATTCCGGTAAAATTGAGATGTACATCCGAGGCAATTAGTCCTTTAAAGAAAAGGCTTTCCTTATCTGTTACAATCACGCGGTTCTTTTCCGCATCGACCCTAAGAACGTAGAGGGGAGTCGGATGTGATAATCCCAAGCCCTTTCTCTGACCAACCGTGTAGTGGATGATCCCCTTGTGCTGACCGAGGACTTCCCCTTTGTCGTTGACGATATCTCCGGTGGTAATTTCATTCTCCTTGAAAAGAGGAGAGTAATCTCCTCCTGCTATAAAGTCCTGGCTGTCAATTCTGTTTGCAACAGAAAGACCGGCTTCTTCAGCAATTATTCTCACCTCGGGTTTTTTTAATCCCCCCAGGGGAAATAAAACTGTTGAAAGTTGGTCACTAGTCAGGTTTTTGAGAAAATAGGTTTGATCTTTAGACTGATCCACTGCCTTTTTGAGGACATATCGTCCCTCTTGCTCTGATATTTGAGCATAGTGACCAGTGGCAAAATATTCAAATTTGAGACCAGCCTCTCTTGCCTTATCTATGAGGAATCCAAATTTAAGTCTGTGATTACAGACTACACAGGGATTAGGGGTTCTACCGGCGAGGTATTCCTCTCTGAAATATTCAAGAACATGTTCTTTGTATTCTTTTTTCAGATCGAAAACATGGTAGGGGATGTCCAGTTGGCGGCATACTTTCGTCGCTTCTTCAATATCTTCCGATTCACCAGGACCGTAACAGGCATGCTTTTTTGACTCTTGAACTTCAATGGCTCCATCCCATATTTCCATTGTGATACCGATGACTTTGTATCCCTCTTTTTTCAATAAGGCTGCTGCGACAGAAGAGTCGACTCCTCCACTCATTCCCACGGCTACTGTTATATCTTTTTTATTCAAAATTCGCTCCTGCTTTCATATCTGTTTTTATAAGATCTTCAAGTGAGATCTTCTGCATCTCTTCGATCAATTTTTCTGAGAGATGCTTCCAGAGATTTACAGTAGTGCACTGTTGCTCTCTACTGCATTTCTCTCCTTTCATTTGGCAATTAACTAAACACAAAGGCCCATCGAGTGCTTCTACAATATCGTGAACATTAATATCAATAGGTGAGCGATTGAGCATATAGCCGCCCTTCTGGCCTCTGAGACTTTTCAAAATCCCTTGTTTTTTCATTTTTATCAGAAGAGATTCAAGGTATTTTCGGGATATATCCTGAGATTCGGCAATTTGTGAGATATTCATGGGTACACTTTGATCTTCCGCTGCAATCTCCACGAGAGCTCTCATTCCGTACCGTACTTTTGTTGAAAATTTCACTGTTATACCCCTGTTTGGAATCCCTAGTATTTTAATGGGGATTGATGAAATGTCAATATCCGTCTATAGTATTTTAAATATTTGATATATAAGAAAAACTTTATATTGACCGGTAGTGGATCTGTCATTACTTTTAAATTACTCAGGAGTTGAACTATGAAAATAAAAATAATTGCTATATTTATCCTAATGAGCGCATTGCTCCCACTCTATTCAAAAGGGATGTTCTCAAATGAACCGGAACTAGAGGTTCAAAATGAGACTCCCGTTGCAAATGTTGAACCATTAGAAACCCCGGTGCAATCTTCACCTTACGATGAATTATACGTTAAATTGAATCAGGTCGGATTTGAAACCCCTACTAATGGAATTCTTCCTGCGGTTGATTTTCAACTGCCCAATTTGAGTGGTGTCGATGTAAAACTCAGCGATTATCGCGGACAGGTCGTTTTTTTGAATTTCTGGGCCACCTGGTGCGGTCCATGCAGAAGCGAGATGCCCTCTATGGAAAAGGTTTATAATGAATTAAAAAATGAGGGATTTGTTATACTGGCAGTAGACCTTGCAGAAGACAATAAGACAGTTCAGAGCTTTGTTGATGAACTGGGAATCACATTTCCCGTAGTACTCGATCAGTCTGGCGAAGTGGGGGGAGCCTATGATGCCAGATCAATTCCCACGACTTATATAATCGGAAGAGATGGGAATATTCTCGGAAGAGCTATAGGGGTCAGACCCTGGGAAGAGGACTCTTATAAAGATCTGTTTAGAGAGATACTCTCCCTGTAATTTTACTGAACGATTGACTAATATCCTGTTCAGTAGTAATCACAATATAAACACTCTTTTTGCCGATGCGTCTCTCTTAGAACGGCATTTCTTGTTGAAATGGTTCCTGGAGAGAAAAATTATTTCAGAAAACTCTATCTTATGGATAGAAAAACAGCACTGTGGTGGTGGTTTTTTCAGGAATCTTCTCATCAGGTGAATGATGCTGCAGAAGAGGTCGTTAAAATGGACATTCTCATAGCTCTTTATTTACTGACCAAAAAATCATCACCCTGATCATTGGGGTGTATCCGTACCAGATATTCACTCTGAATCCGGTCTCCTCTTTTTATGGAGTTTTTCATCCAATTGTACTGAAGAGCTTTTTTCTCTTCCTCACTCAGCTTCCAGTCGAGTTCCGATGAGCGTATCCTGCCTGTCAGTTCAGAGAGGATAACAGCTGTTGATACAGAGATATTGAGGGATTGAGAAAATCCCGCCATGGGAATGTAGAGGAAATCATCGGCCATCTCCTTTACAGTCGTGCTGACTCCTTCTCTTTCATTTCCCATTACCAGGGCAATTTTCCCTTTGCCTATATCGAAATTGTGGAGGGAGGAGGCTCCCGGTTGGGGAAGTGTCACTACAATTCTGTATCCCTGTTCTTTCAGTTCGGTCAGTGTTTCCTCTTCCGGTTTGAATGTATTGCGGTGGATATCAACCCAGTTGTAGGCTCCTTGAGCCACATGTTTGTTCACGTGTGTAGAGGGGCTGTTGCCTATGACATAGAGGTCCTGAATACCGAAGCAGTCACAGCTTCGGACAACGGCGCTAATATTCTGAGTGTAAAAGACGTTGCTGAGGACCACTGACAAATATCTGGTTCTCTCTTCTGAAACAGACAATATTTTGTCCATTCTCGAATCGGAGACATGGGCTTTCATGCTTTCGTAAAGTTCTTTTTCTATCATTTCGCTGAATTATATTGAATATGATAAAAATAAACTAGGAAATCTCTTGACTATTCTTTAAAAGATACTATGTTATAGATAGTATTATTCACTGCACAGTAGCTGTTAATGATTGCTATTGTTCTTTGGTTAAATGGAGGATATATGAATATTCAATTTAAGAAAGGCGTTCTGGAGATCTGTGTATTATCGCTCATTAATTCAAGGGATTATTACGGATATGAACTTGTACAGGATATTTCTGAAAACATAAATATTTCGGAAGGATCAATCTATCCGCTTCTTAGAAGATTATCTAAAGAGGGATTTTTTGAAACTTACCTGAAAGAATCACCAGGTGGACCACCGAGAAAGTATTACAAGATAACAGAAGAAGGGATATTGAGAACTAAAACAATCAAAGAAGAATGGATTGAGTTTACCGAACAGGTAAAAATTCTTTTAAATAAGGAGAATCAAAATGATTGAAAAACAATTTATCACCATATTAAAGAAAAATCTTAAAGGTCTCGATGACGAAGATAAAAATGAGATTTTATTTGACTATAGAGAACATTTTCGACTGGGTAAAGAATCGGGAAAAAGTGATGAAGAGATATGCGAATCTCTGGGAGATCCAGCTCATATCGGAAAAAACAGCAGAATGGAATTACTCATGGATCAGGCTAATAGAGAAAGTGCTGCCGGTAATGTTTTCAAAGTGGTTATGGCATCATTCAGCTTAGGATTTTTTAATATTGTATTTATATTGGGTCCATTTCTGGGATTGGCAGGAGTCATGATCGGCTTATGGGCAACAGCTGTATCAGTTATGTTATCAGGATTAGCTTCAAGCCTGTTTATTATTTTTAAACCGATAATATCGATTTTTATCCCTTACGTAATGTCTCCCGAGGGGGTTGGAATCAGTCTTACCGTATTTTTGGCGGGAATAGTTCTATTTTCACTGGGGTCTTTAGCAACTATAGGAATGGTGAAGCTGACAAAATTATTCTATAGGGGAACAGTTCAATACCTGCAATCAAATTTGAAAATAATAAAAAGGAGTCGTTAGATGAAATTGAAAGATATCAAATTGAAAAAACTAGTAAAAATATTAATTATTACAGCCGCTATATCCATTATGTTATTGGGGCTTGTCGTTTGGTTATTCAATATTCCGGCATACATAAGAGGGGAAAAAGGTCCTTATACCTTAACTCCTGAAAACTCAATATCTGTAAATGTTAATAAAACATATGAAATTGAAGACATCACATCAATTGATGCCGACCTTCAGTTTTCCGATATTGATGTTGTTGTTACAGATGGAGATAAAGTATCATTTGTATACAGCGGTCTAGTATCGAGTAAACCGGAATTTAAAGAACCATATCTCGTGTTTAATAAGACAATGGGCAAATTGCAGATTAAAACAACTTTTAAAACTGGATACTCTATTGGTAACTCCACAGTTATTTTGAAATTATCCATACCTAGGAATAGATTAAAGGAATTGCAACTATCCACATCATCGGGAGATGTCACTGTCTTTGGAAGTGTAGCATCAGAACTTGTGATCAATACGTCATCGGGCAAGATCGCTGTAGATGGATTTTCCGGAGAAGGAGTAAGTACAGACAGTAGCTCAGGATCTCATGATTTGATCAATCTCGATGTAAAATATTTGGGAGTTTCCAGTTCTTCAGGTAAGGTTTCAATTGATGAAAGCCAATCAATTAAATCTATCGTCGATACATCTTCAGGAGATGTTCTTATAGGACAGTTCTTCTCTTCTAATAGTACAATTGACACAACAAGTGGTCAGGTCAACATAGATGACTATTCTGGGAACTTGAACTTTTCCAGTTCATCGGGAACATTGTATGTCTCATTTGGAGAAGAGGGAGATGAAATTATAGCCGATACATCTTCGGGAGATGTACATATGTTTTTTGGATCAGATTCAGGATTTAAAATTGAAAGCGAAACGTCATCAGGTTCATTTGATATAAATTTTCCTCTAACACTTGATGGAGATTATAATAAAGATAATATTCATGGTTTGGTTGGAGATGGAATCGGCCTGGTTAAAATCAATACATCATCAGGTGATATCACTATAAAAGAGAGATAATCGCTTTTAATTTAGGCGGTTGCGACCGCCTTTTTTTGTTTTATATTATGCTTCTACTCTCTATAATGTGATCAGGAGTCTAATATGTTTTCAGAATTAGTAAAGAAAAATAGATCAAAACGAATATACAACGGATCTGATGTATCATTTTCACTGTTAAAGGAACTGATTGAAGACTGCCGTTTTTCCGCATCAACCATAAACAGGCAGGATATCCGGTATATTCTCATTAACAATGAGCAGATCTGCTCGGATATTTTCAATATTACGAATCTTCCCTCAACTCACAAAGTTGATATAAAAAATAAACCGGGAGCATTTGTTGTAATGATTGTGGAGCGGAATATCAATCTTCCCGATACATTCCTGTATTACAACATCGGGTTGGCAACAGCGAACCTGACACTATCCGCCACATCGAAAGGGTATAACTGCGTGACTCTTCTCAGTACCAATCTGGAAAAACTGGCCCATATAATCTCTCTGGGTAAAGATAAAAAAATTGTTACCGTAATCGCCGTGGGAAAATCCGATCAGGTTGTGATTACCGAAGATGTCTCCGGTGGAGACGTTTCTTATTACAAAAAAGACGGAAACATCCATGTGGTTCCCAAATTGACTACAGAAGCTCTAATTTCTCAAGAAATATAAAAAATAGAGACTATACTATGCTAGAAGGAGTATTGAATTAAATATGAAACGAATCTTTATATTACTGACTTTCGCTTTAACAGTGAATTTCCTTTTCTCTGATGAACTGATGGAAAATCTTAAAAGTGCTTCAGATCAGGTCGCACAGGATGTGAGTTTACTGATCGGAGAGGACTATATCCTATCGGGATCAATCACATTTGAAAATAAACCTGTCATTATGGGAGATCTCTTTTCAGATCTTCTGGCAAATCGCTTATTGAATAACAGCCGGTTTAAGGGACATATCATCAAGGGGTATTCACCGGGGACATTTAGAATTTCCGATGCCCAGTGGTTACTATCGGGCTCTCTTTACCAAACGGGAACAAGTTTTTTTCTGACTCTCTATTTGAATAATTCTGATGGGATTCAGAAGAAGGGTTGGGAGTTCCTCATCCCCTTCGAAGGAACTGATTCTCTACTGGCTCAATCCCGGATTGCGATGAACAATGGTGGAGATATTTACGAACCCAATAACAGCATGGAAACTGCAGTTGAAATGAATCCCGATCCAGGTCAGGAACTTGGTGATTTGAAAATTGGAGACAATGGTGATGAAGATTGGTTCTACATAGATGTTGAACAAATCGGAAGCGGGAATACCATGGCTATCTTCTCTGCAAGAACCCAGGGCGGAATGGATACCTATATGGAATTATACAGCCCGGGCAATACCTCTTCTCCCGTGGTGGAAAATGATGATGGCGATGACAGTAATGCGATGATCAACTATGTTTTGGAAGAAACCGGTCGTTGGTATATCAAAGTGCGGGGATATACTTCCGATGATACTGGAGATTATGGGCTTTCTCTCTCATTGGAAATGAAAGAAGCGGGACCGGGTGAACCTGATAATACATTAGAGAATGCCTCTATTCTCGAAGTAGAAGGTGATGGGTTAATCAGGACCATAGATTATGGAGATGATTATGACTATTTCAAGATAACTCTCGACAGTCCTCTTCCCGATGATAAAGCACTGGTTGTGCAGACTTATAGCAATCTGGATCTCACTATGACTCTGCTCGATAGTTACGACAGTGAAATAATGACTAATGATGACTCTGGTGATGATAGTAATCCTCAGGTCCTGATTCCTTCGCAGGAAGAGGGAACATGGTATGCGGTTGTATATCCTTATGATAGTGATAACATGGGGTCCTATACTGTTAAAGCTTATGTCATCGATATTGTAAAAGATGACTATGAGAATGACAATTTTATGGAGGAAGCCAGCTCAATCGAGATTGATGGCGAGCCTCAGGAACGAACATTCATGCCCACTACCGACGAGGATTGGGTTCGATTTGTTGTCGGTGAATCGGGAGAATTTATTATAAAAACAACCGGAGAAATTGATACATACCTCAACCTTTACGATCGATATGGAGAGTTCATCTAT
This sequence comes from Spirochaetaceae bacterium, assembly GCA_016744925.1. GTDB lineage: Bacteria > Spirochaetota > Spirochaetia > DSM-2461 > DSM-2461 > Spirochaeta_F. The sequence goes on from JADGDJ010000184.1 coordinate 8,012, forward strand.
GAAGATGATGATGGTGGTATTGACAATAATGCCCTGATTTCCCAAAACCTCGAAGAAGGTGTCTACTACATTCGAGTCACTCAGTATGAAGGTGAAGGAAATGTCGAAGATACATATTCTCTATCGGTCAGACAGTATTGATAAAAATCTGTAAAAAAATCAAGATTATAAAAAACCGACTCTAGAGTCGGTTTTTTTATCAGTATTTACTTACACAGCAATATCGTAGTTAGTTTTCTGTTATGGTTTACAAGAGAAATGGGATTATTTTTTGTTGAGGTGGAGAAGAATATTTTTCAGGTGATTGTCATATTCATTGAGGATTACCACTTTGTCACCGGTTTTAAGAGCATCCAGTAACATTCTATGCTCTTTCCATATGTCGTCGGTATCCTGATAATTCCGGTTGGTAGTTTCCACTTCCTCTATCAAAAAAGCTTTCAAAGTTTCATATAGAGAAGTAAAAAGTTCATTTCCTGTTGAATCGATAATCAGCAGATGAAAGTTCAGATCGAGATCACTGATTTTTACATAATCCTTTCTCGCCGAAGCATTCTTCATCTTTTCCACAATATCTTCAAGACTGTTGATCAGCTCTTTGGCATCATCAGTTCCTTTTTCAATTTCAGCGGCTAACTTGCACATGCATCGCAGTTCGATGGCTCCGCGGAGATCAATCATCTCTTCGAATTCATCTTCACCCAATAAAAGAGACCATGTCAGTGCTTCTGTAGATATTTGAGATCTCTCCCGCACAATAGTACCAATGGCTGCCCGGGATTCGAGTACGCCGAGATAGTTGAATATTTTAATGGCTTCTCTGATAGAAGAGCGGCCGAGACCGAAATCTTTGGCCAGTTCCATTTCTGTCGGAATTTTATCACCCGGTTTGTATTCACCTGATGCTATGAGTTCTTTGATCTGGTCCATGACCTGATCCACTACAGTTTTCTGTTTAACTTTTTTTAAGGGCATGGGACATTGTAAAGGGTTCTTTTCCAGTTTGTCAATAAAAGTGATTATCTTATGATCAGACAAAATTGTGACAACTATTTTTTAAACATGTTTTAATCAATAATTGATAAAAAAATCTGCCATTGATTCATTTTTAGAGAAAAAAATCAGACCTTATTGACATTAGAAAATGAGTCTGATATATTCATTTCTGCACGGTAGTAATGC
>JADGDJ010000185.1 GCA_016744925.1 Spirochaetaceae bacterium
ATGTCGCACTTCCCTCAATACTCTTTCTCTCTTTTTTAACGATGGAAATAGAAAAAAGTGCCCTGTGGCTCTTTGCGGGAACATTCATTTTCTGCCTTATCCTCTATGGTACCGGGATAATCCTCCAAAAAACAAAAATCTGTAATTATCCCCTTTCCCCCTTTTTCTTTACAGGGTTTGAATTCGGAATGGTGGGAGTGGCCCTTTTTACAAGTATTTTCGGAACGGAGAAACTGTTCAACATACTTCTGATCGGTTTGGGACATGAGCTTTTTATCTGGTTTTTTTATGCCCCTCTGCTGGAAGCGGAAAATAACGGAAAGATCGATCCCATTGGGATATTAAAATCGTTCGCGAAATCACCCATAATCATTGCCATTCTATCAGCTATGCTACTCAATCTCACCGGAATTCATGAAGGGATCAACAGTTATTCGATAATTGTGGGCATGAAGAACACTTTGACCATGTTATCGGCTCTGGTGACTCCATTGATTCTTCTCACTGTCGGAGCAAATTTGCAGTTTAAGCATATCTCATGGAAATCAGCAGCTCATCTCATATCACTCCGCCTGATTGCCGTAGCAGCTTTCGGCTCTATCCTATATCTTTTTACAGCAAAATTCGTTATGGAGATAAGCCCCATAATGACTTACGCCTTTATAATTTTTTTCTTACTACCTCCCCCCTTTATTATTCCCGTTTTTCTCGGTCCCGATTACAAAAAAGAAAGTGAGTTCTACAATGGGCTCCTTGTTCTCTACACGGTCATCACACTCATATTATTTCTAATAATAACAATGATTATAGGGATATAGGAAAAGTTAAAGCGATTTAAAAATGTATTAATTCGAGCAATTCTCTAAAAAATATCTATAATTGAATAGTCAAAGAAAACCCATATTTAAATTAAAGGACAAATAATGAAAAAAGTATTGTATCTTCTGCCGCTGATTACGGCTGTAATTCTCCTAAGTTCCTGTTTATCCAGCGGAATTGATATTGTTGTCAATAAAGATGGTAGCGGTGAAATAATCCAGACATTTAATGTACAGAAAGAGTACATTGCTTTTATGAATCTGGGAGAACAGGGAATCACCGATCCCAATATGATTGATAGAGATGCCTTAACTGCGCTGGCATCACAAATGGGAGATGGGGTTACATTTTCCAAAGTGGAACCTGTCAGTGGGACATCTGCTTATGCAGGTTATAAAGCCTATTTTAAGTTTACAGATATCAGCAAAGTTCAAACATCGCCCATGCCCATGACAACTCCCGGAGAAGAGATTGATAGTTCAGATTGGATTAGTTTTGAATTTAAAAAAGGCGGCACGGCAAAGTTGACCATTATCTCACCACAGGAAGAGGATGAAATGGATATGGATGAAGGAGACTTTGACTCCGATTCTGATTCACTCGAGATGGAAGATGAAGGCATGGTTGATCAACTGAAACAGATCTACAAAACAATGCACTTCTGGCTTAAGATTACAGTAAATGGAAACATAAGCAATACCAACGCTCTCTATTCTGAAGGATCGGAAATATCCATAATCGATATGAATTTTGAAAAAGTTGTCGAAAATGACCAATTATTTAAACATATGACATCGGGAGAGAATCCGGATCTTGAGGAAGTTCGGGATCAACTGGAAAAAATTGGTGTTAAAGTCGATGACCAGGAAAAAATAGAGGTATCATTTCGCTAGTTATTCACCTTTAATGGTGAAAAACTCATTGAGCCTCATAACGGTAAACAGTTCGAGTAGGTCAGGTGATAAATTGGTAATTATCAATTCCGAATCCCTTGATGACAATGTATTGTGAGTTGACACGAGGAGCCCTATCCCCATGGAATCAATCAGATCTATGGACTTAAAATCCATTGTTATACTGGAAATATTTTCAGATAACATTTTTTTAAGGGTTCCCCGCAGTTCTTCAACTGCAGCTGACGCAAGCTTATCGGTAAACCTGATCAGGACTGTTTCTTTTTTTTTCTCTACTTCAAAGCTACTCATACAATCAGACTACTATATATCTTAAAAAAAATCCAAAGGATCTTCTATTTCGTTGACCCCAAATAAAATAAATTGGTATAAATGGACATGGAACAGATAGAAAACGTACTGGCTCAACGGTACGCATCGGAAAAAATGAAAGAAATATGGTCCCCGGTTGGACGAATATTGTTGGAACGGGATCTATGGATCTCTGTATTAAAAGCTCAGAAAGAACTGGGTCTTCCCATCGAAGCCGGTGTCATAGAGAGCTACGAAAAAGTAAAGAATCTGGTTAATCTTCAATCAATCAAAGACAGAGAGAAACTCACCAGGCACGATGTTAAATCGAGAATTGAAGAATTCTGCGATCTGGCTGGTCACGAACAAATCCATAAAGGGATGACAAGCCGCGACCTCACTGAAAATGTCGAACAGCTTCAGGTGTATAAAAGCCTTCAGCTCATTAGGTCTAAAACAGTTACAGCATTGAGTAAAATAGCAGAAAAAGCCGATTTCTATCGAAACCAGATCATCACAGCGAGAACTCACAATGTTGCGGCTCAACCCACAACCCTGGGAAAGAGAATTGCCATGTTCGGGCAGGAATTGCTTTTTGCTCTTGAAAATCTCGACAGAGTTATAGAAAATTATCCCGTTAGGGGACTTAAAGGGGCCGTGGGGACACAGCTCGATCAATTGACTCTTTTTGATGGAGATACAGAAAAAGTAAATCTTCTTGAAGAAAAAATAATCAGTCATCTCGGCATAAGCCGAAGCATCAATGCTTTAGGCCAGGTATATCCCAGAAGCCTGGATTTCCAGGTAGTCGGCGCACTCTATCAACTGAGCAGCGGACCTTCGAGTTTTGCAAAGACACTGAGAATTATGGCTGGAAATGAAACAGCCAGTGAGGGATTTGCCAAAGGTCAGGTGGGATCATCGGCAATGCCCCACAAAATGAACAGTCGCTCCTGTGAGCGGGTTAATGGCTTTCATGTTATTCTCAACGGATATATGAATATGCTTGCCGCTCTGGCGGGCGACCAGTGGAACGAGGGTGATGTCTCCTGTTCTGTAGTCCGAAGAGTAGCCCTTCCCGATAGCTTCTATGCAATTGACGGACTCTTTGAGACATTCCTGACCATACTGAATCAGTTGACCACATTTCCCGCTGTAATAGACAGGGAGAATACCTATTATTTTCCATTCCTATCGACGACTACAATTATGATGGAAGCTGTAAAAAAAGGTGCCGGTCGGGAAACAGCCCATGAGGCGATTAAGGAACATGCAGTAGCAACAGTTCATGACCTGAGAAATGGAAAAATCAGTACCAATGACCTACTGGAACGACTGGCGTCGGACAAGCGGCTGGGGCTGAATATGAGAGAAATGGAAGCAATTTTATCGAGAGGAGAAGAACTTGTCGGTGCCGCTTCTGAGCAGATCGATGTTTTTCAAAAAGATGTTGAAGTCTGGAAGAAGAAATTCCCCGAAGCAGCGACTTACAATCCCGACGATATATTGTAATAGGGAGAAAGGAGTGAGGAAAAAAATTCTCATCTCCTTCCTCCGATTTTCCTATTTAATCTCTATCTGATGTCCAGAATTCTCTTGGAACAGGATTTGATCCTTCCCATATAATCTGTTTGAATTGTACCGGATCCGTATTGCCCTCAGTATTGATAAGTAATACCTGTGATTTCTTATCGAGCTTTAAGACCGTTTTTAATTCCTGAAGTCCTTCCTGAGATAAAATCCCCACCAAAGCACCCAAAGTGACTGCACCGGATTCACCTGAGACAATAAATGGATCATCCTTTAAGGGTGTAGCATAAATCCTCATCCCCTTAGCAGCCACATAATCGGGGCAGACAACAAAGGCATCAGTTGTATCTTTTAAAATACTCCATGCTATGGGACTTGGTTCTCCACATGCCAGACCAGCCATGATTGTATTTAAAGATCCCGACACATTATGTGGTTTTCCGTCATTGTACTTCATTGATTCATAGAGACAAGCCGCTTTCTCCGGCTCAACGACAACACAGATAGGGGCTTCATCACCAAAAAGACTATGGTAAAAACCAATGACAGAAGCTGCGAGAGCGCCGACTCCGGCCTGTACAAAAATATGAGTTGGTTTTATTATGCCCTGTGCACTGAATTGTTCCTGCGTTTCCAGAAACATTGTTGTATACCCCTGCATAATCCACGAAGGTACTGTTGCATATCCATCCCATGAAGTATCAGAAATAACATGCCATCCATTTTCCTGTGAATCGATTACAATCTGCTTTACAGCATCATCATAATTCCCTTCAATAATTTTAACAGTGGCACCATAATCGCGAATAGCTTTAATTCTTGCAGCAGAAGTTTCAGAATGTACATAAATAACGCATTTATGACCGAGCTTCCCCGCCGCCCAGGCAATTCCCCGGCCATGGTTCCCGTCTGTAGCTGAGGAAAAAGTCAACTCTCCCAGCTTTTCTTTTACTTCTTCTGATACTAGAAAATCATATGTTAGACTTCGTCCCTCTAGACCAAGTTTTTTCTGAATAAACTTATAGAGAGCAAATGAACCACCAAGCACTTTAAACGAATTTAATTCCAGTCTCTCGGCTTCATCTTTAATCCAGATTCCACCGACACCGAACATTCTTGCCAGGTTATTCAGATTCTTCAACGGTGACATTTCATTACCGGGAATCTGCATATGAAATTCTCTGGCTTCATGAGCGATATCGAGCGGAAATAATTTCTTACTCGTTTTGACATCTTTACTGGTTTTTTTATTCTGAATCCAGGTTGTATCAGTTTTAACATTATTCATAAATACCCTCTTTGTCTGATTGTCATACATAAGGTAATTCTATTCTTCTCCCCCGTCCAGTACTATATTATCAATATAGTGCAATTCCCTATTTTAATTCATATCCTTAAGGAAAGGAAATCGCTCTCTCACAAAGGCGGTTTCCGCTTCATTTATTTCAAAGCAGCGACACTCTCCATCGAGCCAGAACAAATCGATTTCCTCACCTAAAGGATTGAAAATAGCTGAGTGACCATTGTAATTCAAACCGTATCCATCACGCCCCTTGCGATTGACTGCAATTATAAAACACTGATTTTCTATGGCTCTCGCCTTCAAAAGAGCATCCCACTGATCGATTCTGCTATCGGGCCAGTTGGCAATGACAAATATAAGAGATGCCTTTCGAGCGACTTTTCTGAACAATTCGGGGAAGCGGAGATCATAACAGATAAAGAGGGACGATGGAGTTCCCTCTAATTCAAATAGAACCTGTTTATCACCAGAGGCATATTTCCTGTCCTCCCCAGAATAGGTAAAACTGTAATTTTTTGTGTAAAAATCAACAATTTCACCCTGAGGATTAATAATATAGGCTCGGTTTTCATATTCCTGATCGACAGCAACTGCGATCCCGGCAATTATAGTTATGCTATATTTAGCCGCCATTGTGCAGAGCTCTATGATCACCGGTCCCTGAAGTTCTTCGGAAATCCTGCTGCTATCCATGGAAAAACCTGTAGAAAACATCTCGGGGAATACGGCGATGGAGCACTCGGAAGCCTTAGCTTTTTTAATAAGCATTTCTGCCTTCTCCAGATTTTTGTCTTTATCTTCCCAGATGATGTTCATCTGCATCAGTGCTAATTTCATTTTTTTAATGCTTCCCAATAATTAAATGCTGTTTTTCCCGTTCCTGTGTCGCAAACTCTCCCGGAAACTTTGACACCTGTAATTCCCCAATCTCGATATTCCATAATCATTCCTTTACAGGTTCTTGAAAAATTCTAATCTCTTTTGAATAAAAGCACCACTTATAATTATAAAGGAGTTCCGATGAACAGATATACACAAAAAAAAAAGCCGCTGATAAAAACGGCTTTTTTGAAATTACTCTCTCTTGCTGAACAATGTATCTAAATAAAGTTTTACCGGAAGAGATGAGCTGTTTTGAATATACAGCACTGCTTTAACTCTTTGGTTAACTCTGTGTAAAAACCTTGTAAACCTTGTAAAGCTTACAGACCGAATCCCTGCAGTTTCAATTCGTCGAGTAATTGTTGAAAGGATTCTTTATTCTCCAGACCGAAAAAACCGAGGACTGTTTGATTCAGATCGTGAAAGTCACGCTCTCCTCTTTCGTGATAATAGAGTTCGTTAGCCAGATAGACCGCATATGTCACCGCCCTGTGTTCTTCACCGGCTTCCAGAGGCAGATGGTGATATCTGATGGCTGCGATAAATTTCTCGGGGAAATCCCATTTCCTGGCCACTTCTGAACCTATCAGCGAATGATTAAAACCATCTGTAAGATCATCAAGTACCGCAATGGGTATATGTTTGTCTTTGCATATTGCCTCAAGTTTCTCCTCGAGATTTCTGTCTATGGACGAAACGATAATCTTACCCATATCGTGAAGCAGTCCCGCGACAAACACCTGTTCAGCGATCTTTCCTATTTTTTTATAACGGGTGATAAAACTACCGATCAAGGCGACAAAAAAGGAATGCTGATTCAACTCTTTCAATAGCTTTTTGTCATAACGGTTGAGAAAGACTTTATTCACCCCGTAATTGTAGAGGACAGATTTCACTCCCAGCATGCCGATCATCCCAATGGCTGATTTCACATCAATAATTTTCTGACTTCCCCTGAAAGCGGGAGAATTGGCTATTCTGATTATCTCCGCTGCCAGCGTCACATCTTCTTTTACCGTTTCTGCAATGGAGTTGAAGTTACAATCAGGATTACTCAATTCCCGCTGAAGATTCTGTATGTTCTCGGGAAACTGCGGCATATGTTTCAGTTCCTCTGAAATGGCATGAGCAATGATTTCACTCTGATCGGAAGAGAGAAGATTGACAGGCACCTTCAGAGATGTGAGACTCATATCTCCCCGGTTTGTATAAATAAGAGAGCGCTCGTCGAGATTAACTTTCCTCAGCATAAGCAGAACGATGATCAGACCGAATCCGGCACCCTCTGTCGAATCGAAACCGTATGTGAGAACTTCCGTAAGATTTTCAAATTTCTTTGCCGATTCCATCCTATCAGCTATGCGCTCTTTTTCCCGCTGATGCAGAGGACTTGGGCATAGGACTTCAATATCGAGGGAGTTACTCTGTATATCCAAAACAACTTCCACAAAACTCTTACTCTCCCGATGTTGCTCTTCAAAGGGAGAAAAATCGGAAAATACATCCTTTTTGAAGGTAGTCATTCCTTTTTTATAATCAGCCGCATTGCTTATATCGAGCCCCAGATTCTGAAAATACAGACGCTTTGAATTGGCTTTGCTCGCATTGGCAGTCAGTTCATTCAGAACATATTCCAGATGGGCATGAAGGTGTACCTGATTGATCTCCTCCAGAGTTATCCGCAGCATTCTCGAAAGGAAAACATCTGTTTCCCGATTCGAATAGGGAATTCTGCAGCTTGCCCTTTTCATTTCGCTCAGCTGAAGAGCTATTTCATCATTGGAGAGATTCTCAATGTCAGTATATGTCATGTATTCTCCCGATTATCGGTTATTTTTATAGATGGACTCTGTTCTTCCCCAGTTCTTTAGCCCTGTAGAGATTGTTGTCCGCGTTATTGATCATATCTGTCAGAGTATTTTTTTTCTCTATACAGAGACCAAAGCTAGCCGTAACTGTGAATTTCCTTCCGTCGTAGGTAAACTCATATTCCTCAATTTTCTTTCTGAGATTGTCGAAGAGAGAAAGAATCTCTTTGGGGTCCATATTATTGCCCAATATGCAGAACTCCTCCCCGCCGTATCTGACGACAATATCGGATTTTCGGATACTCCTCTTCAAAACCTGAGCGATAGACTTGATAACAATATCTCCCGCTTCATGACCATAGGTATCATTGACTAGTTTAAAATCATCAATATCGATCATGGCCACGGAGATATAATTTCCATTTCTGACAGCATTGTTGAACAGCAATTCCCCCGATTCATAGAGATAGCGACGATTGTGAATTTCAGTCAGAGGATCGAGGAGAGCGACTTCTCTGAGTGTTTCGAAATACTCAATCACCTTTATATTCTGATTGACCCGGCAATAGAGCAGTTCGCTGACAAAAGGTTTTGTGATAAAGTCGTTTGCGCCGTATTTAATAAATTTTATCATCATGGAATGGCTGCCGATTGCAGAGATTCCGATTATAGCGAGCCTCTCCAGTGGATATTTCTCCCGGGCCCGCTTGGTAAATTCAAATCCGTCACAAACGGGCATCTGATAATCCACCAATGCCAGTTTTATATCCAGGTTAGCGTCGAGAACTTTCAATGCTTCGTTCCCGTCCACCGCCTCATAGACTTTGAACTGATGAATTTTCAATAGCTGACGGAGATGGGTTCTGCTCACCGATGAATCGTCGACCACAAGAATACCGATATGCTGATTCTTGTTGAATCTGTCAATCTGTTCGATGATGTACGATATGGAATGGGCGCCCTCTTTTATAACATAATCGATCACTTTTTTTGACCATATGACTTCCTGAATATCAGGAGAAAAAGTAGCTGTCATAACAATAGAGGGGATATGCCGGTTGCGGCAGAGTTCAATGATCTCCCCTTCCATGGCATCGGGAAGGTGATAATCGAGAATCGCAAGCAGAATATTGTCAGTATCCACCATCGCCTGCTCTGTTTCCTTAAATGATTTGCACCAGATTACTTGAAATCCGAGTTTACTGCTTATGCTGCGCTTCAGTAATTTACCATAAAATTCGCTGTCTTCTACAATGAGGATCTTTTTTGTCATATTAACTAATATAATATGCTTTTTCAATCGGGAAATCAATTAACCGGACACAAAAAAGCCGTCTGTAAAAGACGGCTTTAATTAATTGTCCGATGACTCTATGAAAAATGTTTATTGATTTTTTCAACAACTGCTTCGGGAACAAAACCAAATTTTTTCTGAAGCACTGACGCCGGAGCCGATTCACCAAAGTGATCCAATCCGATAGCCAACCCCTCCAATCCGACATATTTCCCCCATCCGTAAGTTGTTGCCGCTTCAATAGAAACCCTTTTAACACAACTTATTGGCAGTACAGAATCTCTATAGGCTTTTTCCTGTTTTTCAAAAATCTCTCTGGAAGGCATTGAGACC
>JADGDJ010000394.1 GCA_016744925.1 Spirochaetaceae bacterium
GCAGAAAAGATTAAAAGGAATGACACCAATTCAATATGAGAATAAACTAAATGAGTTGAAAATAAATCCTACGAGTGGACGAATCGTGGGGTGCGGACAGAGTGACAATATGAAATTGATTTTCTGAATTCATATCGTACGAAATTAAACAAAATATTCACCAAATGTCTTCTTTATGTCATTATTATTCGCCAGCATCAATCTCTTCCCGACTTCAAAGCCATCAAACTGTAGCATCTTACTCCACAATTTGTAGGTATCAGATTGATTATCATTCAAGACTTTAAATGTCCTGAGCAATTCCGGATCTTCTTTAATCGTTAAATAAGTAGAATACTGAGCAATAGCTTCGTGAAAATCATCTGAACCGAATAAACCAAAATCAAATTTCTCATCTTTGATAGGATCAAAAGGAAGCCAGAAGCTGAATTGACCTGTAAAATAGATATAATGAGAAAGCTCATGAACATATACAACCATCATCAAATAATATGGATCTAATTCGAGTTCTTTAGCAATTATCTTAATAGCCTGCATATATAATGTTATTTCTACAGAAACCATATTGCCTTTAGGATTATAGCGATAGGAGCACTTTCCCAAAGAGGTGGAAGTTGACCACGATTTTGGATCATCAATACTCTTTCCTTCGCGTTTCTCAATCTCTGGATCTAAACCCTTATCTGAAGAATTTTCATAATCTAAAATCAAAATAAACGGTTTGTTATTACGGTAATGCAAATGATTATTTATCTCTTGTATAAAAAAATCCTCACTGCAATCAATTATTTCCTGTTTGAATGGTGGAAACATGGACAAAATAGGAAATAACTCTTTAGCGAAATAGGGCAAAGCGTTACCAAACATACTGTCCCAAAACAAGATGAGATGAACTTTCGACATTAATATAACCACTTCGAAGACTGAATCCAGTTTCATTGATTTGTTGATTCCGATCTCTGATGGATCGTCCGCGATTTTGACCGAAAGAATGTAGTTGTTTGAGCAATACCTTTTGAAGAACATCCGAAATGAGCGCAAAAGCATCAATAAAAAGATCTTTGCATTCAAGAATAATAACGATCAACACATCTCGATATTCATACATTTGCTCTCCGAAGAAACCACTCCCTCCATCTTTATGTGATCTACCATTCAAATCCTGATAAAACAGGAATCCTGAATTGCCTTTAGTATTTGAAGCTGAGGTTAGTTGTAAAATATAATCAACCAGACCTTCTATTATTCTGCATTTCCCCTCAATTGAGAGTTTCCTCAAAAAAACTTTTAATTATGTCCATATATATTCTCTCCCTTAGTAACAAATCAATTATTAATTTAAAGTATGAAATTATCAGTAATACAAGCTAATTTTTATACCCATATTTTAGAATCCCTCCTACCCAAACAAATAAACACACTCTCCCACAACCTTCTTCCCTGCACTCATCTCCACAGCCCTAGTATAAAACTCAATCTGATTCCCATAATGCGCCTTAATCAAATCCCCATTTTCCCCAGGCAAATCAGACTTAAAATCAATAATCCTAACACCATCATCAGTTTCCATAATCAAATCGATAATCCCGTGATACTCATCACCCTGGAAAGGAAACTCAGTCTGCAGAGACCGGCACCCAATAATCTCATCAGCCAATTCCGATTCCAGAAACCGTACAACCATCTCCTTAATCTCACCAATCTGACCAGCAGAAAGCTTTATATCAGACTTATCATTTAACCGGTCAACCAACCCATCACAATCCAGATCCTTCCTCTTCTCCAGAAACAAAAGAGTACAAAGATTCTCCATAACCAGATGAGTAAAAGATCCGAACTCAAGCCCGTTTTTACGCCCCTTAACATTCTGAAAAAGCTCCGGCTCTTTAATCAATTCCGTAACAGCTACAGAACCTTCTTTACTGCCCCGCAAAGGATCAAAAATATCTTTTTTAAAATCATACAAATGCTTATCAACAGTGACAGGAATATATTGTTTCATTCCCTTAAATAATGTTTCAAAATCCTCAAATTTCAGTATCTCTTTATTACTGAATTGGGGCTTCTTTTTCAGTTCCAGCAAAGTATTGATAAAACTACTATTCGTACCGGAATAATTAGAAAGGAGAATAAAACGCTCTTCTGCCCTGGTGACAGCCACATAGAGCACCCTCTTCTCCTCTTCCACTCTCATTTCCTCAGCTTTTTTATACAGCTCAGT
>JADGDJ010000186.1 GCA_016744925.1 Spirochaetaceae bacterium
GATCATGATCCTCACGGCAGGATAAAAAACTCAGGATAGTTCTCAGCCGGACAATCCCGCTTTCCACAAATACCAAATGAACTTTACTATGGATACTGTACTGAACAGGTAATAAATACCAATAGAAATAAAAAAAAGACTTCCGTGAAGAAGTCTTTTTTTTATCAGGATTAAATTACTAGGGAGTAGTAACTTCAGCTGCTTCATCGTCTGTTGTTGTAGATGATGATGCTGCGCTTGTATCCATTTTTTTACCTTCAAGATATCTGAGAACCTGTAGATTACCAAGTCTTTTCAACTCGGCATTTCTTCTGGATTCTTCTCTATTTGAAAGAATACCCCATACAGCTTCGTCATCGACATCTTTGTCAATGTCTGCCCTAACTGCAAGGTCGTAAACAACTTTGATATCTTTAATGTAAGATATAAAGTCTCCACCTTCCTGTGATGCATCTCTTGTGAAAAGCATCCCATCAAGAGTTACTGCGGGAGTGTTTCTAGGATAGAGAGGATAAGTGTTAAGTTCTCTATTTCTAACCTGTGTAATGTAATTAGGGTTAGCCCACTGAAGCTCTCTCCATCCGTCAAAATCAAGATAACTCATAAATACTGTCTGTACTTCTTCTTTGTCATCTCTTAACAGAATAGAAAGTCCCATTGGAAAATTTCTCCCAAGAACATTCACTTTTAATGTCTTAATAACACCGACATTTTTAACAACTCCGTAACCATTAAACTGGTCACCTCTTTTCCCTTCCTCTTCTACACTGCTAGTTGCGTAAGCAGGTATTTCGAAAGGCGGCTTGACTGTTGCATTGGAATTGAAAGTTCCCAGAGGAAAGTGTACTCGTACACCCATAATCTGTTCACCAGCATACTTTGCAGCTTCATCACCGGTCGTTACTGCCATTACATAGGATTTACTATCATTAAGGACAGTCCTGGATGATGAACTAAGTCGTACCTCCCAGTTTGGAATAAAGAGTGAAGTCATCATAGCTGCTTTTTCTTCATCCGTGTAACGTGTACCTGCAACTGAACTGAAATCCATCAGTGTCGCTTTGTTCTGTCCCTGATAATCGTCCACCAGTTCGGCGAAGTCGATAAGAACAGATTCTTCAGCAAATACTGATGAAACAAAAAAGAATGCAATTCCCACTAATGCGAAGAACCGTTTCATTAAGTGCTCCTTCATACTTTTGTCTAAGTATAATACTATTGGTCTCTTATAAAAAAATTATACAAAAGGAAATTGATATGTCAACTTTTTGTATAATTAATTTAACATATTTATTTATCCGGTCGCCCTTCATAATATGATGTGTCGGGAATCTGACCATCTACTGTAATATTAACGGTACGAATATGCTTAAAATTAAACATTACAGTTTTTTTTATTAATTTAATTATATCATCAAAGTGTAGAAGGCTTTCAGAATCGATTAGAGCTATATCAACTGAAAAATCCAAATAGAGTTCTGCACCATTTAAAATTAACTTATTGAGTTTGGTTTTTGCAGGAGCTGCTTTGCCATAAAGAATATACTCGGGACCAAGCAGAAGCTCCTTCACAACAAGTGTGATATTTTTTTCTAAACTGTCGTATTCCGGGAGATATCGGGTTTCCCCTTTTATAACTCTGCTCATATCATTGGGAAAAAAGAGAACTCTTCTCTCGTATTTATTTCCGTTGAATAAAAAAACTAGTAATGATATAGAAAATACAACTATGAGAGCGGCTCCTGTAAACCAGAAACTTTTCTTACTGAAAATTTTATCCATTCTATCTGCTAAATCCTTTTTCTTCAAAATAATCAATAAAATCGTTAATTCCATTATAGAGCCCATTCGTAAGCTTCTTCAAGTAGTTTGTCTGCATCATCCTCAATGCTTCTTCCTTATTTGTAATATAGCCAAGTTCTACGAGCACAGCGGCCATTTTAGCATTGCGTACGACATACCACGATTCCTCACGAAGTCCCCTATTGGGAACATGCTCCGGTAGTTCGATTTCCATATTGTCGAGTATGTTCTGGGCAAGCCTGACACTTTCCATAGCATACTGCTCTTCCAATATGGAATTGACTATGGGCAAAACTGAGTCCTCTCCTTCAAAATCACTATCACGGATCACCTGCCTTCGGTAATTTTCCGGTAGATGCCAGACTTCATAACCTTCAGCGAATGGATTCAAAGCCGCATTGACATGGATAGCAATAAAGATGATCCCTTCTTTTGGACCGACTTCAATATTATTCGCCATGACAACACGATCTTCTAATGAGGGAAATGAATCGTCATTTCTTGTAAGCATTATCTTCTTATAAGGATACTTTTCCTTTAACATTTCGGCCAGCCTCAAAGAGACATCGAGGTTTATATTTTTTTCCTTAACATATATGGGGACACCATTTACGTTGATCGTGGACGCCGTGCCGGGGTCTCTGCCTCCATGTCCGGGATCTATGAGAATAACACCGACATTGAAGGCATTCTCCTCAACTATGTCTTCACCGAAGAACTTAAGAATACTCGCGGCGGCTTCTTCTGAAAATACAAGAACTCCTCTCTCTTTAAGCACAGAACCAGTTGAAATTTTATCTTCATAATTGCAGATCATCCACGAATCATTTAAAGCAAAACTGATCGATTTATCCCCTTTTTCCAATAATCCTATCTTACTATAGGGTTCCCATTTCAAAGACGCATTTGTTCTCTCGAGCAACTCCTCCGCCGATAGAGATTGTGCTGAAAGGGAAAAAGTAAGTGTTAGAAACAGTGAGATAAAAATGAGTTTACGGTTTCGTACAAAATCTGTCAAAAAACCAGAGTCCACCCTGAATACTTCCCTTAATGATTGATCTCCAGAAGAATGCCTGAGCACTTCTATCTACTATATCGTTCGATTCCACCAGTCCAGTGAGACTTAAAATTTCATTATAGACATCTGAAAGCGATCTTCCATGCCAGTCCCGAGCCGTTTCAAAGGTAATATCTGGAAATTTAACCGGTTTAAAATTGGGAAAATACCGATCTTCAAAATTAAAATCGAAAGAATGGAGAAGATCTTCGTAGTGAGAGATATTATATGAATTCGTTAATTGAAAGGCATCAGAAGGCCACTCACGGCTCTTAAAGAGAAAATTACCAGTTCTATTATCAGCTTCATCAAGTCTAATGAGAACCTTGGAACAAGCCTTCGCAGCAGATGATTCTGCTTCCTTTCTATCAATATGAGCACTGATTACATTTCCGCATTTTTCTACATTATTCACAGGAAAATCAACAGAATCCCCTTCCTCAATTCTCAAAAAAAGATCATTTACAAAATCAGTTTTATAGGCTTCTTCTATATTTCCGATGGATTTTACTCTTCCAGGTATAGATAAAAATGCCTTTTCAGCTGTAACTTTTTTATAGGTACCATCATATTCCTGCGGTTTCAAACCAAGAGCTATCTCCATAGCTCCTTTCGTGGACTCGACGAGGCTGGCCTGAGGAAAAGTCCAGCCCGACATATATCCACCGGATAACCTGGCGGCTATTTCACCAATAACAGGCCCTTTCTCAGAATAAATGATGTCTCCTTTGGCAGCGCCATTGTCTATCCCCA
Organism: Spirochaetaceae bacterium; assembly: GCA_016744925.1. Taxonomy (GTDB): domain Bacteria; phylum Spirochaetota; class Spirochaetia; order DSM-2461; family DSM-2461; genus Spirochaeta_F. The sequence goes on from JADGDJ010000186.1 coordinate 3,614, forward strand.
GAGCTTTTACCCCTTTTTTGAATTCGTCTTCAATCTCTTTCTGCTTCTCAATACTGAGCAAGGCAGGCATCGTGTGCCCCATTTCTATAAAGCAGGGTGGGAAATAAATGTGTCTGATTGCCAGACCGTGTATGGTCACTTCTCCTTTATAGACAAGGGCATCAACTGAATACTCTTCTCCGCTGATAAACTCTTCAACGATGCCTCTATCAGTTCTAGAGAACCTTATAGCATCGATAACAGCAGAATTCAACTCTGTGGAATCAGCGATTTTTCGAACACCTCGTGCTCCCATACTGTCTACAGGTTTCACCACGAGAGGATATTTCAGAGATGAAACTTCTCTTTCAAAATCCATATCTTCAGAAATTTCGACAAAATTCGGTGAAGAAACACCATTCTCTTTAAAAAAACTTCTCATTCTGACCTTATCAGTAGCATTCAAAGCTGTTTTATAAGAGATACCCGGGAGTCCCAGCTTCTCTGCGACCCAGGCAACTGATGCTGAAAAATCAGTACCGGCGGTAAAAACACCATCGAGTCCTTCACTTTCCTTTATTTCCCGGGCAGCTTCTGCCAGCCCCGCTAGATCTTTCAGATCAATCGGGAGAAATATATCCACATCATTGACGGCAGGGGCATTTTTGTTGCCGTCTGCGCAAATTACTTTCCAGCCCTGCTCTTTGGCTATTCGAATTGCCGGAACCTGCATAACACCGGCACCGAGGATCAATATTGTCATAATTCACTCACTTTACAGGCATAGATTTCAAAGGTATCTCCAAGTCCTGCCATATAGCTGTAAATATTCAGTAATTTACGGCCTGTTTTATTTTTTGATAAAAAAGAAGGAAATCTCTCCGGGTGATGCCCGGTAACTCTCTTTTTATATATTTGGAATCCGAAAAGTTTCAATATTTGTTCACTTTTATCCGGTTCCCATATTGTATAGTGGTCTTCGGGACTGTGTAATAAAAAATCTGATATATTCTTTTTTGCCGATATACCACTGCCGCTCGGTGTAGAGAAGGCAAAAATACCACCAATTTTCAGAAGTATATTTACTTTTTTGAGAATAGTCGATAAATCGGAAAAATGTTCAATGACGTACCACATGGTCAAAGCTTCAAATTTCTCAATATTCCATTCCTCAGGTATAGTGAACTGATCGAATTTTGCGGGGAGAACAGGATATCCAAGATGCTCAGACACATATCCCGCAGCATCAGAAGAAATATCTGTACCAAAAGGAATCATTTGATTCTCATCTGCTTTTTTGAGAAAAGGACCATAAGCACAGCCTACATCGAGAATGGACTTCTCCTTCCCGATTTTTTTCACGATGATATCCAGACGCGTCTGCGCTAATTGGGAGAGATGCTCAAAATCATCTAAATAGGTCTTTCCATATTGATTTTCATACTGATCAAAAAAATACTCTTTATCGTACACTATTTTATCAGAGCTGTAATTCAGCATAAAAAGTATGCCGCATAAATCACAGCGGCAATAGCTGCGGCTTTCAAATCGCTCGACTACAGAAAAATCTACAGATGAGCAAAGAGGACATTTAGGATCAACTGAATTCAGATTATCAATAAATATTCCCAGATTATTGTGCTTTTTATCCCATTCTACAATTTGAATGGACGGGAGATTATTTAAAAAATCCCAAAGTTTGCTTATCTTTGCCAATTTCACCCCTGCGGAGAAAAATTGGCTTATTTCGCCCAGTTTCTGGTGATAATCTGACGGATTGATCAGAAGAACTGGCTTTTTTAAAGCACTTGCTTCATAAGCTGTAATTCCAAAGGATGTTATAACACCGGAATAATGCTGTAAAATATGATGCAGAGATCCCGGACTATCAATTATATTAAATCGAGAATCTGGTTTTTCCCCTTTATAGAGCGCTCCGAGAACTATATCAAATTGGGAAATGAGTTCACACCCTTCGCTCAATATTGTCCGGCAGAATATTTCTGTCAAACCCGAGGGATCTTCTCCTCCGAATGTAACAAGTATTTTTCCGTTTTCCTCGACTTCATCGTATTCTGGTAAGTCAAGAAAAGAAACTGATCGCACATTAGGTGTAGAATACTGAGAGGGCAGAGGAAGAATATCAATGAGATAGGGAATCTTTTCTCTGAGGTCTCCCCCTTCATCAATTGCGATGATATTTTTTCCTTTCAAATATTTCTCATAGAGATTTTCCTCGAGAGATCGCCTATCGACAATAATTTTAGAATATTGGGATAGATCTTCAAGAGTATTTATAAATTGATGCTCTTCAAAATCACAAAGAAGCGGGATAATTCTTTTTCTATCTTTGTCATCAATAAAAAGATCCGAACGACCATCCATAGACTTCATAAGTGATAACATCCGTTTTACATGGCCGCTGCCATTTCCTTCAGCAGTCGATGGGATGAGTAAAATGTCTTTTTTTAAGTATGCAATCAATTCTTTAACTTCAATAGATTCACTCTTGTAGAGAGCCCGGAAAACTCTTTTCATTTTGATAAGATCGTCTTCCGTATCAACAGAAACTTTAGAATCATAGTAATAGTTTGCCGGTACGATGTGTATATTGAGCTTGAATTTATCGGGATTATTGTAAATCCAGGGCGTAACATGTTCCCGATCGTAAGAGACTTCCGTCTCTGATAAAGCCCGTTTCAATGCTTTTGTCTCAACGATCTCAATGCCTGTACCCAAAGGGGCACCAGTCCAATTTGTATAATCCACCTGTAAAGCCCTGTGTTCTTTCAGCACTTCATTAGCCATCTGTGCCGAAACGAGGGGATTATCACCTGTGGCCCGAATAGCTGTTGTGATGCCAAAAAAATCAGCCGCATCGGTAAATCTCTTTAAGACATTCTCTTTGGGACCGGAGAAGATCTTAAAACCCCATTTTCCGGCAAGTGGTTCAAGACGGGAGAGACACTCATCAGTTGTGAGCAATAGAAAAAGATCCGCATCAACTTTCCCAATCGCCCGCATAGCGTGTTCAATAATAGTGAGATCTTCAAGTTTAATGAGAGCTTTTTCGGGTAGCCTTTGGGAATCCAGCCTGACCTGCAGACAGACTGCAGTTACCAATCTTCACCATCCCAGAATTCAGTTATGCTTCTGGCATCACTTTTAAAACGATACCTATTGAGTTTTACCCATTTACTGATTCGACCGTATTCTGAAATTGAACTGATAAAAGAACTGCCTGTTCTGATCCAATAGGAAAGAAAACGCGCCGGAGGTAAGTATCCAGCATCTCCTGTATAACGGATCGATAAGTTTTTCAAAAAAAAGAGTTTGTAATTCTCATCAACTGTGGTGTCTTCATAGGGAATATCATTCTGATATGTTATTTTTATCGATGTATTGGCTAGTATTTTTTCACCCCACATATGACTTCTAAAACCAAAATCCATTTTCTGCCAGAAAGGATTTGTTATTTCCGGATCAAATCCTCCGGATAGCAAATATTTTTCACTGTCGTAAATACCACAATAGTCAAAAGGATATATAGCTGCCATATCCTTTCTTACAGCATTGAGGGGAATGACCTCGATTCCTCCCCCTTTATTGAATGCTGGGGCAAAACAGGAAGGAACCGTTTCATTTTTATTATTCTGAAGCAGCGGTACAGTACAGAGATTTTCTCTTTCGGAAATTTTCTCTAATACTCTCGAAGAAATGGAAGTCGCTTTTAAGTGCATATCATTCCACAGGACAAAGACATAACGTCCGACGGCTTCCTTGATTCCGATATTGACTCTCTCTCCACTGGACACATTGTCATGCAGAAGAATAAATCTGAGTTCACTGTGTTTTCTCGTTAGGAGTTCCAGATCATAAGAGACCGTAGAAGGTTCGACAGAAATGACCTCTACGGCTCCCAGTCCCGTCAATTCATCAAAAAGATCTCTTCTGAAAGGTCGACCGCCTCTGTTGAGAAGCACGATGGACAGACCTCTTTTCTCTTTTTTTTCCCGATCGATTTTTACGCCGCCGATAACTGTATAATCGGTTCTAATAGGCTTAGAAGTTAAATGTATAGTACTCATCACACTCTCTGCACAAAAGAGGATATTCCCCTTTTATATGATCGAGGTAAACCCGTTCTCCGCGAGACCAGATTTCCTCTAAATTTTCTTTCCATATATTACCAAGTTTCATAGAGCAATTCAAATCCTCTCTGCAGAGTGGTACATCGCCGTTCAACTTGATAAAAAGATCTCTTTTAATATGCCAGCAGGGGTCTCTGTTTAAGGGAGACAGATCTGTTATTTTCTTCTGTTCATACTCCCCACAGAACCAATCGTATTTCTGAATGATGATATTTTCAGTTTTTGTTTTCCAATAGCGGAAAAAATCTTCCAGATTTACTTCATTATCCTGCTGCCTGACTGATTGAACCCAGCAGTTATCCCCATAGAGATCGAGAAGTAAATGGGCTGTTTCATAAGCTTCTTCATAACCTTCTCCGCGGAGTTTATAGTACAAGTCTTTATCGAGAGCATCGAGGGAGACAATCCATTGTACGGGATTGTTGTATTTCTCTGATAATTTTTTAATATTTTTGAGAATTTCAAGATTCCACCCAAGACCTGAAGTTTCGATGAGTAGAGTGAGAGATTTTCTTTTAAGAGTCTCCTCGGCTATCTGCAGAAAATTATTGTGGTGAGATGGTTCTCCCCAGGCAGAAAGTGCAATATGTGCATCATCGCTGAATTGTACGATATTATCGAGAAGCGTACCATATTTCTCAACCGGCATGGACTGGGAATCCTCAGCATTCACAGCCTCTTTAGAAAAGGGGCAGTAAGTGCAAAAATGAGGACAACTGTCAGTTATCTGTATCTGATAATAAGCAGGTTTTGTCCTGAGGAGATGTCTGTTGTCCTCAATTTTTTCCAAAAGACTCTCTGTATCGCAAATTCCAGCATCGATGAGTTTTTTTAATTGCTCACTATTCCTCTTATTATCACAGCTGAGACAGATTCTGTACATTCTGAGGTCAACCGGAGAAATCTCTGTTTCAATATCAAAGGCATTGATGTCTTTCTGAAGTATATTGAAAATTGAATTTCTAGTAATTTTTTTATCACAGCCCCTGGAGAGTTGATGGAGAGCGGCTATATCGGATGTACGAAGAATTTCCGGTGAAAACCCGAGAGGATAACCATCGGCAAAAGTATAACCGGCATAATATTTAATGTGATTTCCAAACATTTTTTGTGCCAGTTCTGAATCGAGAAGGGGATAATCTCCCCAGAAATAAAAAATATTCTCACATGATTCTGATAATTCAGAAAAAAGGTCGAACAGAGACTCTTCTGTCCATTCGCTTTTAATCTTTTTTGTACACTGAAAATCGATCTGTTCATCTTTTGAAAGCATCAGAACTATTTTTTCTACTTCTGGTAGACTTTCAGAGAATTGAAAGACTCTTTCAAGAACAGATTGATCCTTAAAAAAATCAAAATCCAAATAATTATTTTTATTCATTAAATTTATTACTGCAACGTTACCCATATTGGTATATATC
>JADGDJ010000187.1 GCA_016744925.1 Spirochaetaceae bacterium
CGGATCATATAAATATCTTCAGCTCTGAGAATAACGAGATGTTTCCCCGGTCTGCCTCTCAGGATGTCTTTTAACTGATTCATTCGCTGCCTGTTTTGCAAGGTTCCCTGAATAACAGTTTTGAAATTGCCGGAAATATATTCCTGTTTTTGAACCATAAATTCAAAATTATTCGTCTTTAATTCTTTGACAAGATCTTCTTCATCTATATTCTCTTCCAGTGTAATCCGGGCAAAAAACTTTCTCTGTCCTTCAAGTTTGTCGTCGAGTTTCTTCTTGACCATACCGCTAATAGTCCCGCCCAGAACGGAACCAAGTCCATATACAAGAAGGTAAAGCATATTGGTACTCATCAGCCCCAGAATAATGCTGATTACTGTAATCCCATACATGGCTTCAATGAAATTAATAATTCTGGAATATAGTCTATTTGACCGATTAAAGGCATCTATTTTTGCGAGAAACAGGACATCCTGCCCAGCTCTTAATACAAGAATCAATAAACCTGTTAATAAATATGTTTGCAATTTTTTTCTCCTTGTTTTGTATAATTCTATATGAAATATTTGTAAATACACTAGTCAATGCTTTTTTATATAAAAAAAAGACCCGCAGTTCATAACTGCGGGTCCGATTAATTATTTTAATTATTAATTCACAGGGACTTCTTTAATCATCGTGGTCTGTACCACATAACTCTCATCGAAGTTTTTCATACTTTTAATGGGATCGAGAAATCGGTCTGCTTCACCTTTTGACTGAAATGCACCGATTCGAATTCGATAATATGTTTTTCCATCGACGGCTTTTGTCTGTATTTCACTGGAAATATCCTTAGTGAGCAGATAACTTCTCACCTCTTCCGCCTTTGTCAAATCATGATAAGAACCAACTTGAATCCAATAAACAGTGACACTGACTTTCATGGTTTCCTGCTTTTTCACCACAGGTGGAACGGGGATCTCGATTTTCTCTTCTACTGCTTCAATCTTTGGGGTCGTAACTTCAACAACGTTAGAATCTTCAGTTACAATCTCCGGTTCAGCTGTGACATCTTCTGTCATGGGAGCTTCTAATACTTCATCACCATCTACAGCGAACTCACTATCAGTGGTTTCGGGTTCAACCATTTCGGGATAACCGTCGGCATTAATAATTTCAACATGGTCAATGTCTCTGCGCGGCTCAGTATTCAAAGAACTCAATTGAGGCTGACCAGTCTCACCATCAGCTGATGGAAAGAAGAAAAATATCCCTGCTGCCACCACAATTGCAATAACTGACAGCGCAGAAAGTAAAATCCAAAGTAGTCTCGACTGCTCGGGTTTTTCCTGTTTACCCATATACTGATCTCTTTCTTCCAAAATCATACCCTCTTATAATTCTCGGGATGGGTGAGAAACAAATCGATCTGATTTTCCAGATCGGTGAAACTCCCTTTATTCCCTACCATATAAATATCGACATCTGCTGAAAAATGTTGAACAGTTAGATCTCTTTGAGATCGAATTCTTGAAATTATAGCAGATATACTATTTCCGTCACGGCTTATTGCCCGCTTAAACCTCAGAAAAAGCGGAGATTCTACCCAGAGAACTCTGTCGCACAATGTATCCAGGCGCGATGTACCCAGTATAGCCGCGTTTATAATAATATTTTCATTTTCTGCTACAGATGCACGAATAATCTTCTCTACCATAGAGAATACAACGGGATGGATAAGGGATTCCAGCTTTTTAAGTTTTAATCTGTTTTTAAATACAAGTGGACCAAGTATTTTTCTGTCGATCTCTCCCCTGTCGTTCAAAATGTGCCGCCCGAAATACCGGGATATTTCATCTTTTTTCAGATCAAGAGCTTTATGACCGAGCTTATCCACATCAATGGAGAAAAAGCCCCTCTCTTCTAAAAGAGAGGCAACGGCATTTTTTCCACTGCAGGCTTTTCCAGCTATTCCAAGAATCATACAGACCACCCCTCTTAGTGGATATCGCCCCAGCTTGCGGCTGTTTCAATAGAAACGCGAAGAGGAACAGATAACTGCGCCGCTCCTTCGAGAGCTTCCCGAACGATTATTTTAATATCGTCCACTTCCGATTCGGGAACTTCTAGGATACACTCATCGTGAACCTGCAGAAGAATTTTCGATTTGAGACCTCTATTCTGTATCTCTTCAAAAAGTCTGATCATTCCGATTTTAACGATATCCGCGGCTGTTCCTTGAATACGGGAATTGACGGCAATTCTCTCGGCCCCTTTCTTCTCCATTTTATTACGGCTATTGATCAAATGAATGTGTCTGATTCTGCCGAAAAGTGTTTCCGAAAGTCCGCTCTCCTCGGCCTTTGTAATGGTCGAATCGATAAAGTCTTTGATACCGCTGTATTTTTCAAAATATGCCTTGATAAAAGCCGACGCATCGCTCCGGGGAATATGTAGTTCATTGGAAAGTCGAAATGCGGACATTCCGTACATAACGCCGAAGTTGATCACCTTGGCAATGCTTCTCTGCTCTTTCGTAACCTCTGAAGGATCAACACTGAAAACAAGGGCCGCCGTACGACCATGAACATCTTCACCGGAATTAAAGGCGTCAGTGAGCTCTTGATCTCCCGAGAGATGAGCGAGAACAACAAGCTCAATCTGAGAATAGTCGGCAGAGACAAAAACGTGACCGGGAGAAGCTTTGAATGCCGCTCTGATCCGTCTTCCATTTTCATCGCGCACAGGAATATTCTGGAGATTGGGATCTTTACTGGACATTCTTCCCGTTTCGGTTCCCGTCTGTATAAAATGAGTGTGAATCTTACCTGTATCTTCATTGATAAACCTGGGCAGAGCATCCACATAGGTCGATTTAAGTTTCGCCAGTGTGCGGTGATTGAGTATTTTTGCCGGTACGGGATCCTCTTTGGCAAGTTCCTGGAGAACTTTTGTATCCGTGGAGTAGCCTGTTTTCGTCTTTTTAATCGGTGTGAGCTTCCTATCGTTAAAAAGAACTTCCTGAAGCTGCTTTGTCGATTTGATATTGAATTCTTTTCCGCAGAGATAGTAGATCTCTTTTTCCAGAATGTCGAGTTTTTCAGTCAATTCAATGCTGTATTCGGCCAGCTCTCCATCATCGATATGAATTCCCGCCAGCTCCATCTCCGAAAGAATATCTATTAAAGGGATATCCACTTCAGAAAAGATTTTCTCCATATTCAGCTCTTTCAACTTCGCACTGAGTATTTCATAGAGGCGGAAAGTTATATCCGCATCTTCTGCAGCATAGTGTGCAGCCGTCTGTATGGGCACTGTGTCGAAAGTTTTACCTTTCTCTACAATATCCTTGAAATGCACGGTTTTGTAGTTCAGATAGTGTTCTGCGAGATAATCCATATTGGAGGGAGTCGAACTGTCTATCATCCAGGCGGCAATCATAGTATCGAAATACAGCCCCCGGGGATAGATTCCCCACTGCTTGAGAACCTTTATATCGTATTTGAAATTCTGCCCGATGATTTTAATATTTTTATCTTCCAGAATAAGTCTGAGCTTATCCCTTAGAATATCTTCATCTATGCAGACAACACCTTCGGCTTTTACGGGAATGTAACAAGCTTCTTCCGATTTAATCGATATGGAAAACCCCACGGGATTTGCCGACACGGAATCCAGGCTATCAGTTTCGCAATCAAAGGCAAACATTCCCGCTTTACGCACATCTTCAACCCATTTATCCAGATGCTCCTCACTGACGACACCGCAATAAGTTCCGGCGCGAGCGGGGTTTTTCTCTTCAACCACAGGCATTTCAGCTCCCGATTTAGCGGCGGCATCAGATGCCATACGCTTGAGACCCAATTTGCTGAACAGGGGAACAGAAGCACCGTAATCGATTGTACTGAGAGTCAGCTTTTCAATATCTTCTTCGCAGGGGCAGTCCTTCCGGATGATTACAAGTTCTCTGCTGAAAAATGCATCTTCTTTGCCCTCTATCAGATTCTTCTTCTGTGCTTTAGCCGTTATTGATTCGACATTCTCATATAATCCTTCAAGAGTATCGAACTGATTGAGTAGTTTGACGGCACCTTTGGCTCCAATTCCCCGAACGCCGGGAATATTATCTGCCGAATCTCCCACCAAAGAGAGATAGTCAATGATCTGGTCGGCGCGGATACCCCAGCTGTTCAGAACTTCCTCTTTTCCCATGTCGGTATAGGTTCCACCCTTTTCAGGTTTGAGGACATGCACGAGATCGTTTACTAGCTGAATAATATCTTTATCTCCCGAAATGATATAAATCTCACGGTCTTCTTCTTCCGCCAACCGGGCGTAGGTCCCCATCAGGTCATCGGCTTCAAAACCATCCGCCCTGATTATAGGAACTTTGAGCAGTTCGCAGAGTTCTTCGATAACCGGAACCTGTTCAAAGAGTTCCTCGGGAGCCTTGTCCCTGTTGGCTTTGTACTCCTTGTACATAACATGACGAAATGTGGGAGTTCTTGAATCCATAAGAACAGCAAAATACTCGGGATTGTAGATAGAAAATATTTTGAACAATGTGGAAAAAAATCCATAAATTGCCGAAACATTCTGATCGTCAGAACCTCGCATGGGATTATTTATAAAAGCATAATAGGAACGGAATATTATAGCAAAAGCATCGAGTACGTATAATGGTTTTTTCATGTTTCTATGTCTATCAGTACCGGCACTGATTCCTGTCTATAGTTTTTCGCTCTGCCCGGAAACCGTATAGAGCTGAGTTCAGCTTTGATCTGCTTCATACGGGAATCCAGATGAATTCTGAGTTCCCTGCCCATATTCAATGCCTTCAGCCTATGAATATGGAGTTCCTCTGATGCATTTTTTTGAAAAAGTGCAGAACAACCGTGAAAGTGGTTGTTCAGGACCTTTTCGATCGAGCTGATCTGTTGGAATCTATGTTGCTCAATATTGATGAAAGTTTCAAGAACTTCAACTGATGAATCATCCAGTCGCGTCTCAATGATGTGAAGTTCACTGCAATAATCACCGTAAAGCGTTTGCAGCCGTTTCAGCAGTTTTTCTGTATATATCTCTACTGATGTAAAGTCCATTATCCTGCGATATTGACGCCGGAAGCTGCTTGGGGATTCTGATTGACAACGGTCCCTTCAATCGCTACCCATGCTTCTCTCAGATCGGACATGAATTTCCTGACCTGAATAAGAGGCTCTACATTTTTATCGATATTGGCCTGAACCAGTTGACGATTGAAAAACATGTAGAGGTTGTAGAGATTCTTAGATATTTCACCACCTTTTTCAAAATCCAGCGAAGCCATCAACTCTGTGATAACATCCTGTGTTTTGGAAATGGCATTGTGAACTGTGTCAAATTTTACTTTTTCCCTGCCAAGTTCTTCTTCGGCAAGAGCCATTTGCTTAATTGCTTCATCGTAAAGCATAACAATTAGTCTTCCCTGGCTGGCTGTTTTAACACTTGTCTGTCTATATGCGTTAAGTCTGTTTACACTCATAGGAAAGTGTCCCCCTCCACCTGAATCAGGCTACTTTATTTATCGGATACTACAATTCAGCTCTTAAACAAAATTATAGTACAAATTTACAAAAATCATTTCGAATTCTCAATCAATTTCGAAATTGTGACCAGATCATAGCCGGAAGCTTTTAAAGCTTCTATCAGCAGATCTATCTTATTGAATAGATAATCCTCTCTGTGGGCGTTTTTTCCCACTGTTACAGGAATTATCGAACCGGGATGTTTGAGTTTCATAATTCGTTCAATAATTTCTTTACTGCTGAAATATATAGCGCCGAGAGAACCGCCACTGTCCCTGGCTACCCAGTCCAGCGTATCAATATCTCTACCGATGTAGGTGTAGTTGTGATTTTTTGATGCTTCAATGATATCTGTGTTCTCAAAATAATAGGGCGCATGCCACAAAGGTTCAAGCTCTTTCCCAGTTGCTGAGAAATATTCATCTTCATTATAGGATAATCCACGGAGAATAAAATCTTCGTTGATCTGGAATCTAGTATCTGTCATGTCAAAATCAGCATAAAACATAGATCCCACCTCATGATCTGATTTTTCAAGCTCTACAGCCGCATCGGGGTGCCGTCGGATAAATTCTCCGTTGATGAAAAATGTGGCTTTAATACCATAATCGGAGAGCACATTGAGGATTTCAGATAAACCCTCTACCGAATCGGTAAGATTAAATACGATGGCCACATCTCTCCGGCGGACTCTTGAACCGTGGTTGAAGATGAGGGTATCGGACAACTCCTCTTTCAGCGGGAATGGATCAAAATCGGCATCGGGTACTGTTAAAAGATATTCCGATTTAATTGAATCACTCTTTTTGATCATGATCCGGTTGCTGTAAAGAGAGGACGGTGCTGTCTCAAGAAATATTCTGTAGTCCTGATTGAATGTCACAGGGTCGATGACTGTTGTGTATCTTCCGGTTGATGTCCAGGTACCGTCATACTCATTGAGGAGATATTTTATATTATCCTGTTTCAGAACAGTTCTTCCGTCTTTAGTAAAACCGGATGAGTCAAATTGGGAAAAAGAACTGATGTAGGAGGTGTCATCTCTGAAATTGTAAACGCTGTTGACTTGTGATCCCGTAACTAGAACGGAATTCCCATCGAGCCAGTACAAATCTATCGGGTGTTCATGAACTCTGTATGCGAGCACACTCCACGACTGAAAGGTTCTTAAGGTAACCCCTTCTGCACCGGCCAGCACAATTTTTTGCTCATCGGGAGAAAGAGATAATGCCACAATTCCCCGGTCTACAGACTGAATAAATTCCAGCGGACGGTCTCCAAGAGGATCGTGAGTAAAAACCATGCTCTCACCGCTATTCCTGTTACTCGCAAGTATTACCAGCTTGCCTGAATCCGCCCAGATCAATTGTTTTACTTCCATGCTCTTGGGGAGCTGTAGATAGGGAAGCGAGCGAACCCGTTTACCTTCAGCTCTGTAATCGGTTTTATTCATATCGTAGAGAATGAGGTCTCTTCCGCTTTTTACAACTAATCCCCTCTTTCCATCAGGGGAAATGGTGAAACTGTCAAATCCCGGTTCAAAATCAAAAGGCACTCTTCCTGTTACGGAACTCATATTGAACTCTCCGCTATAAAGGGAGCGGGTGAATATATCTGAAGAATCGAGGCGGTAGACAATGCCGCCATTTATGAAATAGAGGATTGAACTCTCTTCCTCTTCATTCCAGCTGATGCTGTTCAGCTTACCATTTCCAATCTTTCTCAATGATTCGCTCAGTACGCGCTTCTCATAATATTGTTCTAAAGAGTAGTAGAAAAGGTTGTCTTCTTTTCCGTAGATAAACATTTTCGAATCGGGAGACCATAAGGCGTAATCCCGCTCAAACGTCAAATCTATCTGAGTTTTCAGGTCGTAAGACACTCCATTAACCATGTCGAAGAGGTACAGTTCCCCACTCACTATTGAGACTGGTTTTACATAGAGGAGTTTCATCCCATCGGGAGAAATGGTCACGGAAGTTATTTTGCCGTTTTTTATAAATTCCCCATTTGAAAAGGACTGAAATTCCGGTACTGCAGAAATGGATTTAAAATCGCTGCTGCTTTTAAACAAACCATAGTGATTCTGGATAAATAAAGTTTCAACAGACTTATTATACCAGCTTTTCTCTGGGAAAAAGGTCAAAGCTTCAAAAGTCCTATCATCGGCAGAACCTGTGAACAAACCATTATAGATGCCATATCCCGGTAAGAACTGAGATGTGGAAAAGAGGAATGTATTTTCGCTGTTAATATTTAAATCTGCAAAAAGGACTTCAGAATGTACACTAAGCAGTGAGGTGCAGAGAAGGATAATTATTAATAAATGACGTTTCATCTCTTTCACAATCGGCATATTTCAGAATTTACTGAATAGTTTTTTACTTTTAATTGATTTATAACATGATAGATGACCAGAATTCTCCTTCCTCCTTTCCCCTTTCTAAGCTTGACCAATAAATATAAATTCCTTAGTATAGTAATAGTTATCAATAAGCTTGGTTGCAAAGAAGTTAGCTGCTAGGTTATGCAACCAAAGGAGAATTTATGAGAAATACAGAGCAAAAAAGCCTTATTCTTGAAGTTCTACAAACTCACAAAGACCATCCGACTGCAGATCAGGTTTACAACGAAGTTAGAGAAAAGCTTCCCAAAATCAGTTTGGGAACTGTCTATAGAAATCTCGAAAAGCTATCCAGTGCCGGCATCATCATGAAACTTGAGATTGGTGGAGGACAGAAACGTTTTGATCCGAATCCTATGGGTCATTCACATTTCAGATGTTTAAGCTGTTCATCAGTTGAAGATCTTCCACACGATTTTAAAATAGATCTCCCGGAAATACCCGATGGAAACAGAGTTGTTCTGGGCACCACTTTAGAATATTACGGATACTGCGAAGAATGCGCAGCCACAAGACAACTGCACTAATCTTTGATGAAACTTTCAAAAAATTTCATCACCGCAAATTTGTAAGTCCTGACCCTCTTCAGTTCCTTTATAATTATGAAGATTTAAGAGATCGGGAAATTGTCGGTCTGATTGCATCATCTCTGGCTCTGGGAAGAGTCAGCGCCATCATAGACATCATTAAAAAGGTACTGGAGAAGATCCCCTCACCTTATCTTGACATCACCACTCGTTCCAATGAAGAATTGGCATCTTTGTACAACGGATTCAAGTATCGATTCTACAAAGAAGAAGATTTTGCAAATCTTATTCTGGCCATAAAATCTGTAATCGCCCATTACGGTTCACTACATAAATGCTTTCTCTTGGCATATAATCACAATGATGAAACCATTCTTCCTGCATTACTTTCCTTTAGAAATGCCTTAACTGAAACGTATCATTTAAAGATGATCGCCGATCCTTCAAAAAGCAGCGCCTGTAAAAGGCTAATGCTCTATTTGAGATGGATGATCAGAAAAGATGAGATAGATCCTGGTGGATGGACTGGAATTCCTGTAAATAAACTCATAATTCCACTGGACACACACATCCTTAAAATCAGTAAAATGTTCAACCTGACAAACCGAAACGACGGAGGAATGAAAACAGCACTTCAAATTACTGAGAATCTTAAAAAAATCCATAATGA
>JADGDJ010000395.1 GCA_016744925.1 Spirochaetaceae bacterium
TAAGCATCCCAAACTTCTTCCGGCACTTCCTGCCCAATCTGATAACCCAGTGCGGGATACTCAATAATCCTCTGCAGATCTCCTACCATTATATTGATTAATTCATCTCTGCCGATTTCCCCATTGGGATAATCGGTATAACTGATGGGTGGGGAGGACACGATCAACTCTTTCTCCGGCCAATAAATCCTGATTGTGGCTAAAGTCCGTCTTTCCATATAGGGTTTCTGGATAGCAATGACTTTGTCGTATCTGATTCCCTCAGTTTCCAGTATTTTTTCTGAGAACTGAACGTTTTCACCTGTATTTTGTGCTTCTTTCTCCAGAAGGATTCGGTCCTGGGGAACTCCTCTTTCCATAGCTCTGTCTGCCAGAATCTCGGCTTCACTTTTATCCCATCCCGTATACAGCAGATCGTCATTATGAGCCATTCCGCCGGAGAAGATCATATAAGGCGCCCAGCCTTCGTGAAAGAGTCGGGCGGCATATTCTGCCACCCTGATATCGTGACTCCCGAGAACAAACAGGCAATCGGCATTTTTCAATTTGTGATTCACATGATGAAAATCCCAGATTATCTGTGCCAGTCTGTCTGTTTCATTTTTTATCATTTTCCATCTTCTCCAGAAGTTTATACATCTTTATTAAGAATCGGGGAATATGGAAGGGACCTTTATAGTGATTTCCCTTCAGATCCACCTGAACAGATCCATCTCTTCTCAGGTATCCGAACCACTCTCCGTTTTCTCTGTCGGGAAAGTGTTTCCACGTATAGTCATGGAGTTTTTCAAACCACTCTCTGTATGTTTCTTTTCCAGTTAAATTGTATGATAATAAGAGAGCGTAAACCGATTCACAATGGGGCCACCAGTATTTCATGTCCCATTCAATCTGCGCCGGTTGTTTCCCTTCCACATCGACAAAGGAAAAGATTCCCCCATATTTTTTATCCCAGCCCAGCTCCAATGACCAATCTATGATGGGCAATGTTCTTTCAATAAGTTTTGTGTCATTTCTGAATTGAGCTTCTTCCAGTATAAACCAGGCCGTCTCAATGGCATGTCCAGGATTGACACATCTTCCTTCAGGCCCTTCAGACATTGAACCGTCGGGTTCTACCGTTTCCAATAGGGCTTCCAGATCAGGTTTAACGAAATAAGTGAATAATTCATCGATCTGATTGTCTATTTTATCATTGTATTTTTGAGTATTTTCAGGATCGGCCTGGCGCATTATCTGACAGAGGCTGATAAGCATCATGGTCATAGAATGGCCTCTGAACTGTCTCGTCTCAGGATCTATTTTCGCCTCCATTTTTGCCGGAAGAGTCTCAATCATCTGATACAATTCTTTTGCCTCTTCAAGGGCTTTTTTGTCCCCGGAGATTTCACTATAGGCAGCCAGACCAATGGCGGCAAATATTTCAGAGAAGAGATAGCGGCGCATAACTAGCGGCTTTCCCTCTCTTGTCACTTCAAAAAACATTCGGCCGTCTTCCGCTCTTCTTAGGTGATTGCGTAAGAATTTCACTCCATTTTCAGCAACTTTGAGCCATTCTTCTTTCTGTTCAATCTCTTTATAGAGGGTTGAGAAAACCCATACGGCACGCCCCTGGACCCATCCCCCTTTATCTGTTGAGAGAGGTTTTCCCTCTCTGTCGAGGAAATCCAGAAATCCACCGTATTCCCAGTCGACAGAATTGTTCTGCCAGAAAGGAATGACGTCGTTTATGAGCTCTTTATAGTAAAATTCTTTTAATTCAGATATCTGCTTTTTATTCATATTCTTATCCTTTCCAGTTTAAGGCCGCATCGTACATGGCAACAATGTTTTTTGTGGGTATATCATCCTGGAAGTTGTGTGTGGGGCCGAGGATAAAACCGCCATCTACATGCATTTCGTCGAGTAAACGCCAGACAGCCTCTTTCACTTCCTTCTCCGTCCCATGAGGTAGTAGATCCTGTTCGTCAACTCCTCCTGAGAAACAGATACTTTTACCGAATTCTTTTTTCAATTCTCCGGGCACCATACCTGTTGCTTTCACCTGAACAGGATCGAGAACATCAACTCCCGTTTCAATGAATGATGGGATTAATTCTCTTACGGCACCGCAAGAATGCTGGTAGTATTTCGCACCGTATTCTTTGGCTTTATCAGCCATGCCTTTCATCGCGGGCTGGATAAACTCCTTCCACTGTTCGACGCCCATCAAC
>JADGDJ010000405.1 GCA_016744925.1 Spirochaetaceae bacterium
GAATATTAATATCCCAAAAACGGATACAGCGGAAAATGCCGCAAGTAAAATAGATCGATTACCCGTAATAAACAGATAGAGTACCAATGATGTGGATATGACCATGGCCGCATAAAAAGACAAGCCCATGGCTTTTAAGAGATATTGAAATGTCGCCTTTGCGATCATCTTTCTTGAATAGCTAACTTTAACTTTATATTTCATAGGTTTTAAAATATCAGCTGATTCTGATTTGGTAAATGAAATATAAATAAAAAAGGGGCTGTTGCAAAAGTCGGAATAGACTGGAGCAATAGCCTTTTAAAATTCCCTAGACTTTATTGTAGTTGATTAAAAAAAGAACGGGGCTACAAAGTAACCCCGGTGTGTTAAAATTTGTTTTGACTAGAAACAATAAAGGAACACACAAATGAATCTTACAGCATTCTCCAATCATAAACAATTATTCCTTGATTTAAACATCCGGGTCCCTTTTGAGGTCACCGAACATGAAGCTGCATTGATAATACTGCTGCAGAACCTGAATTACAGCCAATTCTACCATCCCAAGAAAAAGTCCGGACGTCCCCGTGCTACCGATCCCTATACAATGATGCTCATTCTTCTCTATGCGAGAACACAGGGGAAATATAGCTCACGAGATGTAGAGCACTTATGTAAACGGGATATTTTCCTTCTACAAATCCTTGGAGAGAGGAAAGCTCCTGATCATACGACCATTGATCGGTTTGTTCATACCTTTGAGAAAGCTATTGATGAATTGTTCTTTCAGATTGTCACTCGGCTTAATGTACTTGGAGAACTGAAGAAAGATGTTGTCTATCAGGATGGTACAAAAGTTGAGTCCAAAGCAGGACGTTACTCTTTTATCTGGAAGAAATCGACAAAAAAGAATTTAGAGAAGCTCAAGAGGCACATTGACAATCTGATTTCTCAGGTGAATAGCCACTTCTCATGGCAAGTGGATTCTGATGATCTGCCTTCGGCGCTAATAACTCTCAAAGATAAGCTGACTGGAACAGGGGAGCCATTAATTCCTGAGATTACCGGAAGAGGACATCGGATTACAATCATACAGAAATTCTATCGAGATACATTGACCTATATGGAGAAACTGGAGCGGTATGAAAGCTACCTATCTGCCATGAATGGTCGGAATAGTATGAGTAAAACTGATCCCGATGCAACATTTATGCGAATGAAAGATGATCATATGAGGAATGGACAGCTTAAACCTGCCTATAACCTGCAGGTCTTAGTCGATGGAGGTTACATTGTCGGAGCTCATGCCAGTGCAGATCGTACCGATTATGCTACAATGATTCCAGCTCTGAGTCATATGCATGAACATCTACCATGGAAATACTCCAGCTACTGTGCTGACAGCGGATATGACTGTCAGCAGAATCATGAAGCCCTCGAAAAACAAAAGATAAATGCCTATATTAAGCCACTGGGTTATGAACAATCAAAGAAGAGAAAGAACAAAAAAGATATCGGTAAAAAAGAGAATATGACCTTCGATGTGGAGAAGGACCAGTTTATCTGTACACGGGGAAAGAAGCTGGAGCTTAAATATGTCAGGTCCAAGAAAAATCAGTATGGGTATGCGATAGAAACACATATATATCGCTGTCGCAGGGGGTGTAAGAGCTGTACGCAGCGTAATGAATGTATGAAAAAGAGCAAAGCTTCCTACAAACAGGTTCAAATCAACCATCGTCTGGACTGCTATCATCAGAAGGCATTGGCTCTGATTAGTAGTGATAAGGGAAAAGAAATTCGAGTGAATAGAAGTATTCAGGCAGAAGGAGCCTTTGCTCAGATTAAAGCGAATTGGTCATTCCGAAGATTCTTTAGATCTGGAATGAATGGAATATATTCTGAGTGGTTACTAATGTGATTGGCTATGAATGCAGTGCATCTGGGTAACCGACTTGCTCGCAATGAAGTAGGAAATCCCTTTTATTATCAGATGCAAGAGGATTCAGCTTAATCCCATTAAGCTATTAGACAGTATGAAATGGTCTCTAGTTCTTAAAAGGATAAAGATCTCTGTATATATGTGATGAAACTCTGAAATTGCACTGGAATTAGATGTATCTGTGAGAATTTATACCAGTCTTTACAAAATCTAGAAGAATCAAAAAAAGAGGCCGTTGCAATTTTACTTTTGCAACAGCCCCTTTTTTATTGTGTCTGATCAACTCCCC
>JADGDJ010000009.1:0-10105 GCA_016744925.1 Spirochaetaceae bacterium
TTGACTGGAGTCCAGGTTTCCGTTCCATCTGATTTAACTGTGATTACAGGAATCTTTCTCCCATTCCAGACAGTGGGTTTAACACTCTCCACAGTACCGTTTATTGTGGCGAGAACCGGACTGCCCTGCAATTCATCGTTCTGCCATAACAACTGACCCGCTTTAACCGAATCACCTTTAGATACAAGTGCTTCACCGATAACCACCGTATCATACAGCGGATAGCTGACTATTTCAGGCATTCTGATAGCTTCAAGATTTTCAACTGAGTAACCTTGAAAACCCTTAAAGGCGTATCCACCCTTAAATGAACTTTTTTTAGTTTCCATACTTTTCCCGTTTATGGTTTATTTAATAATTGTAATATAATTTTCCAAATAGTGTCTAATTATATGCATTAGGGCAGAGATAGAAGAAATACGAAAGCAACGCTCCTAATTATCTGGTAGTGACCCTCGCAACACCGTACTTATATAGTATTTTTTTTATATTGTAAAACATGATTTTAAACTTGTATATATTTTTATTCAATTATTAAGTTGAATGATTGAATAGTAAAAGATTGACAATAAGCAGACACACAGTGATAATTTATTTATACGTATAAAAAAGGAGGATCATTCATGTTCTGGAATGATACCAAACCATTAAAAACTTTACCGACAGGTCCTAAAGTCGCACTTTCTCTTTTTTTGATTCTGGCAGGTATAGGTTATCTTCTTGGATTTTTGAATATTCTGCTTCATTATCAGATGGTTGATGGAGAAGCGGGACTTTCTCTCAAAGATGTGCAGATTACCTATTACGGAGATCGAGAAAAGACGTCCATGGAGAAAGCCATTGACGCGTCAATGAGAGGATATTTTGCTACGGACAATGACTACAATGCGACAAAAGAATGGCTTGCCGATGGCGCATCAGAAAAAGGTTGGGACAATGAGATTAAAAAGATCTTTGACAATTCCTGTAACAGCTGCCACTCGAGCGCTGCAGGTGTAGCCGGAGTAGTAACAGAATCCTATGAAGATTCTTCCAATTATCTAGCGCAGGATACGGGAAAATCCATTTCGCGGCTTGTTCAGGTAAGTCACACTCATGTGCTGGCAACGGCTCCTCTTGTATTTATTTTAGTACTGATCCTTTATATGACCCAATTCCCCATGAAATTTAAATCGGCAGCAGCTATTTTCAGCTTCTCCGCTGTATTTCTGGATATCGGTTCCTGGTGGTTGGCTAAACTTTCACCGTCTTTCGCCGTTCTGGTTATGATCGGAGGCATGTGTCTGGGACTGAGCTTCGGCCTTCTGGCCCTAGCCCCACTTTATGAGATGTGGCTGAAGAAAAAATAAAAACCAAGCTCGATTAATTATGAGACTGTCTTTACAGACAGTCTTTTTTTCTCTATCAGCCGTAACTGTGCAGTCCGGAAAGCAAAAAATTCACTCCAAAAAATGTAAAAATTGTAAATATAAAAGCGATAATCTGAATGATCGCTGAAATTTTCCCTTTGTATTTCTGAATAAACCTCATGTGGAGATAGACCGTATAGGTCAGCCAGGTGATAAGAGCCCATGTCTCTTTAGGATCCCAGCTCCAGAATGCCCCCCAGGCTGCTTCAGCCCAGATAGCTCCGAATATCAGTGCTCCCGCCGTGTATATGGGATAACCAATGGCAGTTGCCGTATAGATAATTCTGTCGGCGTTAAGTTTCTTCTCTTCATCTCTATTGGCCAGATAGTATATGGCGGCTATGAAAGCCACAGCAAAAAAAGATTCTCCGATAAAGGCAAAAGTGACATGGAGAACCAGCCAGTAAGATTGGAGAGCCGGTATGGGAGGATGAATTTCTCTGGGCGCGATGGGAGACGAGGCAATGGCAAGCAAAACCAGGGCGATCAATGTGCTTCCGAATAATACAAACTGATAGACTGGCCATTTTTTCTGAATTCTATAGGCAAAGAGAACCAGTCCGATTACACCGGCAAAAAAGATAAGAGACTCAAAAGTATTGGTCACGGCCACAAAATTTATCTGTATACTTCTCTGAATTGTCGTAGCCAGTAAGAGAAGCGCGGCACAGAGCAGTAAAAAGTGAGAAAATGGATCGACATCTTCAGACTTTCTCATAAGGTATACAACCTGAATAACCGCAGCAACGGCCAATAATACAAATGCGATGGTTGGCATCATAATTTGTCATCTCCTATTTTTTGAATGTATGTGATGAATAAGCCCAGAGTTAACAACAGCAGACCGATTAGGATAGGATAATACCCGGGATCGATAACCATCTGCAGGCCTGTAGCCATGGTCGACTCCATCTCTTCAATGGTATATATGTCGATGGATTCGCTGATACCAAAATCCTGATGATCAACAACCTCATGTCCTTGCCAGTAATCGAAATGAGCCGTTGATTTTGAGGCATCTTTTTCATCCTTGTCGACTGCCCTCAATATATATCCCTTATCATCTAAAGGGATCATCTGATCAACCGAAAGTTTGTACATTTTTTCATCGGGGTCAGAAAGAATGATGTATGACTGAATGTCGTATGACGATTGATAGAGTTTCACATAACCGATTTTAAGAGGTTTATTCACCTCAATGGGGAATGATTCGTGAATAATTTCCTCCCCTTTAACAACTTTTACAGTTGAGATCCAATCCTTGGGAGTTCCGTTTTCATATGTCAGGAATTCAAAATTCTCAAGAGTCATAACATATCCACCGGGAACATTGATCTGATCTCCCACGCTGAGCATGGTAAATCCCTCTTCCCGTCCTGCCAGAGTGATGACACCACCGACGATCATGACCAATAGACCGATGTGTAGAATATCGGGGCCGAATCTCTTGCGGACCTTATTTTTAAGCCGGGTCCTGAACCTGTGAAAAGTGCATGTTGAGAGATTGATAAAAAATAGAGATGAAGGTACCAGAAAGATCAGGGATTTAAAAAAATCATCGTATCCCGTCGCATCGATAAGCCAGGCTGTAAACCGGGAGTACAACTCCCGATAGAAATCCGGATCCTGCTTTTGCGGAATAAATGTGGAGACAATTGATGTTAAAGTGATAAAGAGAATCAGGCCGATGGCCAGTTTCAATGACCTGAAAAAATTGTACAGTGATCTATCACGCATGATATTGTTCTCCTAAATAGTAATGATTAAATACTATTGTGACAGAACAAATAAAACAAGCAATAATTCCCGCTCGATCAATCGCTATCGATAATATTACAGTGTTGCCTCACATTATTGACACCTGTGAAGAATTCCCGCATGAGGATTACCAGATAGTACATGCCTCTGTCAGTCAAACGATAGAGATTTCCTTCTTTTTTCACACCACCTGAAACATGCATGAAAAGAAACTGCAGCGCTAAATAAATTCTTGAATTGCGACCGTATCGATCTTTTAAGATTTCCATATCCAAGGCTCCTGAGAAAAAGCCCATTAAAAAGTCGTAGCGGATCTGGTCAGCCTGAGAATAGATGCGCCCCGCGGCGAGAGGACTCTTACCGCTGTCCACCCTGTCCACATAGTTTTTTATGGAGAAGACATTGGCACGGATCTCTCCGTTAAGATAGGAAAAAGATCCGGCTCCGCAACCGACGTATTCATTGTAATCTACGATATATTCATCGATCATCCCCCCTTTGCGACTAAAACACCATGCGGACGCACGATCGTAACTGCCAGTGAGAGATTGAGCAATTTTTTTATAAAAACGTTTTTCTTTTCTGTAATCGACATCACCATAGAGAGAGCGGATCTCCGCCTTGACCGAACTGGAAGGCATCAGGGGATAATAAGTGACCTGATCTCCATTCAATGCCTGCAGAACTGACAGGTCCTTTTCCAGCATCGCTTCCGTCTGATCAGGGAAATTGAACATCATATCGATGTTCAGGGTATCAAAAGTCCCCTGAAGTGCTTTGAGTTTTTCAACTATCTCTTCACCGCTTCCGTATTTATGGTAGCGTTTGAGTTTTTTCAAGAGATCATCGTCAAAAGTCTGAACACCTACGGATAAGCGGTTAATTCCCGCCTCTTTCAGAGGATCCATATATCGGGGTATGAGATGATTGGGATTGGTTTCAACAGAAATATCCTTTACCGGCCATAAAGTTTTGATAAACTTCACCAGTTCTGCGAGTTTTTCAGGCAAAACCGTAGGTGTTCCTCCACCGATATAGACAGAATCGAATGAGTATCCCCGCTCTGACCATTGAATAATCTCTTTATACAGAGAATCGTAATACTTTTCAGCGAGTGACTTCTGAAAAGTGACTTTATAGAATGAACAATAAGGACAGATCTCTTCACAGAAAGGGATGTGAATATAGAGCATAAGCGGTCTCTCTGGAGGAGTCGCGTAGTCTGTTGGGCTGAAGTTATTCTCTACCTGTAGATAGCGATTCATATACTGTCTGGAGACATAAGTTAGTGCATATTCAAAAATCATTATATTCATCATAGCATATTTTAAGAATATTTGACAAATAGCCATAAGAATATTAAGGCAAAATTTAGCTATTAATTGTATAATGTTATTGGGGACTTACAGTTATCCATCTTCGTTATCCACATAAAATTATCCCGTGAGATGTATATGAGGAGAAAATGTATGTACGTTTATAAAGATCTGCAATCACTTCTGGATGTGTCTGTTAATTGGGAAAAAGAACTGAAAGATCTCTACGATGTAGCCCAGCTGGGAATTAAACACAAAAAATCAAAAGAGCTTATCGAGTTCCTTCTGGCAAAACAGACAAGAATACTCTCCGTACTTGTCAACCTCGATGTGCATAAATACGGTGGAGACGAATTCATAAAATTTACTCCGGAAAATCATACGGAAAAACTCATTCCACAACAGGAACTCACAGGTTTGAGCAAACCAGACGAAATTATTAAAATGATAAAAATGTACGAATCGCAGCTGAAGAATTATTACAAAGAGATTGCAGATCACCTGCTCAGTGAAAATCAGAGAGAACTGTTCCAGTCTCTTGTCACTTTAAAAGAGGTTCAGCTGGAAGCTCTGGACAATTTTATAAGGGAGCATATCAACCAGGTAGTGTAAAAGTGAAAACCTTTGAGTTTTCCAATCTGCACATGGTCATAGAATGGTTCATCAAATTGCGATGGATCGCCTGTGCAGGAGTCTTTTTGACTCTGCTGGTGTTCAGCACACTCATAGGGATTAATCTGCCCTATAAAGTTCTCTTTTCGGCAAATTTCATTCTCGCTTGTGCCAATTTTTCTTATTATCTCTATCTGATGAAAATTAAGAGAAAAGTTCTGACAGACCGTGAAAAAAAGAGCTTCCTCCATATACAGATTATCAGTGATTACATTATTTTGCTCACTCTGGTCTATTTTACCGGTTACCTTGAAAACCCTCTAATTTTCTATCTGATATTCCATATTATGCTGACTTCATTCCTCTTTTCTGAAAAGAAACTGATTATCTACACGGCGTTGACTGTCTTCATAATTATAGGAATCGCCTTGCTTCAGCTGAAGAAAATTCTCCCCTACTACCCTTTGAGTCCTCAGGGTGATTCCTGCGGTTACTTCGATAGAATATTGATTCGAACCGGAGGAATCACATCAGTTCTGATAATCAGCGCTTATCTGATCTCCAGCATAAAAGACAGAATAGATTACAAGGGAAAGCTCTGTGAAGTGGAATTGAACCGTTATAAAAGTCTCGATAAGGTGAAATCCAATTTCATTCTACAGGTCACCCATGAGTTGAGAGGTCCTCTTGCGGCTGTCATGGGATATCACGAAATTCTACTGAAAGGTCTCACAGGAGAAATTTCCCCGAAATCAAAAGACATACTGATAAAAGCCAACAGACGGACGGATAATCTGCTGACTATGATCGGAGAAATGATAGATTTCGCCTATATGAAGTCGGAAAAAGAGATCCTTTGCGAAGAGAAAAGGCTTTCCATGCACGATCTCATCAGTGAAAATATTTCTCTAATCAGAGATCCCGCCCAAAAAAAAGGAATTGATATAACCTTCAACTGCTCAAAAAATATTACTGTTCATGCAAACCGGGATCTCATGAATATGATTCTGGGAAACCTCTTGACCAATAGTGTCAAATATTCAAAAAGAGGGGGGAGTGTATCCCTGGCATGTTCCGTTAAGAAAGATGAAATCCTTCTTATTGTCTCCGATGAGGGGATCGGAATAAAAGATGATGAGCTGGAAAAAATATTCGAAGAATTCTACAGAACGAGAACAGCCAGAAGTCTGGAGAAGGATGGAACGGGTCTTGGACTTGCCATTGTACAAAGAGCCGTAAACAGCTTGCATGGAAGAATTCAGGTGTTCTCCCAGCTCAATAAAGGAACTGAATTTCATATATATCTCCCCCTGATGGAAAAGCATAAGGAGGCCGCAGATGGCAGAAAAATTGATATTGATAATTGATGACGATGAAGACATTATCGAAATGGTGACACTTCTACTGGAGAATGAAGGGTATAAAATTTCCTCTGCGTATAATGTGGAGAGAGGTATTGAGATGATTAGAGAAGAGAAACCTGATCTTGTACTGCTCGACATTATGTTCCCCGAAAAGAAGACTAGAGGATTTGAAGCCGCAGCACAAATCAAGGAGCTTCACTCGGATCTTCCGATTTTCGCATTCACTGCCATCAATAGAGAATACAGCTTTGATTTCTCCAAAGAGGAAATACAGGCTGATGAATTTATCAACAAACCTGTCGCAACGGAGAAATTACTGGAACTGATGAAGAAATATATATAAGGAGGGCAAAATGCCTACGAGCAAACTTATAAACTATCTCGATGAGAACAATATTCGTTATGTGGTGATTAATCATTCATCGGCCTATACTGCAAGCGAAATTGCAGCCAGTGCTCATGTCAAAGGGCAGGAACTGGCCAAAACAGTGGTTGTAAAAATTGATGGCTATATGAACCTGCTTGTATTGCCTGCTAAATATAAAGTCAATTTTGATCTCTTGAAAAAATACGCAGGATCAGAAAATATCGAACTGGCAGGTGAAGAAGAGTTCACAGAATTGTTTCCCGACTGCCTGACCGGAGCCATGCCTCCCTTCGGAAATATCTATGGAATGAAAACATTTCTCGATAAAACATTAACTTATGATGAAGAAATTGCCTTTAATGGGGGAAACCACTCACAATTGATCAGGTTGAATTTACAGGATTATCTTAAGCTGACAAAACCGGATATTTCTCACTTCGTCGCGGGATAAGATTCTTGACGGATCTAAAAAGCCCCGCCATTATTCAATAAATAATAGCAGGGCCTATTAAAGAAGAAAAATCAATTTAAACTGATTTCCCCTGAAGGTAGTCAACCATAGGGTCTGTTATGAGCGGCACAAGATCTCCGATCATATGGGGCATGAGATGATTCATAACCATGGGCATCATCTCAGGCATCTGCTCCTTCATATAGTCGGGAACTGTCGGTATCATCTCATAAATTTTATCGAGCATAACCGGCAGTACTTTCGGCATCATTTTAGGCAATAGAATTGGGAATAAAACGGGGAACATAGGTTTCATCATGTTTAAAGCACCGGGAATTTTCCCCATTCCGTGCATCATTCCACCCATGCCCAGGGGCATAGCGTCAACAAGTTCGGGCCACATCTGTCCCATAAGTTTGGCAAATCCCTCGGGAGTCATCAGTCTGATAAAAGCTTCGAAAACACCCCACTGCTTTCTCACTTCCGGGTGTGGATCGGGGAATTCATAACCCAGTGCGCTGGAAACGAAATGCGCCAGATCCTGAACTTCCATAGAACTGTTTGTCTTATCAACCGAGTTTCTCAGCTGTACTTCGCAGCAAGGACAGAGCGCCAGCATTTTCTCAGCTTCCACTTCCATGGCTTCTTTCAGTTTCAATTCACCGAGTCCGACAGCTGTATCGGGATTTTTAACAAGCGATAAAACAGATCCACAGCAGAAAGCCGTATCTCTGTTGTGCTGCATCTCTACAAGCTCCACATTGGGGATCGCCTTGATAAGCTCTCTCGGTTCTTCATAAATTCCGCTGGCTCTACCGAGGTGACAGGAATCATGCCAGGTTACTTTAGTCGGTTTCATATCGTTTTCAGGGAATTTAAACTCACCGGATTTTATTTTTTCAGCGACCATTTCACTATAATGCTTACCTTTTATATCAAAATCGATACCGAGCTTCTCAGCCCATTTCGGATACCCTTCACTCCACATGAGGTTACAGGCTGGACAGGAACTGATTACCGTATCGGCTCCGGCATCTTTAACATTCTGAATATTTTCTCTCATAGTAGCTTCAAACTGAGTCCAGTTCCCAGAAACCAGCATGGGAATAGCACAGCAGTTTTCTTTCTTCCCGAGATAGGAAAAATCAATCCCCGCTTCATCGAGCATCCTGACGGAAGCCATGGCAATATCATTTTCAACATAACTGGCCGTACATCCGGCAAAATATATCGCCTTAGATTGAACACCGGGACCATGTTTTTCCAAAAGATCTTCGGGGAACCATTTATCTCTGTTCTCTCTATAATGAGCCCAGATATTTCCCTCTGCAGCCGTAGCGGCTTTCATCATCTCGAAGGGAGGAAAGGACATCTTCTCGTCTTCGACGATCATTTTTCCTCTCAGTTTCATCCATGAAGGTTCAATAGGAATAGAAACAGAGCATCGTGTATCGCAAACTTCACAGGTTGTGCAACCTAGGAAGTTGTTTACAGTACTCTGATCCCATTTGACTCTGCCCTCCTGATATTCTCTCAGCCAGAAGAACTTCCCTCTCGGGCTCTCGCTTTCCCAACCACTCGCTTTAAACTGAGTACAGCTGTCTACACAGTAACCACACTGAGAACAGGCATAGGAATACCAGGCAACATCGCTTGGCAGGTCTTTAGTCTTCGCTGTGATTCTCTCACCGACTTTTGTGGCTATGGCATTTCCGAAAGGCCTTATCATAGGTTCGAAAACTTCTGCAGTACCGATAAGCATTGAGACAGGATTATTTGAAATCACTTTGCTCGGATTGAGGATTCCCTTAGGGTCTACCTCTTTTTTGTATTTCTTCATCTCTTTCACACGTTCTGCTCCCATAACAGAGTTCGCTTCATGTGAAAAATACATACCTGTTGTATAAGCTCTACCACCGGATTTCTTTGCCAGTCGAATAATTGACATGGAAAGAGTAAATACGAGGTTATAGCTGAATTTTCGCTGATCCGCTGGAATAAAACCTAAAAGGACAACTTCATTTTTTCCGGTTTTCCGGTTTTTAATGATGATTCCCTCTTTAACAATCGGCTGATGAATCGTCTCTCCCACTTTTTTCAGATAAGCTCCCAGATTATCCAGAGGTACAACAACCTCTGAAGGAACAAGTGAAGGACCGAGTCTTTTAACAACCATCAGGTTAAAGCGGTTTTCCCATTCGTGTTCTGATATATGGTCACTGACCATAGAACCTTTATTTGCTTTAATAATGGAGAGAAGTTTCTCTTCGACAGCAACTTTGTCTTTTTCTCTGAAAGTAACAATTCCGATATATGCTACAGGAAGAACCACTTTCTCTTCGGCAGCATGATCGTTGTGCATTCTCAGTGGTGCTTTATTTTTCATTTCCGCCATTTTCGGATTGATGAACATAATGGACCAGATGGGAATTTCCGACTGAATGACCAATTCGTTAATCTTCTGAAAATCCGAAGGATCTTCCACAGAAAATGATTTGACGGTCATTTTATCTTCAGGCATAACTTTAACAGTCATTTCACTGATAAAACCGGTGATACCTTCCGCCTCATTAATCATATCCAGGTCATCACCACTGAACACTTTTACGGAACCATCAGGTCTTACAACTCTGGCGGACTCAACATTGTCGACAAAATACCCACTCTCATAAGAACCGATTCCGGCTCCTCCCTGAGCGAGCCATCCTCCTGCTGAAGAAGCAGGATAACTGGTGGGATACAATTTTAAAGTTAGTTTTTTCTTTTTCAGTTCATCGTCAAGCTGTTCCCATGTGATTCCGGGACCAACTGTTACAGTCAACTTTTCC
>JADGDJ010000009.1:10115-20986 GCA_016744925.1 Spirochaetaceae bacterium
CTCCTGAACTGATTTCATTCTGATAAAATCAACTAAAACACCATGTTTTGCAGGAACGGCTCCGGCATAACCCGATGTAGCTCTTCCCCTTGGTGTCAGAGGGATATTTTCTCTATCAGCCCACTTCATAAGATCAATCAGTTCTTCTTCATTAGAAGGCTGGACGATGGCATCTGGCAAAGTACTCCCGATTAAAGGTTTAACGATAGAAGGCAAAGCCCCGACATCGTGGCTGTATAAAATTCTCTCTGTTTTATCAAATCTGACATTATCTCCGAATTTGGATAGATATTCTGTCTGTTTCTTATTTAAACGACCCATTTTCCCCCCTGGATTGATTCGGTATTACAGTAAAACTGTACTTTGAAACAATTAAAAAATAAAATATATTTATGTGTTTATATAGTTAATAGCCTATATTGAGCTTATACTATAAATCTGAATCAGTAAATAAATATTTAATCACAAAACCTATAAATATTATGAGTATTGTGCACATGCAAATATAGGATGATTGCTTTTGTCTTTTGTTGCTTCTTTTATGTTTTTAATGTTCACCTATGGACTTTTCCGTGATATGTTACCTTTATTAAATAGGAAATCCATCTATAGGACAGAATATTGATTACAACTGATGTCATTATTATCGGGGGAGGAGCAACAGGTACAGGCATAGCCAGAGACCTTGCTCTGAGAGGAATAGACCATTGTCTATTGGAAAAAAAAGATTTCGCCGCAGGTGCCACAGGAGCATGTCACGGGTTACTCCACAGTGGAGGACGCTATGCGGTCAACGATCCCGAAGCAGCCAAAGAGTGCATATCTGAAAACCAGATTCTGAGAAAAATCGGAAAAAAGTGTGTCGAGTTCACTGAAGGTCTTTTTGTCAGACTACCGGGAGACAGACTTCAATACAGAGATAATTTTCTCGAAAGCTGCCGCAAAACGGGCATATCCACAGAGATTTACTCGGCATCTAAAGCCCTGGAACTGGTGCCCAACTTGAATCAGTCTCTAGAGGAAGCGGTTAAAGTTCCCGATTGTTCCATAGACCCCTTCCGCTTGTGCATGCTCAACGCCGAATCTTCGGAGATGCGCGGTGGAAAAATACTAATCCATCATAAAGTTATAGAAATTATCAAAGAAAAAGGGATCTGTGTCGGCGTTCGTGCTGAAGAACAGTTCTCCGGTGAAATAAAAGAGATCCGCGGGAAACTGATCGTCAATGCTTCGGGAGCCTGGGGATCACAAGTCGCGAAAATGTCCGGTTCCGATGTCCCTATGACTCTCTCCAAAGGGAGCCTGGTTATTGCCAATCACAGGATGACCAATATGGTTATCAACAGGCTCAGACCCTCTTCTAATGGAGATATTATCGTTCCCAATGAAACTGTAAGTCTGGCGGGAACCACATCTATCACAGTAAACGATCCGGACAATCTCTCCATCAGCCCAGAGGAGATCAGCCTCATCTCCAGAGAAGCATCTCAAATGGTGCCTGAATTCGACTCTGTCCGGCTAATCCGATCTTATACAGGAGTTCGCCCACTTTTAAAAAATACCAGCGATTCCGGTGACGATAGAGCCATTTCACGAGGTTTTAAAATAATCGATCATAAGAATGGCATGTTCAGTATTATGGGTGGAAAACTCACCACATACAGACTTATGGCTGAAAAAATGACTGACAGAATTATGGAAGAATTTGGTATCAATGTCCCCTGTACGACAGCGGAAAAACCCCTTGACGGGCAGGATCAGCTGAGCGGATACCCCGTGTCCAATAGAATTGAAAAACTCGATGATATTATCTGCGAATGCGAACTGGTCCGAAGAAGTGACGTTGAAAAGGTGATCGACAAAGTCGGTACAAAATTCATTGGTGATATTCAACACCGCACGAGACTGGGTATGGGTCCCTGCCAGGGAGGGTTCTGCACATACAGAGCTCTGGGAATGATGCAGGAACAGGGAAAAGTCAGCGACAGTGAATCTATCCGTGTTCTGAAGGAATTCCTCGACAGACGCTACCGGGGGATCCGACCCGTATTGTGGGGAGACCAGATGCGGGAAGAGCAGTTGATTGAGGGAATATATCTAGGAATACTGGGGTTGGCAGAAAAATGAAATATGATGTTGTAATTATCGGCGGAGGCATGGCTGGTCTTATGTCCTCTATATATATGGCGGAACAGGGTTTTAAAACGGCCGTCGTTTCAAAAGGAGATCCCGTGTGCAGTATCTCTACAGGATGCATCGATGTGGCGGGAGACTTTACAGGAATACCGGAAAACCATCCCTACGGAAGAGCTGGAGAAGATAAAATCCGCCTGTCTCTGGATTATTTTAAGAAATTGATGGAAAAAGAAGGACTTCCCTATATTGGTGAATTCCTCCAGAACCGCTTCATATACACATCCATCGCCAGTAGAAGAGCCACCTCTATGGTTCCTCTGTCCATGGCCGAAGCACACGAGGCAAAAAAGGGATCGATACACATCATCTCCTTTAAAGGGATGAAAGATTTCTTTCCCGGATACTTTAAGGGAGAAGAGAACAATCAGAACATATCAATATTTGATGCAGGCTCTAAAACAACCATTGGAATAGCAACCTCTTTCGATGATCTCACTTTTCGGGAAAAATTTTTCAATTGGATAGGAGATCAAACAATCGATGCAGATGTCATTGCTGTTCCCGCTGTATTGGGAACAAAAAATCCTCAGGCGATCATCGATGAAATAGAAAAGATCAGTGGAAAAAAAATATTTGAAATACCCACACTCCCCCCCTCTATGCCGGGACTGAGACTGTTCCGTACACTGAAACGAGCGGCGTCACAAAGAGGAGTTGATCTTTTCTGGGGCAACGCTATTTCAGATTACACTGAAGAAAAAGGGCAGATCCAATCATTGATAATCGATCAGCCGGGAAGACCGACTATAGTCGAAAGCCGAAGTTTTATCCTCGCTACGGGATCCTTTGTCAGCGGAGGTTTATTTGCAGAAAAAACTTCCGTCCGCGAGACAGTATTTGACCTCAATGTATCCATACCGGAGGGGGAACAGAGGCTGAACGACAGTTTCTTTGATCCCGGACATCCTCTGGGTCGGGCGGGCATCGCTGTTGATGAAAAATACAAACCGGTCAATTCAATTATGAAGAACCTCTTTATCGGAGGCAGTATCCTGGAGAACTCACAAATTATGAAATATCAATGCGGGCACGGAATG
The DNA here is from genome assembly GCA_016744925.1 of Spirochaetaceae bacterium. GTDB lineage: Bacteria > Spirochaetota > Spirochaetia > DSM-2461 > DSM-2461 > Spirochaeta_F. The sequence goes on from JADGDJ010000009.1 coordinate 13,349, forward strand.
GCCATAGTCACAGGGTTGGAATCAGCTAAAAGCTGTGAGGAGTACCTGAAATGAGAGAGAGTTACGAACACTGCATCCGATGCACTATCTGTGTGGAAAACTGCCCTGTATTTAAGGTGAACCCCGAATATCCGGGACCAAAGCAAGCCGGTCCAGATGCCATGAGATTCCGCATGGAGGGAGAGAAAAAAGTCGATAAATGGATAAACATGTGTACTCAATGCCGAAGATGCGAACAGGTCTGCCCACACGATGTAAAGCCGGCCAGCCTTATCTTAAAATCTCAGATTGAATACGCCAGAGCCAATGGTTCGGCACCGACCCAGGTGATGTTTTCCAATTTCCATTTCATCAGCCATCTGGCTTCATTTTTTGCACCCATAGCCAACCTGGCAACATCGATGACTATCGTAAAAAAAATGATGAAAATCATAGGATTACGCGATGATATACCTTTCCCCCGCTTTTCCTTTAAAACTATGCAGAGAAAAAAAGTCAAACCCCAGCCTGGTATTCGGAAAGCTGTCTTTTTCCACGGATGTTACCTCAACGGAAATGCTCCAGACACGGGAAGAGATATCGTTCAGCTCATGCAGGATATGGGAGTTGAAGTAATAATTCCGCCACAAGTCTGCTGTGGGCTGCCCGCATTGGGTAACGGGAATGAGAAAAAAGCGATATCTTTTGCTAAAAAAAATGCCGCCGTTTTTGCTGAAAAAGTAAATGAGGGATACGACATACTCTATTCCTGCACCTCATGCGGTCATACTCTTGTTCACAGCTACCCGGAACTGGTTGGAGAAGAAGGAAAACTCATCGCCGACAATAGCTGGAATATCTATGAATATATGGAAAAACTGATTGATGAAAATCAGCTTAAACTCCCTGAAGGGAAAATGGAGAAAACCATAGCCTATCATATCCCCTGCCATCTGAAAGGGACAGGTAAACCCTACCCGGTAATCAATATCTTTAAATCCATACCGGGAGTGAAGCTCCATATTATGGATGAAAACTGTTGCGGTTTCTCGGGAAGTTACGGTTTTAAAAAGAAAAATAAGGAAACAACTGACAAATTGGGTAGAATCGCTGCCAATGCGCTGCTCGAAGTCAATCCCGATGTGATCATCTCAGACTGTGGAGCCTGTCGAATGCAGATAGAAAATTTTACAGATGTTCGGATCTGTGATCCTGCAGATATTCTGAAAGAATCGTTTCAATGATTTTGTATTGCCTCTATAATCATGTATTATGTTTTTTTTAAAACAGGAGATTTACATGAAAAAAGTTAGCATACTATTTTTTGCGATTTTTATAACATCCACAATATTTGCCGGTGGTCAGAAAGAAGAAGAACCTATGACAATAGCTTTTCTCCCTGTACTCGATTCACTCCCCTTTTATATCGCTCTTCACGAGGGTTACTTTGAGGAAGTGGGTCTCCATGTTAAAGCTGTTCCCGTTAGTAGTCCTGTCGAAAGAGACCAACTGATGCAGGCCGGTGAAATCATCGGAATGCTCAATGAGTTATCCTCGACCGCTCTATTCAATCAGTTTGAGACTCTCCTTCGAACCGTTCAGATTGTCCGGATGCCCACAGACAGCAGTCCTGTTTTCCGCATATTGGCATCTCCTCAGAGTGGAATTACCTCTGTAAGAGACCTTGCCGGAATGGAAATCGGTGTTTCAAAAAATTCCGTAATCGAATATTTGACCGATAGGATTTTGCTGGCAGAGGGTTTGAAAAACAGTGAGATTGTCGTCAAAAGTGTTCCCGTTATTCCCGAAAGATTTCAACTGCTCATGAGTGGGCAGATCAGCGCGGCGACACTGCCCGATCCTCTTGCCCAGGCCGCCGTTGCAGCTGGAGCCATTGAAGTGATCTCCGATACTTCTCATCCCGATTATTCTATGAGTGTTCTCTCCTTCAGCACGGAAGCGCTGAATAGTCGGACTTCAGAGATAAAGGATTTTATGAAAGCCTGGAATAAAGCTGTCGGGAAACTCAATGAAAACCCCAATGCCTACAGGACTCTTTTCCTGGAAAAAATTCCCGTACCACCATCAGTTAGCGATACATTTATCATCCCCCCCTTTGCCTCTCCCGGTCTTCCGGAAAAACATCAATGGGATGATGTTCTCAACTGGCTGGAGGAAAAAGGACTCATAACAGACCGCCCCTCTTACAGCGATTCGGTGGGCAGTCTATAATCTAATAGAGATGGTAGAAATAGAGAATCTTAACTTTCACTACAGCGAAAAGACTCCCCTCTTCAACAACTTTTGCTGGAACATGGAGAAGGGAGAGTCCTGGTCTGTATTGGGGTCGTCCGGTTCAGGAAAAACGACATTGCTCCACCTCCTGGCTGGATTGAAAAAAGCCCACAAGGGCACAATTTCCATAAATGATGAGCCTCTCAAAAGACCGAGGCCGGAAACGGGACTCATCCTTCAGAATCACGGGCTTCTCCCCTGGACCACTGTGGAAAAAAATATTGAACTGGGTTTCAAATTCCGTCGGTTCTACGGTCCCGACGGGACACACTGCCCCGGAGGTTTTATATCGGATAAAAAGAAAGAGAAACAGCAGGTATTACTATGGCTGGAAAAGATGGGCCTCGAAGACCTTGGAAAGCGATACCCCCATGAACTGTCGGGTGGTCAGCAGCAGAGGACAGCCATTGCCAGGACACTCATACTCAAACCGGATCTTCTTTTAATGGATGAGCCCTTTTCCTCTCTTGATTCGCCTACGAGAAGCTCTCTTCAGAAACTGGTTAGCGGTCTGGAAAAAGACAGTTTATACAGCAGAATCCTCGTTACTCACAGCATAGAAGAGGCTCTTATCATGAGCAGTCGAATTCTAATTCTCCGGGACAGGGGAAGAGAACCTCTGATTATGGAAAACACAAAATTTTCAGGATCTCTGGAGTTCGATAAAAAGCTCTATGACCAAATACTGACAGTTCTAGGGGATGATTTTGAGACGTAAGGCAAAAGAGATCTCTCTGGGAGTATTGGTCATTACAGTGCTCTGGCAATTATTTTCCATGATACTCAATAAAAATATCCTGCCCTCTCCTGTGGAAGTGATTCCTCTCTTTTTCAAACTGATGGCAGGAGAACTCTCTCTCCATTTTCTGGCGAGCGGAGCAAGGGTACTCGCATCGATTGTGCTTTCGGTTCTCTTTGCAGTTCCTCTGGGTTTAATGCTCGGCCAGAGTCAAAAACTCAACAGACTGGTCGCTCCGATGATTGCCGTTCTCTATCCTATTCCCAAAATTGTCTTCCTGCCCATCGTATACGTTTTGATGGGAATCAGTGATTTTTCAAAAATATTTCTCATCAGTCTCATCCTCTTCTTCCAGATCCTGGTTGTAGTCCGCGATGAAGCTATGAATTTACCGGAAGAGCTTCTCATCTCGGCCAAGTCACTTGGTGCGGGTCGTATGGCTCTCTATTTCTTCATTTACGGTCCGGCTTCCATCCCGGGGATACTCACATCAATACGGATTTCCATCAGCACGGCTATCGCCGTATTATTCCTTGCGGAACAGTCATTGACCGAATTCGGACTTGGATATTTTATCATAGTTAAATCCTATCAGGTTCTCAGATACAAAGAGATGTACGGGGGAATACTTGCCATCAGTCTGCTGGGCGCTTTTTTCTATCTGCTCATAGGACTACTGGAAAAACGACTGAACAGGCACAGAATTGAGGAGCGAAAATGAGCCGTAAAATACAATCAATGTTTAACAATATCGCCGCAGATTACGACAAAATGAACAGAGTAATGACTTTCGGAATGGACAGTCATTGGCGTAGATATGTCATAAAAGAAGCCGGGCTCTTTGATGAAGCCATCCTTCTCGATCTGGCAACAGGGACAGGAGATATCATATTCGAAGCTCTGAGACACAATAAAGTCCGGGCTACGGGGCTGGATTTTTCAGAATCCATGCTGGAGATCGCCAGAGAGAGAGACATCACTCATAAAGCAGTATGGATTAAGGCTGATGCTTTGGATCTTCCCTTTGAAAATGACTCTTTTGATGCTCTCACTTCAGGCTACCTTATGCGCAATGTGGACAGTATAGAAAAAGCTTTTTCAGAGCAATATCGCGTATTGAAAAAAGAGGGAAGAGTTGTGTGCCTGGACACGACACCACCGGTCAAAAATTTGCTTCGTCCCTTTATCAATATTTATCTCAAGCGGATTATCCCTCTGATCGGAAAAGTTCTGACAAAAAATCCTTCGGCCTATGCTTACCTGATAGAGTCGACTGTAAATTTTAAGAACACTGGAGAACTAAAAGAGATCATGATCCAATGCGGATTCAAAGAAATTAAAATTCAAAAATTCATGTTCGGCACGATGGCCGTACACAGCGCGGTAAAATAAATGAATCATACGAACAGAATTAAAACATGGATCGAAGTGACCCGCCCCAAAACACTTCCCGCTGCGGCGGCTCCGGTTATTGTGGGATCAGCAATGGCCTATTCGTCCGGGGCTTTCAGTCTATTTCCGGCTTTGGCTGCCTTTCTGGGAGCTTTACTCCTGCAGATTGCCGTCAATCTGGCTAATGATTATTTCGACTTTATCAAAGGTGTGGATACGGAGGAGAGACTCGGTCCCAGGCGGGCAACTGCCTCGGGAATGATCAATCTTAAACAGATGAAAATAGCCATCATCAGCACAATATTTCTGGCTGTACTCGATGGATTATATCTCGTATCAGTCGGAGGTCTTCCCATAGTGCTCATCGGTGTTTTCTCAATCATTTCCCTACTGGCATATAGTGGTGGTCCTTATCCTCTCGCTTCTCACGGATTGGGAGATCTCTTCGTTTTCATATTTTTCGGATTAGTGGCGGTCTGCGGAACATTTTACGTTCAAAGTTTAAATCTCAACTGGTGGATCGTCGCAGGCTCTCTCCCATCAGCCATGCATATCACAGCCATTCTCGTTGTTAATAACTACCGGGACAGAGAAACAGATGAAAGAAGCGGGAAACGGACACTAGCCGTTAAAATCGGTGAAAGAGCCACTAGAATGGAGTATTTTGCGCTCATTTATCTCCCCTATGCAATACCATTTCTATTTCTCTTGAAAGGAAAAGAAAGCCTTTTCATCCTTCTTCCCATGGTGACACTGCCTATGACCTTCCCTTTGACTCAGGAGATAAAAGGAAAATACACAGGCAGCGAGCTCAATAAAACATTGGCGGGAACGGCGAAACTGTCACTGTTTTTCAGTATCCTTTTTTCCGTCGGACTCATTCTCAGTTAAAGAACCGCAAGGAGTAACAAATGTACGGGATTCTTAATGATTTTTTCACAGGTATCGGGCTAAGCAATATCACTAGGGAATTCAGCATAAAACTGCTCTATGTGTGTGCTGTTTTTACACTGAGTTTTATTGTCAATTTTATTACAAAAAAAATACTACTCACCGTTATTACTAAAATTGTCAAAAGAACCGAAACGAAATGGGATGATATCCTGGTGCGGAAAGGTCTATTTTCCAGGCTGGCTCATATAGCTCCCGCCCTTGTGCTCTATTATCTGCTCCCTCTCATTTTCCAGGATTCGATAAATGCTCAGGAATTAATCAAAAGGCTCATCCTTTCTGTACTGATTATTATAATACTGACAGTTATCAGCTCCCTGATCACAGCAGTAAACGATATTTATTCATCTTACAAAATATCAAAAAACCGTCCGATTAAAGGGTATCTGCAGATCCTCCGAGTGTTTATAAGCATTATCGGGACTGTTCTGGTCATAACGACAATTCTCGATAAATCCGCCTTTGGTCTACTCTCGGGAATCGGTGCTTTTTCCGCGGTTCTCATGCTGATTTTCAAAGATACGATCCTCAGCCTGGTCGCATCCATTCAATTATCGGGAAATGATATGATCCGCATTGGAGATTGGATCAGCGTCCCCGATTTTGGAGCCGACGGTGATGTTGTCGATATAAAGCTTCAGACTGTAACCATTCAGAACTTTGATAAAACACTAGTAAACGTACCCATATACAGCCTGGTCACATCATCCTTTAAAAACTGGCGCGGCATGAGTGATTCCGGAGGAAGAAGAATAAAACGCCATTTGAGCATTGATATGAACAGTGTAAGATTCTGTTCCGATGAGATGTTAAAACGATTTGGGGAAATAGAGATACTAGCTGATTTTGTATTGGAAAAAAAGATTGAGATAGATTCTGACAACAAGACAAAAAAAGTGAATACAAACCTTCTGATTAACGGACGGCGTATGACGAACCTCGGTGTTTTCCGGGCCTATATAAGCGCTTATCTTCGCAACCATCCCATGATTGACGATGAGGGTATGACATTTCTCGTCCGTCAGCTTCAATCGACGGAAAAGGGAATCCCTCTGGAAATTTATGTGTTCAGCAAAGATCAGGTCTGGGCTAATTACGAAAGGATTCAAGCGGATATTTTTGATCACCTCCTCTCGGCAATCACCTATTTTGACCTTGCTGTGTACCAGAATTTGTCAAGTCTAGACCTGACAGAATATCTGAAAAAGTAAACCGGAGACATATTTACAACTCATCTTTTTGCCCCTATCAGCGCAACTCCACGACAACAGTCGGAGAATCGGTTTGAATCACGACTTCGTCGATGGACTCATAGTTGTACAGAACAGTTCCGCCGGTCACCCTTTTAACATCCTTCCCTTCAAAGCGAACTTTGAAAATCAAACCGGGACTGTTGGTGTTAACAGTAATGATATTGCCATCGATTTTGAAATCTACAGCCTGTTCATCATATTCCGACATGGCTCTATAACCGTCATAAACATTCATCGGTCGTAACCATGGATAATTGGTTCGAACAAAAGTCATCATCTCTTCAAATTCGACCTTTAACTCAGGCCAGCTTTTATTTTTGCTTCTATAGGGATCGTAAACATCATCTGCATGGACAAAATGACTGAAAAGCCCGGGCCCGTTTATCCCCGAGACAATTAACATTTTGATCTCTTCAGTAAAGTTGTACCCCGATGAAAGCCTTGGCAGCATGTAGATGAGGGGATACTCTTCATTAGGACCATATTCATAGGCCTCTTCTTCGATATCAACACTGGTATGGAGTGTACAAATTGCCTTAAGTGATGGAAAGATTCGACTCAGAGCGTCAATTCCCTCAGATGAGATCACATTGTGAGGGGCCACATAGGTCCGGGGCAGATTCTGCTCTCCGAAAAGCCTGACCCACTCCTCTTTTGCCATTTGGACAGACAATTCCATGTTTTCCTCCGAAGGCCAGACAAAGGCGTTCAGTTCCGATGATTTACTGGTGAGAGACATATGGTTGTAGCCGTGAAACCCCAGTTCGATCCCCTTGTTGAAGTGATCCATAGCTATTTCGAATGAGGCATTATTCTCAGCGACAAAAAACTCTCCCGTCTGAAAAGGTGGTTCGGTTGTCACATTGTAGTTGAATACGATGTAACTTGAGAAAGGCTGATCCCATTTACCCAGGAAGTCCTGAATTTCCGGCCACCAGGTCTTTGTGTAGAATTGCGTATCGGGAATATCAATTGGTTCTCTCACCACATTGTACATAGGCAGAGGCCAGTCATCGAGGTGCATAAGGC
>JADGDJ010000009.1:20996-44726 GCA_016744925.1 Spirochaetaceae bacterium
GCATAAGGCTCAGAGCGGGAGTCGCCGCCAGGCCCACGGGCTGGATGTAGAGAATGGAGTCGACGATATATCCCATAAGAGATCCCACAGTAAAGAGATCCCAGTTCCATGTGAGCACCTGCCCGTTGTGAATCTTCGTCTTCCACAATAGAGGTTCTCTCTGATTATAGCTGGTGCCGAGAATCTGGGCATTGTCCACAGGAACTGATTTTCCCGGCTCCCAAAGGTACTCCCTATCATTGATCTCCACATTCTCACCGGTCAGGAATCCTTTAGTAATCCTGTATCCCGTATTTTCACGGACTGTGCTGCGGGTCTCTTTTATCCCCAGAACCGGTGCCAGACGATTAAACCGCCCGCTTTTAAGTGAGACAATGCTACCTCCGTCTTTAAGGTACTGTTCAAAAACTTCAGGATCGAGTCCGCTATCGGAATCCAATATAAGGGCTACTGATGAAAATGGGGAAAAATCCATAGGAACCAACCCTCTAAACGAGTTGGGTTGAATAATCTGATATTCTATTTTCGCCCGGTTGAAGGCACTTTCCGTATACTGAAGGACTTTGGACGATTCTGATGCCGATGGGTTAACCAGAATAGCTACTTTCTGGCTGACCGGTTCGGGGAAGAGAACAGCCCTGAGATATTCGGGGATATCAATGAGCAGTTTAACGGCACCATTTTCGACTCTGTATATGTAGCGGGACAGTGCAAATCCCCCGTTTTTATTGGAAACGATTATCGGGCTGGGAGCATACTCCTTGTCCTTCCTCCGGATAGACATATAGGTTCTCATATCTCTGTCAGAAGGGATAAAATGATAGAAAAAAGCAGATTCTTCTGTATTCTGCTTTCCCTGATCCTCCACCATGGAGCTATCGATATAAGCCGGCTCTATAAGACTTCCGTCCTGAGTCCAGTCACCGTGGTACATGATTCCCAGCTTGGACAATGTCGTATTGAGGCGCAGAGGACGGACATACTCTTCAGTCTGTCGATCCTGATAGGCTCCCAGGTTGTCCATAACCAGAACTTTTTTACCCCGGGCGATCATATTCTCAAGGAATTCCAGATAGGCTTCGGGGTTTCTCATAGAAGGCCCGCGAAACCACGAGATGACAGCGCGGTGATAACGGGTGACCGATTCACCGGGAATCCCCCTGTCAATATCCCAATAGACGACTTTCAGCCCCATTTCATCGAGTATCCGGGACATATAGAAATAGATCTCATTTTCCTCTTTTGTCTGCCCTTCGGAGGACTTGTAAAGAGCCAGTACTGATTTCTGATAGACGACCTCCTGGCTGTAGAGAAAAAGAGCCTGAGAACTTATCAGTATTAAAATTAATATCAATTTTTTCATAATTACCTCTTATGGTGTCAGAAGATCTGGAAGCAGTACATGGACGCCTAATTCAACTGACAGAGACCAGTATTTGATCCCTGAAGCCGTCGGATCGAGCTGTTTTGTAAAAGATCCGCTGATATCGAGAAATGTTGTAAAATCTTTTTTGATGTAGGACAACCTATTTCCCGTTTCAAATGTTAGACCCATTGAATCGTCTGATCCATTGGAATAGATATCCGTATTAAACCAGACTTTTTCTTCCAGGATTCGACCTTCCGAGAGAGGGAATTCCACTACATATTCCAGATTCAGACCCGAAAGCAGTGACATATCGGGAGTCCAGTAATTGTCCGAAGTTTTAATCGCATCTTCCAGGCTGAAGTCGAGAGACCAGTTGAGATACATGGCCGGTTCTCTCAGCAGCTGAATGCTATTGGAAACAGTCGCCGAACCGTACCAGCTAAAATTACTGTCTTCATAGAATTTGGTTTCTCCTGAGAGATAAATCGAAGTATATTCAATAAAGGGAATATTCGATTTGAGAAAATTCATCCCCATCTGCAGATTGACCAGATGATAAAAGGTACTGTCCTTTGAGGGCTGGAAAGAATCTTCCTCCCAGTCAAAACGGTAACCTCCGAGTATGGAGAATGAGTCTAGATTGTAGGCGAGATCAGCTCCCCCTCTGGGATACACTCTTGAATGATCACTAATCAAATCAGCAAGACTGAGAGTTTCACCTTCTCCATCTCCGTCAATCAGATCGGTTTTATAATAGACTCCCGCCTCGGGAGTCACTGCCAATCGGGAAAGTGTCATTGGGAATTTGAGATTGACATTATTGTAGAGAAAAGAGCCGGCATCAGTTCCATAATAGTTTCTATTGTGTTCCGCATTATATTCAAATGTCATTCCCAGGATGCGGTTAAATCTAATGTTGTAATCGGCATGAACATTGAAAACCAGAGAAGATGGATCGGCTACAGACTCAACGTTAAAATTCACGCTGTCGGCGAATTCCCTGGTCAGCTCATTGTAGAAAGAGGCCACATTGTTGTATTGAGAATCCTCTTCGTAAATTTCTCCGTATATTTCCAGAGCATTGCTCCAGTCCCCATTGAAATGGTAAACCTGAGCCAGTTTAAACTTGGCGGCGAGATTCCAGGGATCAACGGCGAGAACTTGTTTATACTGGGATATAGCTTCAGGATACTTTTTCTCATTGTAGTAAAAGTCTCCCAGTTCATTTCTGAGCAGATAGGTTTCCGATGCCAGGTTGTAAAATCCTCTCTCCATATTGGATAGGAGAACCTTGTGAATCTCTCCGATGTTGGATTCTAGATCTTTGCTTAACTCTAACACCTGATCTTTCATACTGTTGAGAGACTCTGTAATTTGTCTGACACTTTCAGTCGCATCTTCTGTGAGGTAGCCGAAGGGGTTATCCTCTTCAAGGTAGAGATAGTCGAGGTAGTCATTAAGAAAGTAAATATAATCGACAGAATTGTCTATTTCATTGGAAAATTGCTCATAAGTCTCTGTTCTCTTCTTCTCATCACCGAGCCAGATTTCAGTTTCATAGAGAGCAAAAGGAGCCCTTGGTAAAACATATTCCGCTTTGACCATGGGGGCAAAGTTGCTGAGAGCTCTCGTGAGCTGTCCTTCAAACTGATAAATTTTTCCCGCGACATAATTACCTAGAATTACTTTGTCCCTTTTCACATCATCAAGCTCGTCAAACATTTCCAAACGATCCCAACTCCAGTCCACGCCCTCCATCAGTTGTGCAAAGACTTCATTTGAAGCTTTTTCATCTTCAAGAAGTTTTGTCAGATTATCCTTTTCATCGGCAAACTGTGAAAACAGACTGTTGAATTTCTCGATATAGGATTCATCGACATATATGGCCACAGCCAATTCTTCTTCTAGTTTGAAAATATCTTCTTTTAAGGTCGACTCTCCTGAACGATCAACAGATTTCCCTTTGGATTCAGCAGCATCATTTTTACTACGCAGAGATTCCAAAGATCTTTTGGATGTTTCATAACGCTTGAGTAGATCATTCAGTGTTTTACTTTTCTCCAGTATATTTACGGGCACATCTTTCATAAAATGAGATAAGGCATAATTCCGATCGAGTAACTCCAGAAATGGGATCATCTCCTGTTCCGTTTCCAATAGATTCAAATACGTATAATTTGTGAGTATATTGCGATATTCGGAGATGGCTTTTTCTTTAAATCCATTCCAGAAATAAATTTCAGCCAATATCCTTCTCAGGCTGAGGTTTTCAGGGTCATTTTGAAGCTGCTCTTCATAATCTTCAATAACCTTTTCCTTCATGCTCTGACTTTCATAGAATATCCCTGTGGATTTTATATAAGCCCTATCAGCTATAAAAGTATCTGCCGTTATGCTTCGGATTCCGGGAATTTTATCCCGCTGATCATTTTCAGCATAAGTCTCTTCGAGGCCGAAATAGAGCTCTAAAACCTCGGGGTAGAGATTTATCATATGTCTATATATGGGAACTGCTTTATCGGAGTATCCGTTTATACGGAATATTTCCGCCAACTCTCTGTTGAGCTCCAGGTCATCTCCGGCAAGTTTCTGAACTTTCTCAAAATTCTTTTCCGCCTGATTGACATCACCCAGCCACAAATTGGTTATTCCCAGGTTGGCAAGCAGACTCAGGTCATCGGGAAGAGCTTTCAGCCCTCCTTCGAAAAACTCGATGGAATCGTGATATTGTCCCGTCCAGCCGGCAATTTTCCCCGCTTCTGTCCACAAATCGATTCTTTCGGGAACAATCTCCAGAAGTTCACTATAGAGAGACAATCCATCACTGGTAGCACCTTTCCAGATCAGGTTTTTAGCTGTGAGCAGCATAATGTCCGGATCGTCGGGCTCGAGAAAAGCCGCTCGTCGCAGATATTTCAATGCATTGAGATAATCGCCCGCCAATGAGTAGATTTTTGCCAGAAATATATAATTCTCAACAACTTCGGGATTGTCCCGAATCATCAGCTCGTACTCTTCAAAAGACTGAAAATATGAATCTATAGAACGATTGTCCAGATCATTGGGAAAAACTTCGGGAATCTCCCCGGAAATGACACGCTTCCCGTTCTCTTTTTTAACAAGGAAAAAATTGTCCAGGTAGAAAAAATACTTACCATCGAGACTTCGTTTCTGCAACACTTCAAATTTAATTCTGTGGTCTCCCGCAGATAAAGTAATATCTTTGACATAATTCCAGTAATAGGAAGGGGAATACTCTTCCACAACATTCATATCTTCTCTGTAGACATCGACAGTATAAATTCCATCAAGAACATAGCGGAAAGGAGAAGCGTAGGATGTAAGGATTTCATCGCGATTACCAGGAGGAGTTCCACCATACCAGAGCTCGTAAACACCATCCTCTTCGACATAAAAAACGTAATCGGAATTGTAAGTAGCTTCTCCGTGAAGTTCTGTATACTGATTGAGTTGCAGGGTTCTGAAACCGGAACTGCTGTAATTCAATATGGGTTCTCTATTGAAATTGGTCGATACGGCATCTTCCCCTTCGACAAATATGATGGAAGAATTTAGACTGGGAAGAACAGCTTCCAGTTTCTCATCTCTCTGAATGATCTCCTCTTCCACAGGAAGATCTTCAATGACCGCTTCTTCCTGAGAAAAAAGAGTACCGTATAATAAATTAAAGGATATAAAAACCAGTGCTGTTTTTTTATTTAACATTTACTCTCTCCACAATAGATAAATTATAATAATTTCCCGTACACTCTTCTATCCATAATTCTTATGCCTCTCGATAAAAAAACAAAGGCTATTACTGAAGAAATTACAGTGGCAGTCAAATATCCCATACCGTAATAGGGGAAATCAAGCTGGACAGACAGAACAGTGACAGCCAAATTTATAATAAAAAATAAAAATGCCGTAATAAAAGCCTCTCCATACATTTGAATATAAAAAAGAAATGTGAGAACTGTAAGATAAAAAACATGAAAAAATGCCGCCGCCAATACGATCCTCAAAGTCAGTAGGTCTGAAAGACCGCTTAAAAAGGTACTTTGTATAGAGGGAGCCATGATAATAAGTGCCAGAGAAAGGACTCCCTGGAAAAAGCTCTGTTCGTATAGGCTATTGTTCATAGACCGGATAAGCCGATATTTCTCTTCGCGGATTTTTGTCAGGATCCCCTTCTCTACAGACAAAAGAAATTTTCTCAATGTGCTGTAGAAATTCGTCTCAGAAAAAATCATAAAATAGACAAGACCGGGAATTATCGTCAAATTGGCAAAATATACTGTAATGTCATAGTGTTCGAAGAGCTTCAGATAAGTCCCTCTGACCGACTCACCTTTTAAATACCATAAAGATATTTTATCGATCCAGATTCCCGCAGAATAAAACACCCCTGTTAAAAAAAGAAAGAGATATTTTCTGAAATATCCTAGTAGCGGTTTCATTTCAACAAAAAGATTATCCGGCCTGTATGCCTTCAGAATCATAATAGTGAGAAGTAGCAGAATGGTGAACTGTCCCAGTGTAAAACCTGCAAGAGCTCCACCGAGTCCGAATCGTCCTCCTAAATAATAAACCGAGAAAAAGGAGACTGCCATACCGGATAAATAGACTATAAAAATGGTCATATATTTTTTTAACAGTGTGATGAAAATCATCACCAGCCATATTAAATTTATAACGACGAAAAGGCAGACTGCTGAGATTTTATAGAGCAGAATGTTACTGATTCCCTCGGGGCGGATGAAAAAGACAGCAGCCGAAGCACTTGCTACTGCCAGGGTTGTGAAAATAATCATGACGAGAAGCAGGGTTGCTACGGCTCTTGTCTCTTTACTGATATAGATGAGGTCCGAAATATATCTGGTAAAGATATAGTGAAGACCACCGAAAAGAGAGAGAGAAAAAGCATAGGAATAGACTATGGCCGCCATAAAAAGCCCGGCTCCTTCGGCCAGAGCGAAAGAGGCAAATCTGTTGAGAAAAAAGATTCCCACAATAGAGATAAGCCAGGGTCCGGCTACGATGACGATGCCCGCCAGTGCCACTTTAAAAAGATTGACAAGACCGCCCCCTTTGAGGACTCTCTGCAATTCAAATCCGATTCCAGCCATTAGGTATCCAATATCTTTTTATAGAGATTTCTATAGGTTTTATAAAGATCGTTTTTGTTGTAGATGCGATGGAGCTTATCTCTGTTTTTCACCATTGTCTCTGCGACTTTTTCGGGATTGTTCTTTATATACAGTACACAATAGGCCAGCTTCTGCGCATCTTTGGATGATGCCAGATAGTTCTCGTCGTAATCGAGCATTTCCGGAACATTACCCACTTTGGTCGAGACACAGGGGACTCCCGCAGCCCACCCCTCTAAAATAACCAATGGCTGAGCTTCCCGGACGCTGGTGAGAAGCATGACATCGAGAAAGCTGTAATAATCGAGAACATTTTGTCTTCCTGTAAAATGAAATGATTCACCGAGGTTAAAATTGGCCACAAGCCTCTTACAGTCTTCATAATAGGCGGGATCTTCATCAGTTGGTCCAATGCAGTGAAATACGGCATCGGGGATCTTGGAATGAACGATCTTCGCCATAGTGATAAAAGTTTTAATATCTTTTATGGGGACAACCCGACCCACGAGACCGATATGAAACCCCTCTCTTTTTGTTCTTTCGACTGAAGCATAGTGTTCTATATCAATGCCGTTGGGTATGACGAGACTCTTCTCTTCACTCGCACCGAGAGCCAGAGACATCTGTCTGTTGTGTTCGAAAAGAGAAGTGGATACATTGCAGTACTGATAGGCCATTCGGCTCAGTCCGTTATAGATCTTTATCCACATATCTCTCTGATATCCTCTGATAAAAGTCGCCTTTCGAAGCTCCATTTCCCGTTCTTTGTGATACAGTCCGTGCTCTGTCAGCAAAAAAGGTTTGTTGTAGCGCAGCTTTGCCACTATAGAGATGAGACCCGCGTAACCTGTGGAGACAGCGTGATAGATATCCGCCTCGGGAGGTGTAGATCCCAATATGGTGAAAATCATATTATGAGAAGAGCGCCATGCCCAGAAATAATCGGAAAAGGAGTACATGGGATTATTTTTTCTATTAGCGGTATTGATCATCTCCCATCCGATATCACTGTTGACCGCATCTCCATAGGCATAATACCCCTCGGGCATTCTCTCCATCATTTCGACGATATCCACTTTGGACTTGCTGTTGAAATTCTCATGCATCGATTTTATCAGTTTAAGTGTTTTTCGCTTGTTTTTGATTCTCTTCCTATTCTTTTTGATCTCCGAGAGGACAATATCCTTGTGTTCCACAACGTTTTCGGGAAGTTCGTATTTTAATGTTTGCTTAGTTTCGGGAGAGATGCTGAATAGGACAAAATCTATTTCGGGCATACCTCTGATCAAATCGTGAACCCACGATGAAACTCCGCCGGTGATATAGGGATAGGACCCTTCGAGAATAAAACATACGCGCAATCTCTTATCCATCTACACTCCCATCCAATAGGAAACCATAACAAATTCCTTTTCAGTTAAATTTTCTATGTGATTCAGAAGTTCGGTACATATTGCTTTTACCCTGACAAATTCTTTTCTGGAAAACTCGACTTCCGCCTTAAGCAGAAGTTGCAGGGTTTGGTTTTCTCTCTTATCGTTCTCCAGTTTTTCTGCAGCTTCATCATTGAGCTTCAACTCAAGGAGAAGGCGGATATATGTATTCAATTCATTGTCTTTGAGGTCTCTCCCCTCTTCAACCTTCGTATAAAAAGTAAGAGCTTCCTTGAGGAAAAAATTCTTTATGGCGTCCCTTTTCTTATTGAGTATTGCCAGTTCATAAAAGAGAGAGCCAAGCTGACTGATTTTATCGAGATTTTCCTTCTCTTCAAGATCCTCTTTCAGCGTCTGGATCCGTTTATTGTATCTATTTTCGATAATATTGATGCTTTCTGCGGCGAAAAGAGCGATCTCCTGATCAGGATCAAAAATCAATTTTTCAAATATCCCGAAGAGCATGATATTCGATTGCAGTTCCAGGTTTTCCCGGGACAACAAACGCTCGATAACTTCTATATCAAAAGGCTCCTCATCGAGCGGTTTTGTCGAATTGGATTTATTGATAAACGCCGTTATGGGAACAAAGTTATTTTCATATGCTTTAAGGGCGGCAATTGGTGTTATCGGTAAGAAATGTTCTTTCTGATCTCTGAAAAAAGCATAATCGTCCATAATCTCTAAACCTTCTGCATTTCAAGCAGATTCTCTGCTACAGACAAAAGTTCTTCAACAGGAATGGGTTGATTTCCAAAAGAGGAATAACCGAGTATCGCATCGAGAACAAGTGTTCTGTCGTAAATTTTCCAGGAGGTATTATTGATAATACCCAAGGTCTGGAGACAGAACATGGAAGCCCCATCATAGTCGATGTCCGGATAATAGAGTGCGAGCTGACAGCTCTCTTTATAGTGGAACAAATCAATTTTGTTAGTGGAAAGAGTATTGAGTTTATCGAGCAGTTCCATAATTAATTTAAAGGTACTCTCTTCACCAAAATCGCTGACAAGCTCACTGAAATTCAGCAATTCAATAATGACAATGCTAAAATGATTGTTTCCTGCTGTGGCCTTGTCGACTGATTTCTCCAACATTGTATAAAACTGACTGTATGCGGGAAGATTGGTATGGGGATTGATTTCGTCAAATTTGATGACAGACTCATATTCAACAGCCCTTTCAATTTCCGGCGCCGCCAGATCCACCAGTATGGAGAGTATTTTTTCAACATAGAGATTGTATTTGGTAAAGGGCATCTCCTCAATATTGAGGATCCCCCATGAACTACTGGAGAAGTTGATGGGAAATGTAAAAATATTTCTCTTTTTGTCCATTTTGCTCAAATTGTCATATTCGAGAAGCATTCTCACTGAAAAAATCATATTATTTCTGAAACACCAACCTTCGATGCTCTCATCAATATCGAGAATACTATTGTCGTAATCATGAGATTGCCAACCAATATTGGCGATCATAACCAATTGAAGAGTCGATTGATCATATCGCCAGATAGAGGCTTTTTCCGCCCAGGAGAACTTATTCACTGTTTTGAGAAGAACATTGAGTGTTTCCGTAAGATTTTGTGTGTGAAGTGCTTTGATCTGGGTATAGAGGGACGTTACTGATTCTGTCTGCCTGAGCACCCGTTCTTCCAATTCATTGTTGACAGCCGATAGCGCTACAACCTCTTTTTTGTATTTGGATTTCTCCATCACTTCTTTTCTGGTGATGCTCTGATAGTGGTTGATCCTGGCAGTATAAGAATCTCGAATCATTCCCAGAATATACACACCAACAAGTACAATAGTCATGCGGACACTCTGGCTCCGCCAGAGATAAGCCCAATATTCAACAGGAGCTGAATTGCGGCTCACGGGAATCATAATCAGGACAATAGCCAGTAAATAGCTTATAAAACCGAAAAATTTACCATAATAAGCGGCTATAATTAGTGCCAGTGCTGTATAGGGGTTAAAGGGACCTTTTAAAAACCCCGGATTATGGGGAAATACAAAAAAGTTAAAGAGAAAGAAAACCAGGGAAAAGCCCAGTATTTCCAGAAGAATCCTTAGATTGGTTCTGTTTTTTGTCTCCATTATTCCTTCCCGTCAAAAAACAGTTTTTCACATTCTTCGAACAGAGGATCCGCTTCCATTACAGAAGCGTATTCTTCTCGGAAATATGTCATATCATCATCGTTCAGAGCAGAATTCTCTATTAAATCATCTAAAATAGAGATATCGTGATCAGCCAGTTCTCCGTAACCCATCTGGTTCGTAAGAATATCGGCAATGGTAATTTTACGAATTATATTCCTGTGCGGCGACTGAATATTCAAAATACCATGCTCTCTGACAGTATCCACAAAGATTTCCGGAAGATTCCAGTGCTGCATAACAACGGCACCGATCTCCTGATGATCGTATTTGAGAATCTCCCTCTCCATACCGATAAGATTAACTGATTTTTCCGCTGCTAACTGGAGAACTCTTGTATATTGAGATGGGTCTGCATTGAAAAGGGCAACCCTTCCGATATCGTGGAGCAACCCAAGCGTAAAAGCGATCTCCTGATTGGACCGGTCATTTGTTCTGATAAAAATTTCACGGGAAATAAATGCCGTTACGATCGAATGCTTCCAAAAAGAATCGTAAAAACTGTGACTGCTCAGACCTTTTGAGAATTGAGAAGCAGTGATGAGCAGAACAAGGCTTCTGATATTATTAAAACCAAGTAAACCAATGGCCATCTTTAGCGTAGTGATCTCTTTCTGACGGGCGTAAAGAGCCGAGTTAGCGACTTTTAATATTCGTGATGTCAGCATGGGATCTACAGAAATAATCTCTTCAAGTGTTTTAAATGAGAATTCCTGACTATCATCACTAATCGATAAAATTTTTGAAGCCACCTCTGGAATAATGGGCAATTTATTAAGATATTTTTCAAAATTCTGCAATGTTCTCTCCGGTCAATAATGCATTTAATAAAATACACCTATCTTTATTATATCGGTAAGAATTGAGCAGCTCAAAAGGGTTTCAGGAATTTTAACACTAAATTTCCCTGTATATTTACATTAAACTGATACTATGGATCAGAATTTTTTCATCACTATCAGGTTTTATGAAGAACTCAATGATTTCCTTAAAAACCATCCCCTTAAAAGAGACATAATTCACAAGTTCACAGGGCGAAGATCCGTTAAGGATCTGATCGAATGCTTTGGTGTTCCTCACACCGAAGTAGAACTAATTCTAGTGCAGGGGGAACCGGTGGACTTTAGCTATACCGTTCAAAATAATGACAGAATCAGCGTATTTCCTATGTTTGAGCGCTTAAACATAAAAGGGGTATCCCCCTTGAGAGAATCCCCGCTTCGGGAAAGCAGGTTTGTACTCGATGTGCACCTGGGAAAACTGGCCCGCGATTTGCGGATGCTTGGTTTTGATACAGATTACAAAAGATTCAGGGATGATTCAGAACTGGTCGGAATATCATCCCTGGAAAATCGAATACTACTGACCAGGGATAGACAGCTGCTCATGAGAAAAATAGTCACACACGGTTTTATCATTCGCAGTGATGATCCAAAGATTCAACTGAGAGAAGTACTGGACAGACTTGATTTAAGGGAAGAGATAAAACCTTTTACTAGATGCCTAATCTGCAATGGAAGAATAGATGAACTGACAAATGAAAATGAATCCTATTCCGACTTCATGAAGATTGTACCACCGAACGTTCAAATATGGGCCCGAGAATATACTTACTGCCCCCTCTGCTTGAAAGTATTCTGGAAGGGTAGCCATTACGAGAGTCTGATGAAAAGAATCCGCCAAATAAGGGATTTATGACTGATGAATTCACTATGGGCCCAATGATCTTCTAAAATAGGAAGAACTATGGAAAGTATATGAGATTCTGCACCATATATCCCGGAGAAATCGCTCTAAAAAAAGAACAGTTTTACCGCCATGGCGGAAACAGTGACAGTGAGTATTATTTTAATCCACTTGTCACCTTTGGAAATACTGAAATTTGTTCCAACCAGAGCTCCAAGACTATTTCCCACTGCCAGAACAAGACCCATTAGCCACTGAACCTGGCCGTTGATAAGGAAAACAAGAAGTGACGGAACTGTATAGATCATAACGATAAACACTTTCATGCTGTTAGTGCGGACCAGAGTTGTCCCGCTGATCAAAGAAAAAACGGCGATAATAATAAATCCCGAACCAGCCTGAATAAATCCACCGTAAATACCGACGAAGAAAAAAGCGATAGCCAGCAGAGGTATATTTTCGATGACATCTCTGGTTCCCTCTTTTTTCTTTCCGAAGATAGTGAGTATGAGAACGAGAACCATAACAGCGGAGAGAATTTTATTGAAAACTTCACCGGGAAGATCCACGGCGATATTGGAGCCGATTAAAGCTCCCGCGCTGGCGGTCAGACCGAGGATCAAACCGGCTTTCGGAGAGAAGTAACCCTTCTTTTTAAAGCGGTGAACCGATGTGATGTTCTGACTGAGAATGGCGATCCTGTTGGTTCCATTTGCCATAACGGGAGGCAATCCCAAAAAGATAAGTGTCGGGACTGTGATGAGAGATCCCCCTCCGGCCACAACATTGAAAAACCCCGCTGCAGTTCCCGCAATCAGCACAAGAGCATATTTTAATATTTCAGATAATTCCATAAATCCTCCCGGATGTTTTATTGAAACCCCCTTTGGGATTTATCGACAGTTCATTGCTAATTTTTACAGCGTTTAAAATCCCGGAAAAACAGCCTTTATATCTGTAGGAATATCACTAAGAGAATCCAGTGCACTCAGCACCTCAACTCCCGGTTTGCCATATTCATCGAGAAAGGCTTCTGCTTCATCTGCAGTTGCAGCTGCCTCGATATGACATACTTTCTCAAGCAATTTTTCAGCTGTCTTGAGAATATTATCAACTTTGATCGAAAATTTAGCACCATCGACAGAGATAACACCCTTTTTAAAAAGCCAGTTAAACTGGATAAGATTAGACATCCCGTGAGCTTCGTGTACGCCGAAACGCATAGATCGGAACAAACCGGCCAGATATGTTTTCAGAAGCACTTCATCATCATATTTTTCAATACCGAATTGTCCACCCAGTTTAAGAATAAGATACAGTGCTCCCGTATCGGCTTTTGTCTCTTCTATGGCAACGTAGGATGATCCTATACATTTAGCAACTTCGCTTCCGTCTTTTCTGTAAGCCGGTCCTAATCCGTGACTGATTTCGTGAAGCAGAACAAATGTGAAAAATGGCTCGAAGTCTATATTTTCACCACCGTGAAGCACCTTTTGGGAGATCTCTTTGGTCACAGCGTCAAATTTGGCTTTCATAACGTTGTATAACATCACCTGTTTCCAACCCACATTGCCTCGAACCCAGGCATCATTGGGAAGATTAAAGGCAGCAGCCATAATTCCCTGAGCCGCTTCTCCTCCCGAGTAGATCTGATTGACAACAACGATGGGAGCCATTCCTCCCATGGCACCTTTCGATTGGGCTGGCATGGGAAACACAGTAGCCAATTTATCGAGATTATTCTCTATTTCCTTGAGTGCTGCTCCCTTTTCAAAATCAACAATCATCAGCATGCTCTCATAAGTGGCCTTTATACCGAGCAGCGCATCGGCATAAACCTCGTAGGGACCTATAACTAGATCGAGCGGACTATCGGTAAGGCGAACCCACTGACTGTCACTGTCCCTATATGAGCCGCTGATCAGAGCCTCAGCTCTATTGATGAGGTAGGAACTGAGCTCTTCATGGTCGATCAAATCGGCAGCTGTTTCCAGTTCTTCAAAAACCTCGGCCAATTCATCGGCATAAAATATATGATAGGGTATAATTTCCAGCCCCTCATCTTTATCGCGGATTACAGTATAATGATCCCGGGCCAGTTTCTGCTGCTCCTCATCTAAAAGATCTATTTTATTCTCTATTCGGCAGTCTTCCAGTGCATCGGGGTAAAAAGCACAGCCTTTTCTTCTGTCGTTTATATCTTTGAATTCCGATTTGTAATCAGTCAGTGGATTGTAGGGACCTTTGAAAAGTTCATAAAACTGTCTTCTCTCTTCATCATTTCCATCCATCACCTCATCGTAGTGATAGGGCAGTGATTCGTGCTGCTGAGCCAGAAAAATCCTGGTGATCATATCCATGGCATTGACCAGATGAGGCAGAGCTTCTCGTATATCGTCAGGGAGAACAGAGAGATCCGCTTCAATGGAGATTTCTTTAAATTGCTTGATTAATCTATTTATATCACTCATAACATGTCCTTAATTTCTATTATTTTAGTGAGGCTAGAAGCTCGACCAGAAAGTCAAAACTTTTACCGAGTGATGAAATCCTGAGTCTTTCATCGGGAGAATGGGGGTTCTCAATATCGGGACCGAAGGAGATCATATCCATTCCTTGGCAGATGCCTCCGATAACTCCGCATTCAAGCGCTCCATGAGTCACCTCCAGCTGGGCATCTTCTTTATACATTTTTTTCCAGAGAGTCAAACTCTTGTCGACCAGAGCACTGTTTGTGTCGGGCTGCCAGGGATCCATAAAAGTCTCTAACGTGTAATCAGCTCCAAACAGGGATGCCATAGTTTCAATTCTATCGGTAATTTCATGGAGTCTCGATTTAACAGATCCTCTCTGCATAGTGGTGATGCGAACCCCTTTTTCTCCCATTTCAATTACACCGAAATTGAGTGATGTCTCTAATTGATCCGGCAGATCAGCATTCATATGAATGACCCCGTGGGGAACAAGTCTGAGTTTTACAATCAGATCTTCTGTATCATTAAAACTGAAAGCATCGGTAGGCATTTCAGTTGAATGAGATTCGGCAAAGGTATTTTCCTCGGATGTTTTATTTTCACTGACAACAACAGCTCCAAAACTATTCCACCAGGAATTAATTTCTGCAATCTTATCTGAGGGAGCTGTGATAATCACTTCAGCAGAACGGGAGATGGCGTTCATAGCTGAACCACCTTTAATCTCACTGATCTGAAAGGGGATCTCTTTATAAAGTCCATCTAAACCACGCACCAGCTCTGCTGTGGCATTTCCTCTGTGTTTGTGTATATCACCGCCTGAATGACCTCCGCGGAATCCGCCTATTTTAAGAATTACCGCTTCGGAGCCGGAAGGGACATTCCCTTTAACCAGCGGGAAATCTATATGACTGATAACGGCTCCGGCACAGCCTATGGTAAAGAGTCCCAATTCTTCAGAATCGAGATTTAAAAGAATTTTCCCTTTGATAAAGTCCGGTTTAATCTCATCGGCACCCCATAATCCGACCTCCTCATCAGTTGTAAAGAGAAGCTCCAGAGGAGGATGTACAATAGTGGAATCACCAGCACAGAGCATAGCCATGGCCAGAGCCACACCATTATCAGCACCGAGACTGGTCCCGTCAGCGCTGAGCCAGTCACCTTGCGTTAAGTGAACAATAGGATCTTTGGAAAAATCATGGTCTGATTCAGGAATTTTTTCGCAGACCATATCTGTATGTCCCTGCAGGACTACCGTAGGTGAATTCTCATAGCCATCTGTCCCCGGAATTTCAATAACAAGATTCTGAACATGATCCTCACGGTGGGAAAATCCCTGTTTATCAGCCCAGCTTGTAAAATACTCTGTTATAGGTCCGCGGTTTCCCGATTTTCGAGGTATTTTATTAATATCTTCAAATATTTCCAGTAATAATTCTGTGTAGTTTTTCATAGGATTATTATGTATCATTTATTTCCCTCAATCCAGTTATCCAGTGCAGAAAAAAGGTAATCCTTTCGATCAGTTAAATGAAAATCCTGAAAAAAATACTATCGTTTCTATAAATAGAATTATTTGCAGTCATGGCCTATTGTTCAGTCAATATAAAAGTTAGTACTATACTTTATGTTTGTATATGAAACCCATGGGATTCACGCCGGAACCGGAAAAGATCATCTCAAGCACGGCATAGACGACCTCGAAGAGATTGTAATAAAAGCCATTAAACGAAAGCATCCCTCTGTGACATTTATTGTGCACACCCCGAGATTGACTGGTTTTCGCTATGAAGCTGAACGAAATACAAGTATCAAATTCATTCGCGGTGACGCGGCTTATTTCCGCTATGGCAAAAATATCAGTTATCTGAAAGAGAAATACTCTCATAAAATCCAGATTATCCACGGGATTGAACTCGAATGGCTTGGAACCGGTTTAGGGCTGAATTGGAATAAGTCGAAAATATTCCAGGCTGATGCAATAGATTTTATCATTGGTTCCATCCATTTTTCGCGGGAAAAAATAGCTTATGATGGTTCCGTTTCAGAAACTGAACAGTTGATAAGCAAAAGAGAGAATGCGGCAAATCTCTGGGCTGAATATCTCGAAGAGATGATGGAGATGGTCGATTCCAGCTACAAAACCATAGATGTGGTGGGACATATAGATCTACCCAAGCTCTATGTGGGCCTCCCTGATTGTTTCAGACAACTCAATGATTCCGATGAAACTGCCGCTGTAAGAATGAGACTTCTCCTTGAAAAAATCAGCGAATACAACCTTTCTATCGACGTGAACATGGCGGGTTTGGTAAAAGGCTGCGGTATCTATCCCGATATAAATATTCTCAAAAGAGCACGAGCCCTCAATATACCTGTGACCATCGGAACTGATTGCCATCATTTAAAAGATTTCGGTCAAAACTACGAAATAGCTCTCAACTATATCAAAGAAGCCGGGTATACGTGGTATCTAAGTTACCGCTCGGGCATTCCTATAAAACACCCCATAGAGGAAAAGACTAACTCCATAGAGCGTTATGACTTCCTTAACCTGGGAATTGAACTCCTCAAACGAAGATTCTCCAGACGGATCCCTCTCAAACTTCCCAGTCTCTCTTTCGGCGGAAAGTATAAAGAGCTCATTCCCGATTTCCCCGGATCCATGGCCTCAGGTGATAGCGATACAATCAGAGTGAGAACCGGTGAAAAATCCGTAACCATTTCAGACAAAAACTGGACCGTCAAACATCAGGTTAAAAGAACGGGACTATTCTCTCATCACAAAGATCAGATCGGTGTAATTTCTATCCTCTTCAATGCCCTGGCTTCAGAGAGTATCAATGTGGAAACAGCCTTCCTGGACTATAACGACGATGGAACAGCAACAGCCTTTTTGACTCTCAGCGGAAAGGAAAACCGTCTGGGTGATGCTGTAGAATTTGCCAAGGAGACCTGGGTCGACAGCTTTATTACTCTCGAAGAGAGAGAGATGTTCCCTTTGACCCGCTCGAAAATCGACAATCCCACAATGCTCGAGATTGACGGAATTGAAATGAATATCCCCATAAGTTCAAGCATGATCGTTACTTGTCACAAAAACACAAAAGGAGTACTGCTCATTCTCCTGTCTGCTTTAGCATCGGTCAATGTCAACGTCAAAAATATGCAGCTGGGGAAAAGGGGAAATAAAGCCTATGCCGTATTGGGTGTCCATGGGGATAACAAGGAAATAGAGTCCATCTTATCTCGATTGGGAACATCTTTCCACGAAGCATCATTCATCTCATTGACCGATTTTACGGATAATTAGTTGTATTTTTGACTTTCTGGTATATAATGAGACTCAATATTGGCAAACCATCTGATGGGAGGGTGGATATGGAGTTTAAGCCCTGCCCCGTATGCGGGCGTAAACCCCTTTTGTTTTCTGAAGATGAAGTTATGTGCATAAACGGAGAATGTTCTGTCTATGGTGTTGTGACTGAAAAAAGGGTCTGGAATATCCGTGCTGAAGTAGTAGCCAGAGATCATCAGATCCTCAAAGAGTTAAAACTGGAGCACGAATTGCGCAATAACGTTGAGAAATACAGGATGAAATATACCTGAATCTGAAGAGAACCGAAGGTGTTTGTTAATCTTTAAAAATGTACAATTTAAAAAAGTTTCCTTTATTTTTAAGTGGCGATCCATGATTTCCGAAGGATTTCTTGTGAATCTATAAGGATCGACCCTGTAAATGAGTCTCCCTTTGTGATTGTCCCCACACCTTTCGGGGTGCCTGTCATGACAAGATCTCCGTCTTCAAGGGTTATAAACTGAGCTATTTCGTTGAGGATCTCCTGCGGCTTATACATCATAAGATCCGTACCTGCCGATTGCATAGTCTGTCCGTTAATATCCAAACTCATTGAAATTCTCGAATAATCTGCGTTAAGGGAAACAAAATCACTGAATAAAGCGGCTCCATCAAAGGCTTTAGCCCTTTCCCAGGGTAACCCCTTCTCTTTCAGCCTGGTTTGAAGTCCCCTCTTTGTCAAATCGAGACCAAATCCCACTGCACTGAATGTTCCCTTTTCAAAGAGAAACGCGATTTCCCCTTCATAATGAATTTTTTCATCCAGATGTTCTGATAACAATTGACAGGTGATTGTAGAATTGGGCTTTAAAAAAACAACCATATTTTCAGGAATCTCATTTCCCAGTTCCTCAATATGTTGCACATAGTTTCGTCCCACGCAGACTATTTTGCCCGGTGTGATCCTTTTTCCATCAACGAGAATCTCATTCATTGGATAAATCCTTTAATTGTGTATGCTGTCGGCGGCTTTATCGACAAGACTGTAGGCAAAATTTCTAAAAAGCTCTTTGCTGAAAAACCCCTTATCCACATCACTCTTGAGTAAAGTCAAAGCTTTAATCGGGAGCATTGCACTCCTGTAAGGTCTTTCGTCGTTTGTTATTGCTTCATAACAATCAATAATCCCCAGGATTTGACCGCACTCTGATATTTTTTTAATCCCCATGGGATAACCACTACCATCAATTCTCTCATGGTGTTCCATAGCACCGGCAATAGCCGGTTTCAATTCAGGGCCATAACCCTTTAAAATTTCAGCTCCCAGTTTCGGATGAGTTTTAACAATATCAAATTCCTTATCCGTCAGCTTGCGGTTTTCTCTTAAAATGGCTTCAGGAAAAGAGTTATCGGCTTTACCGACATCGTGGAGAAGGGCTGCCAGTCCATATGTCCTGGTCACGGCTATAGGTTTTTTGTTGTAGTAACAGTAATTAATCATCAATGCCATAACATTGATTGAGTGAATTGTCGTCGAATAATCGATATGAGACATGATAGCGAGATTTTTAACGATCTCAGGTTGATCTGAAAAACCTTCAACCACTGTATTAACAGTTTGAGGTATAACTTTTAAACTGCCGCTTCTCGGCTGAGAAAGAGTCTCGCCGACAATATTGATCAGCTCTTTTTTAACTTCACCTGTTTTTTTCCTTTTGACATTACTGGTCAGATTCCGGCTGAATTCTTTCTGAATGACACCCAGACTTTTCAGCTTATCTTCTGGAGAGATATATAATTTACCTTTATAGGGGTATTTTGATTGATAAGATTTATCGTATACGAGCCCGGACTGTTTATAGAGCAGAACTTCACCTGAAGAGGTTCTATAATAGAGATCTATTTCATTATAATATTTTAAATTGGATTTTCGAACTTCAATCCATTCACCATCATCTAAAAAAACCATATTTCTTTAATATAACCTACCCGATATCATTATTACTATTTTTGAAGACATGTCCAGAAATATTTTCGATTTCCTCATATCGAAAACAGGATACTAGATGATCATTGACCATACCGATTGACTGCATATTAGCATAAGTCACCGTAGGACCTAAAAAAGAAAATCCCCTTTCTTTCATATCTTTCGAAATTGCTTCTGAAAGCTCGGTCTTTGCGGGAATATCACTATCATTTGTCCAATGATTCACGATGGGAACTCCATCTAAAAAATGCCAGTAATAGTTGGAAAAACTTCCGAACTCCTCTTTTACCTCGAGAAAGCGCTTAGCATTATTAATGGATGATTCTATTTTTCTTCTATTGCGTATAATACTACTGTCGTCCAACAATTCCAGAACCTCTTTTTCACCCCAGCGAGCCACAGTGAGAGGATCAAACCCTTTATATGCTCTGCGATAATTTCCCCGCCTCTTCAATATGGTAATCCAACTGAGTCCGGCCTGAGCTGATTCGAGAACGAGATTTTCAAAATGCTTCTTCTCATTGTCAAATACGGGAACACCCCATTCATTATCGTGGTAATCACGATAGAGGTCATCAGTTCCACACCAGCTGCATCTTAGTTTATCCATACTGTAATATAGGTTCATATTCCCCAAACCGTCAAATTTTAAAAAAGCGGCAGAGATGGAAGCAAAGATCTCTCACAGAGGCCAGTTTGAATCGATAGAACCCTTAATCGCCTCATAAGGCTGTGCTCCTTGAAGCCTCATCACAGATTTCCCTTTATAGAACATCATAATCGTCGGAATGCTGGTTATTTTATATTTTGCTGAAATAGCCGGTTTTTTATCTGTATCGACCTTTACGGTTATCATTTTACCCTTGTATTCATCGGCCAGTTGTTTAATTACGGGAGAAACCATTTTACAGGGACCGCACCAGTCAGCATAAAAGTCGACCAGTACGGGTTTTTCATCATTATTTATGAGATCCTGAAAGGATTTTATTTCGTTTAAATCTGTCATTTAAATAATATAATAAGTCCATCAGGACAAGGGCAAGTAATTGTTTTAAGAATCGATGAACATAATGGAGATGCCTTCATCTCTCATTCTGATAAAATTCTTCCATCTATCTAAACCGATCGATTTTTCTATAGTACCTGTATTCAGTTTCCTCGGTTCATAGGAGACAGGAACTCCCACCGGAACGGTTTCAAGCAGCTCATCACCATTATCCATCAGAGAGAGTTTAACAAGAAAAGCACCATTGACTGTTGGACTCTCAAACTCAAAACCACTTTCAATTTTCTTTACAAGCATTTTATCCTCCATTAGATTTTCATTTATTAATTCTAATCACAAAGAGGAAGGAAATGTAAAAAATCTTATTGGATTCTCTTTTTTATATTCATGCTCTGTGTGAATTGCATACGGAGGGACATCTATGGGAGGGGAAATTGTGTTGAAAAGATTTATGATACCGGGAAAGAAGCCTCTAATTATTAATAAGGCTTCTCAGAACATGGATTGAATAGCCGAATCTCGGGCTTTGATCATCCATCGAAAAATGCAGGTGGAGCTCCGGAGAAATAGCTGATGTATCAATTTTTCTTATGGTTCCTATAATTTCCAGAACCTCTTCCGTATTTACTATTTTTAAAATTGTAACCGCTTTCTGATTATTGGTGAGCCCCTGGGTCCCTTCAAGCGACAAAATAAGTCTATCTTTAGTGATATTCTTTGCAATGCAGTCTGTTTTGGATCCATTGGCAAGAAGCAGACATTCAACTTTCTCTTTTTTCTTACTCAATCTGTCCTTTTCGGCTTCAATATAAAGTCCGAATATGCGGATGAGGTCGTTGGGTATCTTTCTACGGATCTGCATGGCAATAAAATACATGTCTTTCTGCTGAAGTCCCTCATGATTTATATTTAGAAATTTCGTATGAATTGTAAAGAGCATAGTTTTACCCGTTTCTCTACAGATGAATTTAAGAAGAACAACCAAAGCACCTTTCTGATCATAAATAGACCTCTTCATATGTTCATTGAGGTTCGCCAGAATGACAAAGCTCTCCATTGTTGAAGAGATAAGAATTCCTTTAATTACACCATCGCCGACTTTTATAGAAGTATCCCTTTGAACAATTCCGATGTGCTGAGAAACTTCTATTGAATAAACAATCTTTTTATCTTTGTACTGAGAATAAAATGAATTGATCTCTTTGACTTCCTGCTGATAAATCACGGCATTTCCTACTATTTGATGCTAATTCATTTTACACCAAATATAAATAAGAATAGAAAAAAATAGATTTTAACTTATAATTGAAGAAGTAGATATTATTATATTATTCAGTAAAGGATTAATATGACAGATTTGATGAAGCTGAGAAAGTTTGTCTCTCCTGAAATTATATTCGGTAATAACGCCAGAAAACTGGCTGGAAAATATGCATCACAGTTTTCGGCTAGAAAAGTACTTATCGTCACAGATCCGGGAGTGATAAAAGCAGGATGGCTCAGTGATATTTTGGAGAGCCTGGAAGCGGCTGCTTTACCCTATTCAGTTTTTTCCTCCGTTACACCCAATCCCAGATCAAGTGAAGTTATGATCGGTGCAGAAATCTATAGGAAGGAAGACTGCAATGTTATTCTGGCTGTAGGGGGAGGCAGTCCTATGGACTGTGCCAAAGGAATTGGAATAGTGGTTTCCAACAACCGGCACATTCTCACTTTTGAGGGTGTTGATAAAATAGAAATGCCTGTTCCCCCTCTTATATTTATTCCGACAACAGCAGGGACATCAGCAGATGTATCCCAATTCTGCATTATTGCCAATCCCGAAGAACAGGTAAAAATAGCAATCGTGAGTAAATCCGTAGTTCCCGATATTGCACTGATTGATCCCGAAACGACAGGAACAATGGACTCCTACCTGACCGCCTGTACAGGAATTGATGCTCTCGTTCATGCCATTGAAGCTTACGTATCCACTGCCAGTGGAGTTATGACAGATATGTATGCATTAGATGCCGTCAAACTGATAACTGAAAATCTTCCCGCACGTCTACTTGATCCCCACAATACAATACTGAGAGAGAATATTATGCTGGCAAGTATGAAAGCAGGGCTCGCTTTTTCCAATGCGATTCTAGGGGCAGTTCACGCCATGGCGCATAGCCTGGGCGGATATTTGGATCTCCCTCATGGGGAATGCAACGCCATGCTGCTGGAACATGTGGTTAATTACAATTTCGATTATTCGGTAGAACGATACAGAAATATCGCCACTGCTATGAATCTCCAGGTTGAGGGATTGAAAAACCGCGAAGTAAAAACTCTATTATTGAACAGAATCATAGATTTAAAGAAAGAAGTAGGTATTGTGAGTTCTCTGAGCCGGAAAGGTGTCAGCAAATCTGACATACTTCCTTTATCTAAAAAAGCGATAAAAGATGCATGTATCATTACTAATCCAAGATCTGCATCTCTTGAAGATATCCAAACCGTTTATCACGAAGCTATGTAGGAATGAATGGATAAGTCAAAAGAGATCAACCGAGAAGAACAATTAACAAATCTCATGGGCCTGGGGAATTCATCAATCCATAAAAGCTACTACCCGGAACTCCAGAGTAAAATTAATGAACTCAAGATGGAGAAGGATCAGTTTAAACGGATTTTTTCTGATGCCCTGAGTGGAATTTTTCAGTCCACTATGGATGGAAATATTTTTATGGCCAATCCAGCTTTAGCAAAATTGTGTCATTACGTTTCTACTGATGAAATTCTGGCAATGGTAAATATCGGGAACGATATATTTTCTGAAAAAGCAGACTTTGATCGACTGCTGAAAAAAGTGTCCCTGCAAAAGAATGTCATGGGATTCTATACGCACTTTAAAACCCCGGAGGGGACAAAAATAGATGTGTCACTCAACGCCTCTATAATAAATTACAAGGGATCTGATTTTCTAGAGTGTTTTGTTCTGGATATTAGTGAGCAGAAAAAAGCTCAAAACTATATCAGCAGTATTATCAATTCTATGCCATCTATTTTGATCGGAGTTGATGCCGATGGTTTGATAAGCCAGTGGAATGAAACTGCAGAAAAGGAATATTCCATAAAGAAAAGTGAAGCCTTAGGGTCTTCTGTTAAGAATGTCCTACCATATCTCAAAGA
>JADGDJ010000188.1 GCA_016744925.1 Spirochaetaceae bacterium
TCTGTTTTTTATAGTTCTTTTATAATTACTTCCGGGAATTTCTATTTTTTTCATGTTTAAACTTCAGAACCAATTTCCTGTACTGTGTGAAATTGCGATGCGTCAAGAGCACGGGACATATCGTCAATAAGATCATCTGTGTCTTCTATCCCCAGTGATACTCTTATATTATATTGATTAATACCCGCCTCTTTCCTCGCCTGCTCGGGCATTGAAAGATGAGACATATACCATGGCGCCTCGATGAGAGATTCAACTCCACCAAGAGATTCGGCCAATGCATATAAGGAGAGATTTTCAAAGAGCTTATGCATATCGCAAACAGTGTCATCCAGATCAAAACTGAGCATTCCACCAAAACCACTCATCTGAACCGATGCCAATTTATGACCTTTGTGCGATTTCAAACCGGGATAATACACTTTTTTAACAGCTTTGTGGTTTTCAAGGAATTCTGCCAGAGCATGAGCATTTTTTTGATGCTGCTCCATCCTCAAAGCAAGAGTTTTCACACCTCTTAAGACGAGCCACGAATCAAAAGGGGCCTGCGCGAGACCCAGAGCATTAACCACAAAAGCGATTCGATCACCCAGTTCTTTGTCTTTAGCAATTATGGCTCCTCCGACTACATCGCTGTGCCCATTAATATACTTGGTCGTGGAGTGAACAACCAAATGAGCACCTAGCTCCAATGGCCGCTGAAGGTAGGGAGAAGGAAAGGTATTGTCTACACAGACTAATGGAAATGGCTCACAGTTCACCGCTTTGACCATCATTTTTATATCCACGATGTTCATAAGAGGATTACTGGGACTCTCTATCCAGACAAGTTTTGTATTGGGCAGGAGAGCTTTATTAAGATTCTCCGGATTACTCATATCTACAAATGTAGTCTCAACACCCATATTTCTAAAAACTGAGTCGAGAAGCCTGTAGGTTCCTCCGTAGATATCATTTCCCGCGATAACATGATCTCCGCTTTTTAACAAGTGAAGAACTCCGGTTACCGCCGCCATTCCCGTCGCGGTGGCATAACCCGCAGCTCCTCCCTCCAGTGCTGCCAGATTTTCACAGAGAGCTGTTCTGGTGGGATTTCCCGAACGGGTATAATCGTAACCGTTTGTTTCTCCAACTTTATTAAATCTGAATGTACTCGATGTATAAAGAGGAGTGATGACTGAATTGTATGAAGAGTCTTTAGACACACCTGTGTGAACCGCTTTCGTCGTGAATTTCATTTTTTCCATCTCCATCTCCTACAAAGTTTATCTACTTTGTAAACTACGTTTCTTTAGATAGTAATTATTATATAAAAGGAAGTCAAGAGAGATGGAGAAGGAGCGGGAGGACCATGCCAATGACACAATTACTCTGAATAAATGATTTTTCAAATTCAGAATCAGTTCCAAAATCCAGCGTTTTATCATCCTATGGACTTTCATCAGTTAATATTTTCCATTCTTTGCGGCTGTTAAATCCAAAACTGAACTTTTGCAGTGCTGCTTTTGAAGGAAGACGGTTCATCCTCGACAACTATTCATGAATAACGCTTTCAGTAGGGAAATATCGCCCGATTCATGTATAATTAAAAATAAGGTAGTTTATGATTGAATATATTAAACATTTTATTTCAAAAAAACGTCTTTTCTCCATCCTTCTCAGCATACAGATAATAATCTTATCTATACATTTTTTCACACAGATGATCACCATGTCTCATACTGCTTCCAAAGAATTTGAAATTCATATTTTTCACGATCTGGAAAATAAATGCCATTTTCTAGAACTCTACCTTCAAGAGGAGATGTTCAGAGTCGACTATGTCATTGATAATGAGATCATTGAAAAGATCCAGAGACTGAGCTGGAAAACAGATATAAGAATTACCCTTATATCACCCGATGGAAGTGTTACTTTTGATAGTCATTACAATTTTAATGTGATGAATAATCATGGAGATAGGCAGGAAGTAACCGATGCGCTTAGTGGTAAAAATGGAAAAATTAAGCGATTCAGCAAGACAATGGATATGGAGTTCCTCTACTTTTCTAAACCGATCTATTATAAAAATGTGTTAATGGGAGTCATTCGTTTGTCTTATCCTTATGAGAAATCTCAAGCGACATTATCCAGAATTACAAATAGTCTCTTATATAGCAATTTGGTTATTCTCCTTTTAACACTAACCATCACATTCATAGCAATTAGAGTATTCACAAAAACTTTACGAAAAATTGAAGGTGCCGCCGGAGAAATTGCCCGTGGAAATTATAATGTGTCTATACCCCAACCGATAACCTACGAAATGGGCCGATTATTCAAGGCGATGGCCTACATGACTAGAGAAATAGATAAAAGCCAAACTCTGCTGAGAGAAAAAAGTGACTTATTGCGGGAGATATCACTGACCGATGAATTGACTCAGTTGGGAAATAGGAGAAAATTCGAATATTTTTTCAATTATCAATGGGATCTATGCAAGAGAGGGAAACATACCATAAGTTTTATCATTATGGATATTGATTTCTTCAAACAATACAATGACACCCTCGGTCACCTTGAGGGTGACAAATGTCTTCAGCTTATTAGCAAAATTTTAAAATCCGTGATCCATCGAACCACTGACCTACTAGTAAGACTCGGGGGTGAGGAATTCGGGATTCTCCTAACAGAAACCGACTCGAAACAAACTGCGGTTCTTGGAAATAAAATCCTTTCTGCCATAGAGGAAAACGCAATCCCCCACCCTTCTTCTAAAGTTAAACCATACGTTACCCTAAGCATAGGAATGTGTACAATAATACCGACAGATTCTATATCCAGAGATGAACTATATCAATCGGCTGACCAAGCACTTTACAGAGCTAAGAAGCTTGGAAGAAACAGAGTAGAGAGCTCTGATTGAGTGAAGGTTTAAACTCGACCTATTAGTAGCTCCTTTCGACGATCTGGTCTAATATTTTTCATAAAGCCAAATAAGAGCTCCTCTAAGTGTAAGTATTTAGGCATAAGAAATTGGTACGCTTTTTGCTTAATTAACCACAGGAGCCAGGACAATTTTATGTATACACAACAAGAAGTAAAAGAAAATGAGAAATTTTACCATGACTATCAGGATCAGAGGATCCTGTTTTCAAGCCAGGTTTCAAAAACACTTGGTCTCAAGCAGCAGAAAACAATTGTAAAAATCAATTCAAATGCAACTAAGGGAGCTCTTGTTTCAGCGACGATGACTGATCTTGTATTGATAGCCAATATTGATGATTCGCTGCAGAAAAAATTGTACTTATCCAATGACTTGATAACAGTTCAGTTGAGTTTTTACGATTCTCTATTTAAAAAACAGATGACATTCACACTATTCACAAAATTTCAAAATATGAACAACCACGGTTTGAACAGAGACGACATGCAGTACCTATGCCTCCAACTAAAAAGGAAAATACCCAATGAACTCATATCTGTCTTCGGTAAATACCATGAAAAAGTTAAAAAAACATCTCAATCATTGAAACCTAGAGTCGCTGGGATGATATTCTGCAGGGGAATAAAAAAGCAGTGCTCGCCTCTTCGAATTGATGAAGAATCAATTTTGATTAGTCAGACCGACAACCCTGGGGCATATCTCAATCGAAAATGCATGATTGTTCTCAAATCAACCGAAACGAATGAAGTATTTGAAATTATAGGAAAAGTCGCAAATGAATACACAAATCTCAACAATTCCTATCAGATCAAATTAAATTATTCTGTGGATCAGCAAAGTCCCCGCTTTATTCAATCCTTCAATAATCTATCCCTGATAATGAATCATCAGTTGTGAAAAATCATTTCGACTACGTACAAAAAAATCCCGGAATGTATGTTGAACATTCCAATTGTATAGTTTCCTTTAACCCTATAGTCTAACAACACAGGAGATATATGCACTATGACATGGGTTCACAGAAACTACACGAAAGGCTTTGACGGCATATCGAGAGCAGAAATGCTCTCTGCGGGATTAAAACAAGTCTCGGAGCGCTTTTTTACAGGAGAGGAATTCGACTTGACCTCCAGTGCCTATGCGGGATTCACCGTAAAAGAAGTCTCTCGTGGAAGTTCGGCAGAAGATGTCATTATAAATTTCAAAGCCACCATCCCGTCTCCTTACCGTATAGAAAAACTCAAAGGTTCCAAGAGAATGGGTTCACTCTCCTATGCCTTTATGGCTGAACAATATCTGGGAGGCGATATCAGAGCCTCTGATCCCGCATCGATTATTCTCATTTTCACACCGGACGATGAAACATGGATTGCAGGATTTCTCACCGAAAAAGAAGACAGCCTTGTAGAAAAGTTCAAAGGCATTACCGAGAGAACTTGCGTCTCCATGACATTACAGGCGGCACTCGCCATGGTTCATCTGGCACCGAACGAACCAATTGTCGATCCCTGCTGTGGTACGGGCTTACTACCGCTCGCCTCTCTCCTGCTTAAAAAAGAGACTTATGCAGCTGACAATAATTATAAAATGCTTAGAATGGCCCGCATCAACAGAGATAACCTCAATTTAGATATTGAAATGCCCCATAAAAATGCCTTGAGCCCCTGGATTGAAGACTGCTGCCTTGTCTCTGATTTCCCGGCTGAACGCTCGTGGATGTCCAACACTGTAGACATCTCGATGAAATTATTTAAGACCTGGATTCCCCATATTAAAAGCTTCTGCGTAATATTTCCCAATAGGGTTCTTGATGATCTTCCTGACAAC
This sequence comes from Spirochaetaceae bacterium, assembly GCA_016744925.1. Taxonomy (GTDB): domain Bacteria; phylum Spirochaetota; class Spirochaetia; order DSM-2461; family DSM-2461; genus Spirochaeta_F. The sequence continues at coordinate 4,754 of JADGDJ010000188.1, forward strand.
CTCAACATTACTCAGAAAGTGGAGTTTACAGCGGATAGAACAATTGTAATCGGAACAGTTCACCAGCCGGCATAGGGTAATCCAGACAACGCCGGAAGACTGATCATCAAAAGAGCTACCCACTATAATACGATTCTTATATATTTCAGATTCGCATAATTCTTCTCATATTTCCTGCAACGAGAGGGGGTGCCACAATAATCAATTAACTTTGTTCACAACACTGCCATCGATAAACGATTTAAGATTATCCACGGCAATATTCATGAGACGTTTTCTCGATTCAAGAGGAGCCCAGGCGATATGGGGTGTGATAAAACAGTTCTTTGCCTTAAGCAGAATATTGTCCGCTTTGATGGGCTCTGTTGAAACAACATCCAGTCCCGCGGCACGAACTTTGCCGCCATTTAATGCTTCCGCAAGGTCCGCTTCTACAATTAATGGTCCTCTGGAAGTATTGATAAGTATCACGCCATCTTTCATTTTGGAAATATTGCCCTTGTTGATGATCCCCTCTGTCGAATCAAAGAGCGGACAATGGAGAGAAATAACATCGGACTGAGCCAGAAGTTCATCGAGAGTTCCATACTTCACGGAGTCACAAACAAGGTCCTGGTTCTGATAATCGTCGTAGGCCAGAACCTTCATACCGAAAGCCTGGGCTATTTTTCCCGTCGCCTGACCGATCCTACCGTACCCGATAATTCCCATTGTCTTACCGGCTAATTCTGTGAGGGGAAAGTCCCAGAAACAAAAGTCCGGAGCTTTGGTCCACTTCCCATCAAAAACAGCATTGCTGTGATCCTGTACATGGTTACAAATATTGAGCAGCAGAGCAAAGGCGAACTGCGCAACAGCCGTCGTTCCATAGGTGGGGATATTACAGACGGGAATCTCTTTTGCCGATGCCGCTGCCACATCAACCACATTGTATCCCGTTGCCAGAACACCGATGTATTTCAAGTTACCACAGGCGGAAATAGTCTCACTTGTCAAAGGTGTTTTATTGGTAATGACATACTCTGCATCTTTAATCCTGGGAAGTATATCCTTTGATTCTGTCCTGTCATAACAAGTAAATTCTCCAAGAGATTTAAATCCCTCCCACGAGAGATCTCCCGGATTCAATGTATAACCATCAAGCACTACTGTTTTCATAATACAATCCTCACTTCAATATTTCTAAGGCAGATTCTACTATATTCTCTACAGTTATGCCATTTTGAGGCAAAAGATATTCATAGGGGGCAGATTCTCCGAACTGACCTGCCACACAACATACTAGATATACATTTTTATAAGACTGTAAAAATAATAAAAGCCATTCTATACTATGCTGTATAAATGATTCATTTGTGATTATAGCTATTTTTCCCGGAGCTTAACATTATGCAGCATTATGATGAAAAATCTCACCTTATGATCAGGACATTTCTTTTCCTGATTTATGCCGTTTTCATATCCTTTCCTGTCTGGAGTTCTGACACGATTAAGGTTAATGATTCACTCTCTTTTCTCCCTATCAGCTCCATGACCGAGTATTTCCATGATACCTCCGGCACCATGACCTTTTCTGAAATGCAGAATATCTCTTTTGGTAGCTTTAAGCCTTTGAATCATGAGCGTTACTCATTGGGACTTTTTAACGATATCCTCTGGATCAGATTTCGTATCAAAAAAACGGGAGATAAGACTGTTCTCCTCAGTACAACAAAATTGATGCCCTATATTGATTTTTATCTTCCGGAAAAAAACAATTTAAGAGTCGAATACCGGCATCTGGAGGCTGGCAACTTCAATAATACCATTAGGATTTTTCCCTTCCGTTATCCGGTTTTTCCCATTACCGACAAAACCTCAGCTGAAGAATATATCTATATTCGAATTCAACCATACTCGCGAACCGATAGTGTATTGCTCGACTTCTCGCTCGAATTACAGGATAAACAAACATTTTATCTGAAAGCCATAGCAGAAGTTGCTATTATGTTTTTTCTCATTGGCGGTTTAATTGCCCTGGGATTGTATAATCTGATTCTAGCTATGTATTTAAAAATTAAAATTTATGGATATTACGTAGCCTACATTTTTTCAATGATATTTTTTCTCCTTCTCCGATCCCGGATTCTAGCCATATTCGGAATTTACCGAATACATATCTTTGTTCTTCCTTCCATTGCGATTACCTATGTTTTAAGCATGGTTTTTTCCCGCGTCTTTTTGGAAACCAGGGAAAATTTACCCCGTTTAGATAAGGTAATGCTTTTTATCATATTTTTGAGTCCTGCTATGCTCATATTTTTATTGACAGGCATGCCGCTGATGACAGACATAATCGTGCACATTCTGACTGTTGCAGCACCTTTAGTTGTTATAGCTGCAGGATTCACCAGGTATAAACAGGGTTATGGTCCGGCCCGTTTCTATCTTGCAGCCTGGTTGATTCTCGGTACATCCGTGTTGCTCAGTGGTATAGGGACTGGAGGTTGGGGATTTATTCCGTCTTTCATTGATCTTGAATTTTTCATAGCAATTGGCGCATTCGGAGAGGCACTATTGCTTTCTCTAGCTTTGGCCGACCGCATCCAGATATTACAACAGGAGAAAAATTATCTCGAGAACAGGGAAAAATATCTGTCCGAAATTTCATTGAGAGATGAATTGACCGGACTGTATAATAAGCGGATGTACCTCCGCACCATTCAACGGAAAATTGAATCCAGCAGGAAGAACAATATACCACTATCCCTACTTGTTCTGGATATTGATCATTTCAAGTCAGTTAACGATGAATTTGGACATTCGTTTGGTGACAAAGTTCTCATAAAACTTACAGATTGCTTCATTTTCTGCCTGCGATCCAATGATATAGCATGTCGTTATGGAGGAGAAGAGTTTGCCATAATACTCCCGGAAACGTCTTTGTCTGATGCTGTATTAATCGCAGAAAGGTTGAGAGAACAATCAGCTGAAGCCTTTGTAGTTGAATCTTCCGGAAAAAAAATATATCGAACTGTCAGTATCGGAGTCACTGCTCTGGTAGACAATGAAACGGCGGAAGACCTGTTTGAACGGGCTGATCGGGCTCTTTACACAGCCAAGGAAGGCGGTCGTAACAAGGTCGTTCAATTATAATAGAGTACCGTTTCACTCAATCAGATTGTTAAGGGATTGAACAATATTAGTCTGGAATCTAAGACATGTTTCGTCTTCAGGAAAAACCTCGAGAATGTTTGAAAAAGCTTTTAATGCTTTTTCATATTTTTTCTCCTCGAATAACATAACCGCTTCTTCAAATCGCAGTTTAAAGTTGTTTTTCTTCATAATGATTATACTATCATCACAATTATAAAGCTCAAACACAGGGACAGGTTCTTTCTTCCCTTTTAAAATGACTCGTCCAATATTTCTGAGATTTAGATCTTCCAAATGTTTAAGGCGCTGAACAGTATTACCACTCAAAGCAATTTTAAGTCCGTACTCTTTTGTTATGGATTCAATTCTGGAACAAACATTCACCGCATCTGAAATGACCGTACTATCCATGCGCTCATTCTCCCCGATGGTTCCAAGCATGAGGGATCCCGTATTTATCCCCACTCCGATATGAATGCTTTTATAGCCGCTGTTTGCTCTATGCTTGTTATATAGACTCAATGCATCCTGAATTTCTATGGCTGCCGAAACAGCTGAATCAGCATCGCCGGGAAATAAAGCCATGACCCCATCACCGATATACTTATCGACAAATCCGTTGTTCTTTCGAATAACCGGACCGATTCTCTCCAGGAAAGAATTGAGGAAGAGAAAGTTTTCATGGGGAGTCATATTCTCAGACATGGATGTGAAATCACGAATATCACAGAAGAGAACAGTCATATCCAACTGAACATGATCACCAAGTTTAATGTCGGCGATTCTCTCTCTTTTTAAATATTGAAGAAACTCTTCGGGAACAAAACGCCTGAAAGACCGGTTGGCAATTGTCAGCTCACTGGCCAAATCTTCCGACTGGCGAAAAGTCAGCCCGATATTCCAGCTCATGAGGGAAGCCTGGCTCATAAGAAAGAAAGCCACTCCAAGAGGGACCATATGAAATGTGACCAGAATATCCTGGCTGTAGAGAATATCATTAACAGCAGAACCGAGAAGAGCAACAAACCCGAGAAGAGTAACCTGCGCCGAACTATTTTTCTTCAAGGCTTTATCGACAAGACAGATGATTATTGCCCCACCGGTAATCAAAGCCACTATCTGATAGGCAAATAAAAAGCGGACATAAAAAAAATGATCTGTAAATACGGCTATAAAGATATATACAC
>JADGDJ010000189.1 GCA_016744925.1 Spirochaetaceae bacterium
TTGATGCTACTATTGTTATTGTTGATTTTCCAGAAGGATTAATTCCAATACATCCAGTACATTTAAAACCTTATAAAGGATAATAAAATTATGAGTAATGAAATTAATATCAGATACAGTAATTTAGCCGAAAGTTCATGCTGTCTATCCTGTGGTGGTGCACTCGATAAGAGCGAAGCATCAAGAGGGGACGTCTGCATCGATCTTGGCAGTGGAAGGGGAACAGATGCTCTCAGACTGGCTGAAATAGTTGGAGAAGAGGGGTTTGTTTATGGATTGGATCTCTCTGATGGAATGATTAAAAAAGCCATGAAAACTGCCGAGAGAATGGGTGTTAAGAATGTTCAGTTCATTCAGACTGATTTATCTGAGATTCCATTGGAAGAAAAATCGATTGATATCATAATTTCAAATTGTGTTCTGAACCATGTTGCCAATAAGCAACAGATTTGGAATGAGATATACAGAGTCCTGAAAAAAGGCGGCACTTTTACTGTCAGCGATATTTTTTCGTCGGCTCCTGTGCCTGTCGAGTACGCCAACGACCCTGCAGCAGTTGCTGAATGCTGGGCCGGATCGGTGACAAAAGAGGTTTATCTAGACACATTGGCTAAAGCGGGATTTACTGAATTAACCATCATTGAAGAAAGTGAACCTTATGCAAAAGGGAAAATTGATGTTTCAAGCTTTACAATAACTGGTACACGTACCAGGTGTTGCGGAGTCTGACATCATTAAAATAAGGAACAGGAGGTGTTATATGAAATCACTTGTCCGAAATAAAAAAGCAGCTGATAAAAAAGTTGCTCAATGTTGTGCAAAAATTTCTACAGTAGTAGCAGGTTGTCACGACTAGAAGACTAAGATGGGGCTGATTCTTCAGCCCCATCATTTACAGGAGTATCGATGTACTTTTCCAAACACAATATATTTTCAAAAATAAACGAATCGGATAACTATTTTTTAGTAAACCCCCTTTCAGGTAACGCAGATATTTTAACTGCGGAAAAAGCAGAAGAAATTAAAAACGGCACCTATTCCGATGTAGAAGAATACAAAGAAAAAGGGTATCTGATCGATAAAGAGGAAGAGGATAAAATCTTTAAGAATGCTTATTTCGATTTTCTCGATAATCGAGATGATTCGGAAACTCAGATCTTTTTCGTCCCCTGGTATACCTGTAATTTCAGGTGTACATACTGTTATCAGGAAGGATATTCGGAAAAAGATGAATCACTTTCGAGAGATGTTATGGATTCCTTTTTTAATTATGTGAATAGAGAATTTGCGGGACAGAAGAAATATATTACTGTTTTCGGTGGTGAACCGCTTCTACCGGGAAAACAAAGCAGAGATGCCATAGATTATTTTGTAACAAAAGCAAAAGAATCCGATCTCGATCTGGCCTTTGTGACAAATGGCTACAGTCTGGAAGAGTATATACCCATATTAAAAAAGGGCAATGTCAGAGAGATTCAAGTTACTCTCGACGGTCCTCAAGCCGTACACGATAAAAGAAGGCCTCTTGCAGGTGGTATCGGAACTTTTCAGAATATTATCAACGGTATAGATAAAGCTATGGAAGCGGGATTCGCTGTAAATCTTCGAACAGTAGTTGATAAGGATAATATGGATTCTCTTGTTCCCCTGGCCGATTTTGCGATCGAAAAAGGGTGGACGTCCAATTCTCTCTTCAAAACTCAACTGGGAAGAAACTATGAACTGCATTTTTGTCAGTCAGACCAGAACAAGTTATATGACAGAGTCAGTCTGTATAAAGACCTGTATAAGCTGATTATAGCTAACCCTCAGATTACAGAATATCACAGACCGGCTTATTCCATATCCAAATTTATATTTGAAAATGGCGATCTTCCCGAACCTCTCTTCGATTCCTGTCCCGCCTGCAAGACCGAATGGGCTTTTGACTTTACAGGTAGAATTTATTCCTGTACGGCTACTGTCGGAAAAGAAGGAGAATCTCTGGGAACATACTATCCCCAGGAAACAAGAAAAGATTCCGTTATAGATCAATGGGAGAGCAGAGATGTGACTACGATAGACAAATGTCACGATTGTTCTCTTCAATTAGCCTGTGGCGGCGGGTGTGCCGCCGTTGCTAAAAATAACAATAACGACGAAATCCATTCACCGGATTGTCGTCCTGTAAAAGATCTGTTAGAGATGGGAATTTCCCTCTATTTTGAAAAAGGAGTAATTAAAGATGACTGAGAACATTGTGGAAATAAACGAAGATAAATTCGAAGAAATAGTACTGAAAGGGGATAAGGTCGTAGTCGATTTTTACTCTACCGAATGCCCTCCCTGTGAAGCTTTAGCCAGCAAGTATGATGCCATGAGTGAATTGTATGGTCAAGATATCAAATTCGTAAAGATATTCAGACAGGGAAATCGAGAACTGGCCACAAAACTCGACGTTGTCTCTTCTCCCACAGTTCTGTTCTATGATAAAGGAAAACTGGTCGGTGATATGCTAAGCGGTGGAGTTAAAAGATCCGCCCTTATGACAAATCTCGATTTGCTGGTAGACGAGAAAAGAGCATCAGAAATAAGATCCTCCATCAAACCCGTTGTAACCGAATGTGATGCATTGGTTCTCGGTGGAGGACCTGCGGGGCTCACAGCCGGATTATATCTCGCTCAGGCTCATACTGATGTCATTCTTGTCGATACAGCTCTTCCCGGAGGATATGTCGCAACAACTCATCAGGTTTCAAATTATCCAGGATTTATTGAACCGCAACCAGGCTTTATGCTCTCTCATTTTATGAGTGAACAGGCAAAAGAAGCCGGTGTGAAATATCGTGCAGCTGTAGAGGTTACGAGTATTGATCTCGATAAAAAAGAGATCAAAATTGATGACTTCGAAACTCTGAAGGCAAAAAGAATAATCGTCTCAACAGGTTCAAATCCCAGACCGCTTGGCGTAAAAGGGGAAATCAAATACAGAGGTAATGGTATTTCCTACTGTGCCACATGCGATGCCAAATATTTCGATGATAAAGAAGTTGTCGTCATCGGCGGGGGGAACTCAGCTATTGAAGAGGCTCTTTTTATCACAAAATTTGCCAAAAAAGTGACTATCGTTCATCAGTTTGCAGAGATGCAGGCCAATAAAGAAGCCCAGCAGAAAGCCCGGGATAATGAAAAAATTGATTTTTTTCTGGAACACGAACCGAGAGAATTCATAAAACACGGTACCATGGATATGGAAGTCCTTGTTGAAGATCTCAAAACAAAAGAGATGAAAAGTCTCAGAACTAACGGTATTTTTGTTTTTGTCGGTTTTCAGGCTAATCTCGACGGAATGAAGGATCAGTTCGAATTGGACCAATGGGGTTATGTCAAAACGGATGATTTCATGAAAACCAATAAAAAAGATATCTTTGCTGTTGGAGATTTGAGATCAAAAGCCTATAGACAGATCACAACAGCAGTAGCCGACGGAACCATTGCCGCCATAACTGCATCGAGAGAACTGGATTCAGAATAAACATATTTTAGATATTATTTAAAATATGTTTAACCATTTCAAGGGAATTCTCTGAGGCAACCTTCAGGAATTCCCTTAAATTTAATTTAGTTTTTATATGAGCTTTATCGCTGATTGTCCTGATTAGAATATGGGGGATATCGTTTACCGTTGCGACAAGCGCGACACTTCCGCCCTCCATTTCTACGCAATCACCAGCCAGTTCATCTATGAGATAGGGTTTTTCATTAAAATTCTTATATGAAATAAACTGATCACCCGTAAGCATTCTCCCTTTGTATATCTTGTGTTTTTCACTTTTGAAACTCAAGGCAGATCCCATCAGAGCGGGGTCACTTTTTAAAAACCTATAGGGCGTGTGGGGAATTTCACCTCTTTTGAAGTTGAAGCGTGTGGCGTCAACATCGTGCTGAATGGAATCTTCACCTACGAGAATATCTCCAATTTCCAAATCGTGATTGAGAGAACCGGCAATTCCTGTAAAGATAATGGCTGATGGATCATATAAATCGATAATTTTCTGAGTGACCATGGCAGATAAAACTTTACCGACACCGCATTTCGCAACGATAATTTCTTTATCTGAATATACTCCCGAATAGAATACAAACTCTTTCCATTTCAGTGGCTCATTGAGAGTAAAGAACTGAAGAAAGGCAGATATTTCTCCATCGAGGGCCCCGAGTATGATGACTGGTCCTTTTTTACTCATAGCGATTTTGTTGTATCCTTAGCAAGATTCACATAAGTATCAGCACTGTGTATGAGTTGCTCGTACTGTTCATCACTAATTGTTCTGACAGCCCTTGCAGGATTTCCTATAATGAGTGATCTGGGAGGGAATTTTTTCCCCTGTGTGACAAGAGCCCCGGCTCCGACAACCGAACCTTCGCCAATTTCAGCTTTATCCAGAACAACCGATCCCATTCCGATCAGGCATCTATTGCCTATAGTGCAGGCATGGATAACCGCATTGTGTCCAATTGTCACCTCGTCACCGATTATCGTTGCGGCTTCATTGCTCACATGAACCGTGGCATTGTCCTGAACATTGCTCCTTTTTCCGATTGTTACCGGAGCCACATCGGCGCGGATGACAGCTCCGAACCATACAGATGATTCTTCCCCGATTGTTACGTCGCCGATGATAGAACATCCGGTCGCTTCCAGAGCTATATTGTTTAATACTGGTTTTTTCCCTTTGAACTCAATTTGCATATTCTCTCCAATTTCTTTTATTATCCCTCAGCTGAAAAAAAAATGCTATATGCTTTTGACCATGTTCAATCGTTGATTTTAAAGATTCCTCTTCATCAAAAGACCAGCTTAAAGTGATTGTATAAAGAGTATTGAAAAGCTTATATTTATACTAATGGAAATAAACGAAAGCATTTTTGAAAATTTACCTGAAAGAGACATATTATCACTGAAATGTGAACGTGCTTTTTTAGTAGGAATAAATGAACCTCGGGAAAAACTTACCGATTCTGAATATCACCTGGAAGAACTGGTGAACCTGGTCGATACCATGGGCATACAGCCTGTTGACAGTATCATGGTTAAAATGAGAGAAAAAAATCCCCGTTTTCTCATCGGTAAAGGGAAAGTCGAGGAAATTAGAGTCCTGGCCGAAGCCTGCCGGGCTGATGTTATCATTTTCGACTGCCAATTGAGTCCTTCTCAGCAGAGAAACCTTGAATTTCACTACAATATGGCTGTCATCGACAGACAGGAAGTGATCATCGATATATTTGCCGACCGGGCGTCTACAAAAGAAGCCGTTCTTCAAGTCGCACTGGCCAGAATGAAATACAGCCTTCCGAGACTGACTCGAGCCTGGACCCATCTTTCCAAACAGAAAGGGGGAGTTAAAGGTACCAGAGGAAAAGGGGAGACTCAGCTCGAATCGGATAGAAGAATGGTTTTAAACAAAATCAATTCACTGAAAAAAGAGCTTGAAAAAGTTAAAAAATATAGAGATGTGCAAAGGAAAAAAAGAGTCGGAAAACCGATTCCATCCTTGTCTATAGTCGGTTATACCAATGCGGGGAAATCCTCACTGTTAAATCTTTTGAGTGACGCCGACGTACTGACCGAAGACAAATTATTTGCCACTTTAGATCCCACATCGAGAAAAATAAAACTCGACGGTGGCCGGGAAATAATTCTAACAGACACAGTTGGTTTCATCAGGAAACTACCTCACGATCTCATAGATGCCTTTAAATCCACTCTGGAAGAAGCGGTTCATTCCGATGTTATTATCCATGTGGTCGATGCCGCCAATCATGAATATGAAGAGCATATTAAAGTAACCGAAGACGTTCTTAATGAGTTGGGTGCCGGAGATAAAGCTCAGATTATTGTATTTAATAAAATTGATCTGTTGGGAAGTGATCCTGTTCTTCTCGCTGGACTGACGAATCGCTATCCCCACTGCGTTCCCATCTCTGCAAAAATGAATCTTGGAATCGATGAATTAAAAGAGCGGATAACAGAAGAGATTGAAAGGGAATACGGAGTTGTCAATTTAATGATCCCTGCTGATAAATGGGACATAACAGCCTACATCCACAGAAATGGAAAAATTATCAAAGAGGAATACGTTGACGAAGGTGTACTGATCCAGGCGGTTCTAACAGAAAAAGATAAAAATATTCTTTCATCTTATATTAATGAACAGTGATATAATTTGTCGATAATGTTTTTAATGAAGCTGAAAAAAATTGTCAAAGAACTGACGGCTCACCGTCTCATCATCGTCTCTCTTTCTCTTGTTCTCTTATTGCTTGTTAACATTCTCTTTACCCGGACAAACAAAGACACTGATAAAGTGGCATTTATTCCGGAAGAAAAAATGGAAACAATTGAAATTGTCGAAATACCTTTCGTAAGCAGCATACAGGATAAAATATCCACTGTTGAAGCGGTATTACTTCCAGGCAGTAATCTCAATGATCTCCTGATCACTCAGGGGCTTTCAAGAGATCAGGCTTCATCTGTTGTATTTGAAATGAGCCCCTATGTCGACTTGAGAAGAATGAGGGCTGGTGAAATTTTCACTCTAGAGTTTATAAATGATGATTTTGAGAAACTGAGCATGAACACTTCAAACAATATGATTGTAGAAGTGTTTCGCGATAATTCTGTAGAAAATGGATATCGTGCCGTTGAAAAAGAGAGACAGTTGAACAGTTTTGTTAAACATGTTTCAGGAACCATTGAGGACAGCCTCTATAACTCAGCTCTCGACTCGGGAATGTCCGCGAATATTCTTACTGAATTAATACACCTTCTTTCCTTTGATGTGGACTTCCAGAGAGATATTCAGCAGGGAGATACATTCGACGTCGCCTTTGAAGAGATCTATGATAATAATGGTGAAAAAGTAGAAGATGGTCAGATCCTCTGCGCCAGACTGATGACCGATGGGCGCGAAATTGAGTTTTACTACTATACTGATCTCGAAGGCAAGTCTGATTATTTTAATATAGATGGCCAGACCATTCGAAAAACACTTTTAAAAACACCCATTAACGGCGCTTATATAACATCCGGTTACGGTATGAGAGTCAGCCCCATAACGGGATATAATAAAAAACATCAGGGTATAGATTTCGGTGCACCGCGGGGAACACCCATATACGCTTCGGGAGACGGTGTAATCGAATCGGCATATTATAGCCGCGTGTACGGAAACTTCATCGAACTACGCCATGTAAACGGTTATAGAACTCTCTATGCCCATATGACAAATTATGCCAGAGGGATGCGGAAAGGAATCCGAGTCAAACAGGGACAGATTATCGGTTACGTAGGTTCTACGGGAATGTCTACCGGTCCACATCTTCACTATGAAATTTCCTACTGGGGAACCAAAGTTAATCCAAGTACTGTGAAAAGCCCTCCGGGAAAATCTCTGAAGGACAAAGATCTTGTGCTCTTTGAAAATTTAAAGAATTCTTACATTGCTTCCTTTCTTGAGAAGATTTAAAATCAAAGAATGAAAACAAAAATATTAATATTATTACTTCCTATAGCTATGCTCTTTTCATGCGCTTCTATTTACATGAATAAAAGCAGTGATGCCGCCGTTGATGTCGTTGATGCTCTCAATGAGGGGGATTCTGAATTCCCATCCGAGAATAGTTCGATCCCTTTTGTCTTTGACGGTGAGATTATTGTTGCCAATGCTTCCGTCTCTAGAATCTGGGGTGGGTTGGTTCAGGCCGGTTTTACAGTAAAAAACCCTATCGTTACTTCGATCAGCCCTGTCGTTACAGAAGATTTTGCTCTTTTTAGAAGCAGTTGGGAAATGGAAGTTTTTTTTAAAAGAAATATTCCCCGATACACCTATAAAGTAACTATTGAGGGTATTGATGGTGAAGTTCTTCTCCTTGTTAACAGAGATGAAGATAAAAACTACAGGCTACTCGGTCTAAAGGCGGATGCCAAATGAAAAAAATAATATTACTGATAAATATTATACTACTACCCGTTCTAATATTTAGTCAGCAGAGCCGTTTTGAATATGTTGAAGGTGAAGTCTCCATCAAACGGGCTTCGGGATCCTTATTTGAAGCTCAAATTGATGATGTTCTTTATGTGGGGGACTCTGTTATCACGGGATTTGACGGTTTTGCCGAATTAACACTGGAAAACAGCTCCAAAATTACAATTGACAGCGAGACTGTCTTTGTTTTCTCTCAGAAGGAGAAAAAAGGTCAGAAAAAAAACATTTTTATGGTTGTTCTCGGTAAAATAGGCTTCAAATTCGACAGACTGCTGCATGAACCGGACATTCAGACTCCGGCAACAGTAGCAGGAATCCGGGGGACAGAATTTACTGTAGTCTCGGCTCTCGACGGAAGCGCCATGTATATCGTCGATGAGGGATCTGTCGCTGTTGAGTCCGAAGGTTCGCTGGTAGTTCTCGATATGGAAGAGGGTGTGGAAATTGCTATTGGTGAAGAGCCCGGGGATAAATTTGAAGTGAAAGTTGGCAGTATGGATTTCAGCAGCTGGCTTGACGAAGGAAATCAGCAGTTTCAAAAAGATCCCATCGGAGTCTTGGCAGGATTAACCGATAAGTTAATCGAATACGGTGATGAAGCTGATATCTTCTTTCAACACTATGAAGCCTCTTTTTCTATTTTAACTGAAATGAGGGGTAATTTGATGAAAATCGGAGAAGAGAAAGGGGATATTGCCAAAAATGAATTCTACAATTCAGATATTTTCCCTAAAGAGATGGAGACAAGTAACTTTGTTCTTAATTATAGATATTATTCTCTATCTGCGCTTTCTTTAAGACGTTATGTTCTCAGCAATATGTATATTGATATGAAGACGAAATATATACTCGACAGGGAAAATCCTGCGTATATTAGATTTATAGAAAAATATGAGAAGTTTTTACAGGTTTACGAAAAAGTTGTAGTACCCTATTTGGTAGAAGCGGATATTTAGGAGTTTATTATGAAAACAATCATTAAAATCAGCGGAATAGTAT
>JADGDJ010000010.1:0-1683 GCA_016744925.1 Spirochaetaceae bacterium
CTTTTGAAACATTGAGAGTTTCCAGTGAATCCATTCCCGTTTTGGGATTAAATCTCGGTCGTCGAATTAGCCCTGAATCAATGACAACTTTAATGCCTTTAATGGTAATACTCGATTCTGCAATGGAAGTTGACAGAACAACTTTTCTAAATCCTTCAGGTGCAGGCTCAATAGCTTTTTCCTGAAGTTCTCTACTCAAATTTCCATAGAGAGGTGCAATTATTATTTCATTGGCTGTAGAATCTTCCAAAACGGATTGAACCCTTTTGATCTCACCGACTCCCGGGAGAAAAACCAAAAGGCTGCCCTCCTCTCCATTAAGCGCATTTCGAACTGTGGAAACCACAGATGGAATCAGTCCTCTTTCCATTTTCCCTGTATATCTGATATGGACAGGAAATGATCTTCCCTCACTGGAAATGACTGGACAATTTCCCATAAAATCAGAAATATAGTCTGTGTCGAGCGTTGCGGACATAATTAAAATCTTCAGATCATCGCGCAGAACTTCCTTACTCTCTTTTACCAAAGCCAGTGCGAGATCAGCATCGAGGCTTCTCTCGTGGAATTCATCGAAGATAACCAGTGCTGTATCGGAGAGTTCAGGGTCATTGACCAGTCTGTTTATCAAAACACCTTCAGTGACAACTTCTACAATAGTCCGGGAGGAGACTTTTTTATCGAGATGTACAGCATATCCTATTTTCCCTCCCACCTTTTCACCAATACCTCCGGCCATCCAGTAGGCGGCATTTCGAGCGGCGATACGCCTTGGTTCAAGCATTATTATTTTTTTATGACCCATCCACTTTTCGTTTAACAGTTCCATAGGTACACATGTAGTCTTACCGGCACCGGGAGGGGCCTGTAAAACAAGTATAGAGTGTTCTCTCAATGTGTCTTTAATATTCTGGATAACGTCGTAAATGGGTAGATTTTGCTGCATTTATTTATAGTATCCCTTAAGAAATATATTATCAAATGGACAAGACATTGATATACCAAAGGACTACACCATAGTTTTTGAGCTTACGAAAGAAATAAATTGATTATCCACCATCAATTAATCGATAAACTCATAAAGATCCCGGTATACACCATGTTTTGCGAGCAGCTCTTCATGATTCCCCTTCTCTATAATAGAACCTTTATCGAGTACAAGGATCATCTGGGCATCGCGGATAGTATTCAACCTGTGAGCGATAACAAAGCTGGTTCTATCCTTCATAAGAGTCAAAAGCGCTTTCTGAATATGGACTTCTGTTCGCGTATCAACACTGCTTGTGGCTTCATCGAGAATCAAAATAGAAGGATTAGACAAAATGACTCTGGCAATGGCAATGAGCTGCTTCTGCCCTTCACTCAGGTTATTTCCTTCTGTGGATAGAACAGTTTCATATCCCGACGAAAGCTGCATGATAAAATGGTGGGCATTGGCCATAGAAGCCGCCTCGATAACCTCTTCTTCTGTGGCATCAGGTTTACCATATCGAATATTTTCCAGGACTGTATCAGAAAATAGAAATGTATCCTGAAGGACAAATCCAAGATTTTTGCGAAGATGATCAATATCCAGATTCTGAATATTTTCACCGTCTATACTGATTGAACCTGAATGGATTTCATAGAACCGGGTCAGAAGGTTCACAATGGTTGTCTTCCCTGCCCCGGTCTCTCCTACGA
>JADGDJ010000010.1:1693-13736 GCA_016744925.1 Spirochaetaceae bacterium
GATAGCTACAGTATCTCCGGCTTTCACATCAAAAGAGAGGTCTCGCAATACCAATTGATCTTTCACATAGGCAAAATGTACCTTATCAAAAGAGACTTGTCCATTTATGTTTTTTAGAATGACGGGGTTTTCCCTATTCTGTATATCAGGTTCTTCATCGATAATGGCAAAGACTCTTTCAGCTCCCGCCAATGCCGATTGCAAAGAGTTATAGAGTTGGGCAATCTGATTCAATGGTCGGGAAAATAACCTTGTATACTGTAGAAAGACAGCTATGAGACCTATGCTAATATACCCGTTATAGCTTAAATATCCTCCGGCAAATGCCACAATGATATAATTAAAATTTCTCATAAGATTCATAAATGGTCCCATGATTCCGCCGTAAATATTGGCTTTATCAGAAGCTTTCTTCAATTTCCCATTTAACGTTCGAAATATTTGAATATTATCCCTTTCTGTTCCAAAAAGCTTTACAACACTCAATGCGGAAATAGATTCTTCTATATGTCCGTTTATTTCACCGAGAAACTGCTGTTGATTTTTATATCCTTTTCTCGTGTAACCGGCAATCTTTCGCGTAATCAATATAATGAGCGGAATGGAAATCATAGTGATAAGAGCCAAAGAAAGATTGAGAAAAATCATGAGAATGGCAACAGAAAGAACTGTGAGAAAACTGGATATCAACTGGGTCAGGCTCGTGGTTAAAGTCTGGCTGATTAAATCAATATCGTTGGATACACGGCTCATCAATTCGCCATGAGGGTTTTTGTCAAAAAAACGAAGTGACAGTGTCTGCAGTTTTGCAAAGAGATTATACCGCAGGTTTCTCACCACTTTCTGGGAGACGACGATCATTATTCTATTCTGAAAAAATAGGGTAATAGCTGTTGCGCTGTAGAGAATGGCCATGAGTATTAAAGTCGATATCAATTTATCCCTGTCTCCGGCAATAATTCCCTTATCGATGGCAACTCCCTGTAAATAAGGGGTAAGGACTTGAAGACCCGTAGCCGCAATCAGTAATAGGACTGCCGAAAAAAATGCCCCTTTCACAAGGGATAAATAGGACCATAAACGGGAGAGAATCCCCTTCATGTTGCTGACTCTGATTTTGGGCTGCCTTAAATATTTTTTCCCGGGGAACATATTTGAACTCATGACACAACTCCCTCAGATCCATTTTGAGTTCGGCAGATGTCCTGATAGATTTCATTTTTTTCCAGAAGAAACTCATGAGTGCCCTCTCCGATAATTTGACCGTTATCAAATAAAATAATTCTATCGGCATTCATAGCCGTTGTAATTCTTTGGGCGATTATAATAACTGTAGATGAAGAAATATTTTTTATTGAATCCAGAATAAATCGTTCCGTTTTTGTATCGACAGAGCTGGTTGAATCATCAAGAATGACGATTGGAGGATCTCTCCAGAGAGCTCTGGCAATAGAGATCCGCTGTTTCTGACCTCCCGAAAGATTCACTCCCCGCTGCTTTATATTGGTTTCGTATTTATCCGGTAGAGATTCAATAAAAGTGTCGACAGATGCATGTTGTGCATACTCACGATAATCTTTCTGGCCTTCGCTCTCTCTATTCCCATAGATGATATTCTCTTTTACCGACCCGGAAAAGAGTATGCTTTTCTGGGGTGACATTCCCATATTCTGCCGAAGGGAATCGAGAGAATAATCTTTTACATTTATGCCGTCGATGAGAACTTCTCCTGAATCAATATCATATAGCCGGGGAATCAATGCGGCGACTGTTGATTTACCCGATCCTGTAGCTCCCAGAAATGCCACTTTCTCACTGTGGTTGATGGTAAAGGAGATATTGTTCAAAACAGAATCAACACTGGAATCATTGTATGAGAACGATACATTGCGAAACTCTATCTTACCCTTCAGTTCATTTTTCACCAGAGGATTAACCTTATTTCGGACTGATGGGCTCTCATCTAATAATTGCTCGAGTCTTCCAATTGATGCCTGAGCTCTTGAGATATTCATGAGAAGATGACTAACCATAATAAGGGACATAAGCAACTGCATCATATAATTGATAAAGGCGATGACTTTTCCAATCATAATCCGTTCCATCCAGACCTGATTTCCTCCAACCCACAATACAGCCAGTATTCCCATATTTAGAAAGAACATCATAAGAGGCTGGGAGAATGCCAGAATCTTTTCTGCCCTCATATTCATAGACATCAATTCATCATTTGCCTTAGAAAATTTGTCCAGTTCAAGATCCTGACGGACAAAAGCTTTAACAAGACGAATACCCGCAAGGTTCTCCTGTAACCTGTTATTTACTTTATCCATTTTCTCCTGAACACGGGAAAACAGAGGATAAGATTTATTTATAAGAATAAAAAGAACAACAATAATAAGAGGTATTAAAAAAAGGAAAACGACTGATAGCGACGGACTGATGATCAGAGCGAGTATCAGGCTTCCGATAATCTGCAGAGGAGCCCGGACAAGGATGCGCAAGCCCATTCTTACAAGCTTTTCAAGCTGCAGAACATCACTGGTCAATCGGGTAATAATGCTCCCGGTTTCCATCGTATCGATATTTTTATGAGAATAGGAAAGAACCTTTTCGTAAAGACTGATTCTTAAATCTTTCGCCAGACCTGTAGAGGCAAAAGTCGAAAATACAGTACAAGCTATCCCTCCGATTAATCCTATCAGCGTGATACCCACCATAATCAAGCCGGTTTGCATAATAATATCCATATTCAAAGGAATAATCCCTTCATCGACAATTCGAGCCATAAGAGTAGGCTGCATAAGATCCATGAAAACTTCGAGAAGCATGAAAAGAGGTGCCAGTAGAGCAAAGAGGATATAGGGTTTTATATATTTGTAGATCAATTTCATCTGTCAATCACTATTACAGATCGTGCCGGGGATATCAAGAGATCGGGAAAAATATCTGATCTCATTTTTGGGCAAAACGTCCTTTTTCTATTTCTGAAAAACGATTTCATTCTGCACATCTTCCTGAGAAAAGGAATAGAAATATATCCATGGGGATCACAGGAATAACCATACAGATTCACCTGACTACGCTGTAACTTGGCATAACAATACACAAACTTCAAAAAGGCTTTACCATGGATATTTTGGATCATAGATGTCCATTATGATGAAATCTAAAAATAAAAAGGATTCAAACAAACTCAAACAAATCTTGGAAGGAGAAGAATTATGACCAGATACATTCTTATTTACAAAGGCAAAACGACTGATATGGCGGAGATGTCACCGGTACAGGGAAAAGCTGTAATGGAGGCATGGCAGACCTGGATAGAAAAGACCGGTGAAGGTCTCGTTGATATCGGTGCACCACGCGGATCGGGAGAGTCAATTGTGGACAATGGAACCACAGGCAAAGCCTTAGATTGAGCGGCTATTCTATAATCCAGGCTGACAATATTGAAGAGGCAAGAGAGCTCGCCAAAATCCATCCCTTTCTCAGTGAGGGTAAAGGAAATTTCGCTGTAGAATTATACGAGCTGATGAATGTCCCTTATTAACTTTTATTATTGCGGAGATAAATAAGAAGTCTGATAAACGAAAAAAGGGGATAGGCAAAAATCATGATAATATATCCTGTTTTTCTGAAGAGGACTCTCCACTCTTGAGTCATAGCCATGGGGAATTTCCAATCTCCCGGATCGGGATTCAATAGGACTAACAAACCTCCGAGAATGAGAAATAAAAGCAACCGCTTCAGTTCCCTCAGAAAAAGAGCGGTTGCCTGTTTTTTATTCAAATTTTGCCCAATGCCTTTAACACAGCTTCCGGAGAAAAAGGCCATTGACGCATCCAGACACCTACAGCATCGTGGATGGCGTTGGCGATTACCGGAGCCGCTCCATTGACACTGATCTCCGCTATGGATTTTGCACCGAAAGGACCATAGGGATCATCAGTTTCAACAAGTATGACCCTGAAATCTTCCGGTATGTCCCCGATCATCGGTACGCCGTAACTTCTGAGATCGGGATTGAGACAACGGCCCTTTTCATCAAAGATCATTTCTTCATAGAGAGCATGACCAATTGATTTGACAACACCACCGTAAACCTGACCCATGGCGTATTCCGGATTTATGGGAACACCGCAATCCTGGAGGGCGTAATACTTCTGGATTTTGACTTCCCCTGTCCTCTCATTAACAGCCACCTGGCAGAAATGTGCTCCATAGGGAAAGCTGAAATCTTCCGTTGTAAAACTGGCGCTTGCAACAATCTGACCACGCCCCTCTCCGGCTTGCGTATGCCAGGCTATTTTCTTAAAGCTGATTTCGCTTCTTTTACCCACAACTTTGGAGGGATGTACTATTTTAAGATCCCCCGAATTTTCATCCATCAGTAAAGCGGCTTCCTCGATTATCATCCGTGCCATCTTTACCGCCGCATTTCTCGCCGCCCCACCGGAAAAATAAGTACCGCTCGAAGCGTAGGAACCTACATCAAAAGGCGCCGCATCGGTATCTCCGGACTGAACGGTGACATAATCCAGATCTGTCTTCAGAACTTCTGCGACCATCTTGGCACTGACCAGATCGAGACCTGTCCCCAAATCGGCACCTCCCGACTGAACAAGCAGTGTTCCGTCACCGAGCATTTTAATTGTGCAATTAGCCTGATCAAGACCGGGCAATCCCGATCCCTGTTGAAGAGTGACGACACCTTTACCTATTTTAATGTGAGGGTCTTCCGAGTCTTCCCGTACGCCCCAGTTTATAAGTTTCGCCCCCTGTTCCAGAGCCGGACCGAGACCGCAGCTTGTGGCGGGAGCCGGTTTCCCTTCTCGCCCTTCACCGAGACATTTTAATATTTCAAGCATGTCACCTTCGTGAACTCTGTTTTTTTCGATTAATTCGAGGTGTTCCATGTCCAACTCCCCGGCAAGCTCTTTTATGGCCATCTGAAGGGCATAATTTGCCTTTGGGGCTCCATAACCCTGATAAGCTCCTGTAGGAGGGATGTTGGAATAATAGGAAGTCACGTCAAAAGAAGCATTGTCACAGATATACAAAGGCAGGCTTTTCGAGACTCCATTCATGGGAACAGTGAGAGCGTGAGCGCCATAAGGTCCCTGATTTGACTCGACATTCATATACATTGCCGTCAGTTTCCCGTCTTTGCGGGCTCCCAGCTTTACTGTCACCCGCATGGGTTTTCTCGTGCTGCACGAAATAAACTCCTCTTCCCTGCTGAATTGCTGATATACAGGTCTGCCTGTTTTCCAGGCGCAGAAGGCGACAAGATCTTCAATCAGGATATCCTGCTTGGATCCGTAACCACCTCCGACCCGCTCTTTGATCACGCGGACTTTATTTTCAGGAAGATCCAGTAATGTAGAGACGATTCTGCGAACGTGATAGGGAACCTGGGTACTGGCATGAATGATAAGTCTGTCCCCTTCCATCCTGGCATAACAGGTGTGTTTCTCCAGAGGTGTGCATTGAATCTGAGATGTGCCGTATGTTCTCTCCAGAACAACATGAGCGTCTTTGAATCCTTTCTCTATGTCCCCGATACCACCAGAAACACTGGCTGAAATATTTTTCCGGGGATCTCCTCCGATAGGGAATTGATACACCACCGGTTCTTCTTCGGGATCTACATGGCGATTCATCTCATTGAGATCATCGGGTTCGCCCTCTTCATAGCGTATAGGGCCGTTATGGACTAATGGCGCTTGAGATGCTTTAGCATCATCCCATGTCAAAACCGGCTTTAGTACCTGGTAATCGACCTCTATAAGACTCAAAGCTTCCCATGCGAGAGCTTCCGTTTCGGCGACCACTGCCGCTACCCGATCACCTACATGACGGACTTTTTTACTGATGAGTTTTCTGTCGTAAGGACTGGGCTCGGGAAACCCCTGTCCCGCTTGTGAATAGGTTTTGTCCGGCACGTCTTCATGTGTAAAAACGGCGACAACACCGGGCAGGGCTTCAGCTTTTCTTTTATCAATAGATCTTATCAAGGCGTGGGCATAGGGGCTTGAAAGAATCTTGAGATAGCACGAATTGGCTTCCAGTCGATCTTCCACATAGACTTTTTCTCCGGAAACCATCCTATATGAATCTTTTTTACTTCCCGGTTTTCCGACGACTTCATACTTATCACCGAATGAAGGGAAAGCTTCCGCTTGATAAAACGGATCTTTTTTTCTATTGGCAGCGATTTCAACAGCTTTAAAAAACTGCTCGTATCCCGTAGCTCGGTTGAACAATCCGGAAAGAGCATCTTTAATCTGCTCTTTAGAGGGAGAGTCCTCTCTTTCGAGCAATTGGTAAATCATAAGAGCGGCTGCCGGACTGTTATACCCCGACTGCACACAACCGGCTTCCACCATGGCATGCTGAATGAGTGACAAGTCCCGTCCTTTTTTCAGAAACTCAACAGTTTTAACCTGCCGTCCTTCCAGCTGGGGGGCCAGTAGAATATTGGCACCGACGATTTTATCATCGAGAAGAATGGAGTCTGAACCGGCGAATCCATAACTGTCATCACTATTTCTAACTGATGGAATCCCATTTCTCTGAAGGAATATCTGAGCACTTTCACCGGGATCCGCATCAAAACAGACCGATCTTCCGTTGAGTGTAAAATTCACTTTCATGATCTTTCCTCCAGAATACAGGATCGAATGGCATCGGCAATGCGGACGCTGTTGATATAGGTTTTATAGGCTTTTGACCCTTTAATATCCGAAGGAGGTTCTATGGAACGGGCTATGGCATCTTCCAGTTCCGTGCCGTCGGATATTGTTCCCGAGACCAATCCTTTTTCCACATCCTTCAATCGAAGACATTGGGAATCGACACATCCCGCAGCGATAACAGCTTCTGAAATATCATTTGACGATCCCCTGATTCTCACTGATGCGGAAACAACGGGCAGAGCTAATTGGGAACGGGATTCTTTGATTGAAATAATTGTTCCCTTATTACGGGGTAGGATAAAACGCAAGATAAGAATTTCGTTTTTTTTCTCAATATATTCTTCCACTGTGACTCTTGTTCCGTCAGCCAGTTCTGCGAGAGCTCCCGAAGCGAGTAATGATGGAATGATATAGGAATCAGATCTGTTTGATCCCACATTCCCCCCTATGGTGGCGATATTCCTGACACTGCGTGTGGGAATAAAAGAAGCCGCATCTTTTAGGTAGGAGGGAACGAATTGCGAATCTGTCAATTCCTGCAATGTCACCATAGCACCAATAATCAGTTTATCATTTTCCCTTATCAACTCATTCAATCCGAGATACTCCAGAGAAACCACTTTTTCAACAGCTTTGCCCCATTTTTTAAAAGTACCGTTATTGACTTGGGTTCCGCCGGCCAGGAAGAGATAACCCTTTGCTGATAGAGATCGGGCTTCTTCTATGGAGGCGGCTCTTTTAAAATCATGAATCATAAATTCTCCTGTATTTTCCTTATAAAATCTCCCGCCAGATTCAAAGCAACTTCCTTGCGATACAATGCGGTCGAACGTTGGTCATCGATGGGTCTGATATGTGGAGCGTAGGCTTGGCGGAACTCATCCAGATCTACTTGATCGATAGATTTTCCGATAAATATAATCTCAACAGCTCTTTCCCTGACAACAACAGGGGCCACAGCTCCAAAAGCCATTCTCAAGTCCATAATAATATTATTTTCTAATTCTGCAAATGCGGCGACAGTGAGTTTGGACAAAGCGTTTGCCGCCCTGGTACCCACTTTGCGATAATAGATCTTTTCATTTTGGGACTTCGATACGAGTATATGAGTCAGAAGTTCATCATCTGTCCGGATTGTTTTACCCGGTCCGGTTATAAAATCTACAAGAGGTATAGTCCTTGTCCCGGAACTACTGGCAAGAACCACATGGCTGTCATACAAGTACAATGGGGGCAGAGAGTCTCCGGCAGGAGAGGCATTGCACACGTTTCCCGCCAAAGTCGCCCTGTTTCTCAATGCCGGTGCAGCAATCTGACTGATGGCCTGTCGGAGAAGAGAGGGTACTAATTCATTATTCTCCAGTTCCGAAAGCAGGCAGGCTGCTCCGATTTTGAGAGAATCACCGAGATCTTCAACCGAGTGAAGCTCGTCAATGGCATCAGTAAAAAGTACAGGACGGACGATGAGGGAATCGGTACCTGTATAATTTCTGAAGTGAACCATCAGGTCTGTACCACCCGCCAGTGGCAGTGCTTTCCTTTCCGAAAGCCAGGTGAGAGCTTCGTCTAATTTACGAGGTCTTAAGGTCTCTACCATAATCCATCCCCTTTTTCTGCTGCCAGCTGTATGCCGTCGATAATCATATCGTATCCCGTACACCGGCAGATATTTCCCGCAAGACCTTCGCGGATCTGCTGTTCATCCGGCTTGGGAGTTTTTCTCAATAAAGATTCGGCGGCCAGAACCATTCCGGGAGTACAGAAACCGCATTGCACCGAGTGCGCCTCGGCAAATGCTTCTGTTAAAACTTCTCCTCTTTTTGACGATGCCAGGCCTTCAATTGTAAGGATTTCGGAGCCGTCACACTGTGCGATAGGAATGAGACAGGTATTGACGAGTAATCCGTTCATCAGAGCGCTACAGGCGCCGCATTCTCCTTCGCCGCACCCCTCTTTTGTCCCCGTGAGAGACAAGTCATTTCTCAGTATATCTAAAAGGCGGCTGAGTGGATTTACATCCAGTTTTCTCAACTCACCGTTGACAGTCATTTCAATTTTCATTTTTTCATTATCTCCATTAGAGTTTCGGGGATCAGTGGAATTCTGGGGCAATCCCGACCGACAGCCTGTTCTACGGCAGCGGCAAAGGCGGCATGTCCGCCATCATGAACCATCTCTCCCATCCCCTTAGCTCCGAAGGGGCCGTATTCATAGGGATTGTCGATGGTATCGGCACCTGTCCGGGGAAAATCGAGAGTCGTGGGTACCATATAATCGGCCATGCTTCTCTGCTGAAAAACACCGTCTTTGTCCACCGTGAGATTTTCCATGGCTCCGTAACCGAGAGCCTGGCTCATTCCACCTTGAATCTGACCGTTGACCACTTTTTCATCTATTGCCACTCCGACATCGTAGATGCCCCATGCTCCGGTGACCCGCGTTTCCCAGGTAAGGGGATCCACCTCGACTTCACAGACATTGACGCCCCAGCCAAAAGTGGCATAGGCATCCCCCTGAAGTTTCTCCTGGTCCCAGCTCATGCCGGGAGGCATCTCATAGTGTTTCAAAACCCGCTGATCCTCACCCTCTTTCCAGTTGGATTTCAGTTCTTTGGCGGCTTCCTGAAGAAGATAACCGACGATCATAATGGTTCGACTCGCCACAGTAGGTCCCGAGTCGGGAACCACATCTGTATCGGGCAGGGAATATAAAATTTCCTGTGGAGGAATTCCCAGGATTTTCCCCACTATTTTTCTAAATGTAGTCCGGGGTCCCTGTCCGAAATCGACAGCTGCCGATTGGATTTCCACAATCCCATCGGCTCTTTTATGAACAGCGGCCTTGGCTTTGATAATCCTCTGTTCCCCATCTCCTGTAAAACCACAGCCGTGATTAAAGAGGGCCATTCCGATCCCCTTCCAGGGCTGATCTTTATAAGACTTTCTCTTATGGCTGTATAATGACATCTCTTCTGCACGGGCTATCATTTTATCCAGAACAACATCATCACGGATCTTGCCCCCTGTAATCGTTGCATCGCCCTTTTTAAGGAAATAGGTCTTTTTAAATTCCAGAGATTCCATGTGGAATTTCCGGGAACACTTCTCCATATGCATTTCCAAAGCGAAAATAGCCTGAGGAGCACCGAACCCGCGAAAAGCACCTGAAGGTACTGTACATGTAGCTAAAGCCCGGCCCTCAACATTGAACACTGGCAGATTGTACACTCCTGTACTTGTAAAAACAGCTCTCATAAGAACGATGAGAGAATAAGACTCATAAGCTCCACCGTCGATTATACAATCTATATCCATTGCCAGGATTTCCCCTGACTTATCGTGAGCCGTTCTGACCTTAATCCGGCTGGGATGTCTCTTACTGGTCCATGCCATATCTTCGGATCTGTCAAAAATCATTCGCAGCGGTTTGCCGATTTTCAAGGCGGCGACAGCCAGGGGAGCACCCATAATTTCCGGGTAATCCTCTTTGCCTCCGAATCCCCCGCCGATGGTCGCTTCAACCGCTCTTACCTTATATTCGGGTCCCAGAATTTCCTGTACAGCATGTTTGACATAATAGGGACACTGCATTGATCCATGAATATTAACCTTGTCATTTTCAACCCAGGCAACCAGCCCCTGAGGCTCCATATAGAGCTGTTCCTGGAATCCTGTTTCATAGGTCCCTTCGACTGTTTCCGCAGCTTCGGAAAAAGCTTTATCACAATCGCCATGGCTCAAAGTAATTTTATCGAGCAGATTATCCTCCCCCACGAGAGGACCTCCTTTCAACGCCAGGGAATCATCGAGAGTGACTGCAGGTTCAATCGCTTTGAAATCAATTGAAATGCCTTTGATGATCTTGTCCACCACATTGGGATCGGGACCGCATATCAATCCGATGATCTGCCCTTTATAGCGAATTTCCTCTTCGGCAAATGCAGGCCAGTCCTTTCTGGTAAGAGCCAGTATGTTTTCCCCTTCGGGAGACACGTCTTTGTAATTGATATGATAATACCCCTCCGGGAGAGGGGGGACAGAGACATTACGTATAAGCCCTCTTGGAAAGTCCGATCTGTAAAACCGGGCCGTCAGAGCGTCCTTATAGTCATGATCTCCAATATATTTTGCCAATCCCGACGCTTTCGCTTTACCGTCGGGACGGGGTATGGAACTGGATATTTCAGCTTTCATATTTGTATCCTCTTAGACCATCGAATCCATTGGTCCGAATAAGTGTGGTCTTTTCTTAAATAATATTTCAAATAATTTATAGAATCTGATTCTCGATAAATCTTCCGCGGGATCTTCTGTTATTTTTCCATTATCCACTGAAAGCTTTTCGATTTTGCCATTGAATCGTATAGTCAGCTTGCCTGCCTGTAGCAGCCATCCCGGATTATCACTGTTTTCAAAATCCACTACTTCTGTAAAGACAGTAGGTTTATCCACATAGGGACGGCCCTCCCAGGGGCAGAAATGCCCGCAATCTCCACACTCGTTACAGTATGAATCAATATGTACAATTTCAAAGGGATCTTTAAACAGTTTCAGCCCCTCTGTGGACACGGTTATATTGGCTCTGTTGGGACAAACGTCTACACATTTATTGCAGACATAATTGCATTCGAGACAACGGTTCAATTCAGTTTTTCCAAACGAAGCGATATCCTCATATTTTCTAGCACTTGGTTTTGCGAGAATATTCACTTTTTTCGCCTGGATCTGGGCAACTCTTTCATCAGGATCAACAAATGGCAGAACCTCTGTTCTCTCCCAGACCTTATCTTCTTTTTTCGTTATAGCATCTGCTGTTCTACGCCCTTCTGCTATACATTTGACAATGGTGGAGGCTCCGGTACGGCTGTCTCCGCAGAGATAGACATTATCCAGATTAGTTTCACCATGGTCTCCCGTGATCACAATGCCCCACTTATTCACTTCAAGTCCGATGTCATTCATCTGAACTTCATCAGGATCATCTCCAATAGCATAAATCAATGTATTCACTTTCATCGATTCCGTTTTATCAGTGGCTACAGGCCGTCGTCTTCCCGAATCGTCCTTCTCTCCCAATTCCATGACTCGGAGAGTCAGATTACCATCAGCATCGAAAACCTCAGGGCTTCTCAACCAATGGAAAGGGACACCCTCTTCTCTGGCGTCTTCATACTCTTCCTGACTGGCGGGCATCTGACTGAAGGCACGCCTGTATACGACTGTAACATTCTCAGTTCCTACACATCGTTTAGCCGATCGGGCACAATCCATAGCCGTATCACCGGCGCCTATGACAACAAAATTTTTCCCGATTTTCAATTACTCAGGGTTTTTATTAAAAAC
>JADGDJ010000010.1:13746-44328 GCA_016744925.1 Spirochaetaceae bacterium
GAATTTCAGAGAAGGAATGATATTTTTATTCTCGCCTTTTATGGGCAAAGCCCGGGTCTGATATGTACCCAGTCCCAGTGCGATATAGGTAAAACCTCTTTTTTTAAGATCCTCTATGTCTATTTTTTCTTCCGAATTAAAAACAATATTCACACCATTTTTTCGAATGTGGTCCACATCGCTTTCGATGGCGTCTCTCGTAATTCTGAAATGAGGAACAACATAGCGAACGACACCACCGGCATCGGGCTCTCTTTCGTAAAGCGTTACATCAAAACCCTCCCGTGCAAGAAAATAGGCGGCTGACAAACCAGCTGGTCCGGCACCAATAACAGCGCATTTTGCCTCTCTGGTCACTTCCGGTTTCTCCCATCGCTCGAGATAACCATCCATTCCCTGTTCAACAGCAATTTTTTTAATCTCCCGGATATTCAGACAACCTTCGTAGTCTAGTCTCGTGCATTTGAGCTGGCATTGGTGATCGCAAATATTTCCCGTCATGGACGGTAGGGCATTTCTCTCGTATATCACTTCGAGAGCCTCGGCGTATCTCTTTTCACCTACAAGCCTGATGTATTCAGGAATGTGCTGTCTGATAGCGCAGGCTTCTACGCAGGGGGCCACATAACAATCAAAGGTGGGAAGTTCTCCCTGGCTATTCACTTCATCGGGACCGCGGAAATTTTTGTGAACTGTTTTATCAGAGAGGGAAGCCTCGGCCAATTTGTTCAGTGCTTTTACATCTATTCTTTCCATTTTCCAAACGTCAACCTCTTCAAGGGCTCTAGCCATCTGAGCCTGTAGAGGATAACCGCCGGGTTTTAATAAAACCGTACACATAGTTATGGGTCTTATTCCTGTTTCGAAGACATCCTTAACATTGTGTATGCTTATTCCTCCGGAGTATGAAATAGGTAGATCTCCTTTAAAATATTCTGATATCCGGGCTGCCAGATTTATGGAAAGGGGGTAAAGAGCCCTGCCGGACATATACATTTCATCACCGGGGAGTTCGTCTCTATCATTGACTGAAGCCAGAGTATTAGTCAGTTTGACACCGAACCTTCTCCCTTCCGCAACTGCGGTTTCGCGAAGTCTTGTCAAAATGGAAAGTGCGTCATCGTACTGCAGATCATGCTCAAAACCTTCTGAATTCAAGCTGACGAAGTCATACCCCAGTCCATCGAGAATGGATCGAACCTTGGGATATCCCAAAAGTGTAGGATTGAGTTTAACAAAAGTATCCAGACCTTTTTCGACAAGCATATAGTGGCAAATCGCTTCTATTTCAGCAGGAGGACAACCGTGCATTGTCGACAAGGTAACGCTCCTGCATATTTTTGATGAGATCCGGTCCCTAACTTCTTTTATCTTTTGGGCTTTGTGTTCCAGTCCTGTGCCTTTGAGTAGGACCGGTACTTTTTCAACCATCTCATCGAGCCAGCTTTGAAAGAGTTGCTCCTCTCCACTGTCCATCATGCGATCGATATACGTCTGCATTTTTTCTGTCTGAATGCCCTTCAGGTCGTATCCTACACTCATATTGAAGGAAAAAGAGCGACTGCCTCCTGATTTATTAAAATCCCAGAGTTCCTCTACAAGATGGAGAAGAATCCAGCTTTTGGCATATTCCTCCCAGGCTCTCTGAAGGCTGAGTTCCGTCGACCATTCTGTATTAAAACCTTCATCGTAGGCATCGATACAGGGTTTATCGATTTCCAGACCGTCGAGAACCTGAACGGTTTTGAGCTCTATAAACCTGCTCCCTGTCAGATAAGATGAAATAATATTCTGTGTGAGCTGAGTTTGAGGTCCCGCGGCCGGTCCCAGAACGGTTCCGCACTGGTCACCGAAAATATCCAGGCTTTTATTGTCAGCTTTTTGATACCATGTATCCCGGTGAAGATCGAACAGACTCTTTCCTACACGATATTCCTCAAACATTCTCTCCAGAAGTTCCCCGAAAGGAAGCAATCTCATTTTATCACTCATGCCTATCTCCTTGATTGTAATCATTCAAAATTATTTGATCTTATATAAGGATAAATCCGATACTGGCAGATCACAAGGAAAGTCTTTTGAAAGCGGCTGTAGAGAATGATTTAAATACTAGTTCTTTTGTTTTCAATACAGTAAAATGAGATCGAGGGTCTATTCTTGAAAAATAAAATACTACTTTTTCTGTTCTCAGTAACAGCGCTGCTATCTCTGTATCCTGACAGCAGTGAGCCTTCTGAAAATCCGATTACCTGGGTTTTGTCAGAAGAAGACTGGAGACCAATTTTTTATAATGATGAACTAAGTCTCGATAACAGTATTTACGGATTCTGGGCGGATGTCGTAAAAGAATTATTTGTTCAACGATTAAACATGAAACTGGAGATTAAAAGACTGCCATGGGTCCGGGGACAGCTTGAGATAAAAAATGGTGAATCAGATTTTATGATCACAATCCCCACAGCAGAGAGGGAAACATACACCTTAGTTACTGATGAGCCGATTTTAAACCTTTACATGCAGATATTCACTTATGCCGGACATGATATGTTAGAAGAAATTCAAAAAATTCAGTCTGTTCACGATATCCTCCGTATGGGTTTGATACCCGTAACGAATTTAGGAAATGGATGGCATGCTGAACACATAGATTCCTATGGTGTCAAAACGGAACATATAAGAACCGATGAAAGCCTGGCTAAAGTGTTGGCTAATCGACGGGTGGATATATTAATAGATGCACCACTAACGATGAGCCTGCAAATAAATAAACTGGGATTGAGCTCTCAGATATTGATGACAGATGCCATACTGGATCAAACTGACTTTCATGTATTGGTAAGTAAAAAATCCCCGCTGATAAACCATATGATTGATATCAACCGCGTATTACATGAAATGATTATCGATGGAACAATTGACTTGATATACGGAAAATATATCAATGGGGAATAATCATTCATCTATATTTTAAAACGGTCCAAATCCGAACTGTACTGCCCCGTATAAAAACCCGCAGGTAAGGGCCAGCATCACGATCTGTATAGGAAAGGTCCATCGAATCCATTTAGGATAGGAAACGACTGTAAACCCCAGAGCTATGAGCAACAATGCATTAGAGGGATAGATCATATTGCTGAAACCGTCACCAAAATCAAATGCCAGAACAGCAGTCTGCCTGGTGATCCCCACCAGATCCGCCAAGGGCGTCAGAATGGGCATTATAAGAAACGCTTTTGCCGATGCGGAACCTATAAAGAAGTTCATTCCCAGCGTGAGTAGGTAGACAAGAAAAGCTGCAGCTCCTGGAGAAGCCTGCTTTATAGCACCGGATGCGAGATAGAGAATGGTATCAGTTATCTGTGCCTGGTCAATGATGTGTTTGACACTGTAAGCCATGAGAACCAGCAATATACCCGGTAAAATACCCAGAGTCCCCTTTCCGAAAAAACGGAAAATATCTCCTCGGGGAATTTTAACCAATAGTGCACTTCCAATTCCACCGATCAAAAAAAACAGACCCATGAGAGGAAAGGCAAGATCACTGAGAATAGAAACAACTGATGCCAGTAAAACCATCATGATGGCGGCAGACATGGAGCAGGCAAACCAGATGACAGCTCGATTCATCTCCTTCTTTTTATGATCTTCAAGAACCTGCTTTTTTGTTTCCATATGATTTTTTTTCAGTTTCATATCTTCATGAAAGACGAGAGATCTCCCGGGATTCTTTTCGATCAGTCTTGCATGTGAGCTGACAAAAAAATAAACAATGAAATAGACAATTACGAAGAAGATGATCCTGTACCACGCTCCCGAAAAAAGAGGCAGGCCGGCGATTTTCTGAGCGACACCCACCGTAAAGGGGTTCGTGACAGCAGCGGAAAATCCGAAAGCCAGCGGCATTAGACTCATTCCCAATCCCGTAAGAGAATCCCAACCCAGAGAGTGAGCCAGTGGAACGATAAACAGGATGAGCGGGACAAGCCCTTCGTAGATCCCCAGGAAAGAAGCGAGAAACATAAACATAAAGATTATCAGTGCCATGAGAAGATATTTGCGGCTACGGAATTTCTCAACCAGTTCGTCGAGCATATAAGCGATGATTCCTGCCGATTCAAGGACAGTAACGGAACCACTTATAAAAATAATAAGTAAACACAAGGTGATGACCGTTAAGCTGTCAGCCCCCCACAGCACTTCTACAGGAGCGCTTATCCACCGCCAGACGGGGTAATCAGGTGAAGTGATGTATTGAAAAGAATCGCTGAGGACCACTTCTCTTCCATTTTCAATCATTCGATCATAATTACCAGCCGGAAGGACTCTTCCCATAATGCCAGATACAATCATAAGAATAAAAATGATTAAAACTGATCCTAGAAATGCTTTTTTCCCGATTTTAACTGAACTTTCTCTCTGACTATCTTCCATTTTTGTCCCTCTAGATGTTGCTGAATAAAGTTTTATAAAATTCTATCGCTTTTCTGTAGTTCTCTATAGAGATTCTCTCGTCGGCACTGTGAATGAGTGAGATTTCTTCACTTTTGAGGCTCATAGGAGCAAAGCGGTATATATTTCTGCAGACTTCCCGATAATGTTTGGAATCTGTTGCACCGGTCATCATATAGGGTATTGTTGCCGATTGGGGAAACACCCCCTGTATAACACTATCGATTAATTTATAACCATCCTCTTCAATAGAGGATTCTTCAATAGGGTCATTGGCATCATTTTTTTGAAAAATCTCCACCCGGACCTCTTCGTTTCTCAGTAAATATTCGATTCTCTTCAGTACGGAAGCGACTGTCTCACCGGGAAGGATTCTAAAATTGACAATGGCCTCTCCCTCGGAAGGGAGAACATTTTCTTTGTTACCTGATGATAAAATAGTCACGGCCTGAGTTGTGCCGATTAGAGCAGCCGATTGAGGACTTCTCCTGAGAAGAAATCTAATCAAAGGAGAAAAAACCCTCTGATTAGCCATCACCATGGCAATGGGGAAACTGACATAGGGAGTTATCGCAAAGAGAAATGATTTTATTGTCGGTGTTATTACAGTTTTAAAGGGATGATTCTCAATAATGGAGACCGCTCGGGCAATGTGTCCCGCAGCCGTGTGTCGAGGAGGCATGGAAGAGTGCCCACTCTGGCCTTTACAGCTAATCCTGAGGTTGACATAGCCTTTTTCCGATATTCCGATTAATGCCATTGGACACTTCACCATAGAAAATGAGTTTTCCGCTACGACACCGCCCTCATCGAGGAGCCAGTCGAACTCGATTCCCTGTTCCTTGAAATAGGAACTGATTTTACCGGCCCCTTCTGTGCCCTGAGTCTCTTCATCCCCTCCGAAAGCCATATAAACAGTCCGTTCGGGAACATATCCCTCTTTCAAAAGCTGCTCAGCCGATTCGAGTATTGCCGTGAGAGTGTTTTTTGTATCGAGAGTTCCTCTCCCCCAGAGATATCCCTTTTTGACTTCTGCACCGAATGGGTCAGTGGACCAGTTCTCTTCTACAACGGGAACCACATCAAAATGGGCTATAAAGAGCACGGGATTTTGATCAGGATCTGCTCCCGGCCATTTTATGAAATAGGAATAGTCGTTGAGCGATTGTGATTCGAGATTTTGATAAACCAGGGGATAGCTCTTCTCTATGAACAATTTGAATTTTCTAAAATGATCCAGATCGTTTTCCGAATATAGACTGTGAGTGATTGTTTTAATAGAAACAGCTTCTTTCAGCTTTTGAACGATTTCTTCCGATATTTCAAAGGGGATTGTTTCTATAAATGCCGATTTTCTCTTCCGATATCGGATTGTATTCAAGAATAGCAAGGTAAAGAGAATAAAAATGGTTACAATGATTATGTACATGAAAATTATTCTAACGTAACATAGTTCATTGAAACAGGAAAAAAATGTTTAATATTTTAAAAAGAAAAAAAACAGCTCAGAGCAACGAACCTCAACCTCTTCCTATCGAAGAGGAGATCTCTTTTATCATCAATAAATATATAAAAAGCCGACACAATTGTAAAAAAAGTGATTTTATACATTTCAGCAGAATTGTGAACGATTTTAAGAATTGTGATGTTTTCAGTCTCTGCAGCGGATTAGATGTATATCCTCTTACAATAATTATTAAAGATTCTCTTTCTGATCCCGGTGGGTTTATAAAAGAGATCAATGAACTATTCTCCATGGAAGTGCTTCAATACACTCATAAAAGTGACTATTTCGAGGAAATTCTCTGGTCTGTAAGCGGAAGAGATTTGTATACCAATGAAACGTCAGATTATTTTATCTCTATTGGTGAATTCGAAAGAGAACCCCCTCATACCAATTCCATAGAGATAAGTCACAGCCGCGAGTTCGCTTTCGGAAAAATGTTACTGGGAGATGTATACATCAATAATTCTCCCCTGGTTGTGTCATACAAAACACTGCTTTTTTCAGATGATCAAGACATGCCAAAAGATTATACCTGTTTCCAGACCACATTTAAAATAGAAGACAAAAAGATTAACCTATTTTTAAAACTCATAGGAGACAAAAGAGTCTGTTCAATCGTCGCAAAATCACTGATTGCTGAACAGAAAATCTCTCTCGCAAAGGTACTAGGTAAGGAAGTAAAATTGATCCGTGCCGGTATTTTCCAAGAAGAAGATTTCAGCGGTTTTACGGGTTATTCACTCGAGGGAATTATCCATACGGCCGCATCAAATATCCCCTATAAACTGTTATTTCCCAAAAGACTGATAAACCTATTTCCGGAATACACATGCACAACCATAAAAGGGAAAATACTTCAGATCAATAAAGAACTCTTTCGTTCTGGATTTCAGACATTTTACAAACCGGGAAATCATTTTTTAATGGCTGACTTCCTCAGCATTGTAGACGAGAGGGATCTTAGTTTGATCTGTCAGAATTTTTTTGTTTCCAATTCCTTCAAGGGCGATGACTTGAAAGATTTGTTCTTTTACAAGGTTAAGTTGAATGAGAAATCAAAAGTACAACGGGAGCCATTTATAAAGGCTTTGGATTTTTTAGATCATCTCCCGTTGAGACTGAAAGAAGAGTTTCAACAGAGCAAATCATACTCTTCATCACATAAAGATCTTCTCGAAGTCAATCAGGAAACTCTCGATAGGATTTATGAACAGATCAGTAGCGGCAAACTGCTCTTGTCGTACAAATCACAATTCATTCTACAAAAAGAATCGGGATCCCGTGCAAAAGAGAGCAAAATGCTGCGCCTGAGAAAATTGATCGGAGACAAGAGGTTTATCAATCACCTGGAAAAAATGGATAGCAAAAAGGTGCAGATCATGATGAGCACTATAAAAAATGTTCTCATAGTCGACACTTTTATCTATCAGACTGATGAGCTGATAAAACTAAAGCCCTTCCTCAGCAAAAGCCGATTCAACGAGCTCAAAGAAGATATCAGCTATACCCAGGGGAAAATCAAATCCAACCAGATCGATATCAACAGAATCTGTGACAGTATCGAAAAATTCAATATCTTCATAAGAGATTTTGCTGAAAAGAATCGAAAAAAGAACGATTAAAAGAATTTCCCCACTGCTACATTGGACATTTCATAAAAGTCACTCTGCTTTTCAACTTCTGCAATGCTGGAACCGAATATCTCACTGGTCTCGACATTGAGACATTTAACATTGAGATAATATTTTCCTCCCACAAAGCTGACAGATCCAACGACAATAAAATCTAATCCGGCGATTTTTCCCGCTTCCAGTGCTGTGTTCTCATCGATAACTGAAGAGAGTTCAAGATTCTGTTCCTTCAAAAGGGAATCGAGGTTTGCTCTATCCATCACGTTGGCATAACCGAGATTGACAAAGGCATTTTCAATAAACAGAATAATTCCCGAAGCAGCTTCGCTGTCCACATTTGAAGTGGTTACATTGATATTGACAACAGCAAGCGATTTTCCGGTAATCTGCTCCAGTTTTTTTATAGCTTCTTCTGAACGGCCCTGTCTTGTATCGGCTGAGAGTTTTGGTCCGATTACAGCTTTTTCAGCATTCGGCAAAACCGCATCGGGAATGGACCAGCTCATTCGTTCAAGGCGCTCATCAAAACTGATAAGATTATAACCGGAGCTGTACCCAGCGGCAATTCCAATCTCTTCGGGAGAAATAAAACTGTCACCATCACTGTCAAGTGATGAATCAAAATCTGAATCGGGATAGTGGGGATGGGCTCTGAAGATCAATTCCCTGAATAAATAGAGGTCGGTTTCGCTGATGCTTCCATTTTTATCAACATCAAAAAGATCACTGAACAGACGATCTTCTCCAACAAGTCCCGGTCCCATCATAAAGGATTCCAGAATCTGAACGATTTCCTCTTCCATCACAATATCGTCTTTATTCAAATCGAGAAATCTATCGACGGGAGTAACAACCGGAAGGAAGGATTCCGAACGGATTTCCTGTTTATCCGACTCTAGAGCTTCACTAATTTCAAAATCCTCAACCATGCCGTTTCTATTGAAATCAATTCGTTCATCCAGGGGATTCTGCAGTTTGTGAGGTCCCGAGAGAGATGCAATGCGAAGATCGATCTCTTCCTGATCGAGAAATCCATCATTATTTAAATCAGAAAGTTCATCAAGAAATGTGATGACTTCAAACTGCTCACTGCTCAAGCGGGCAAAAATAATAAAATTCAATATGAGAATCGCCCGGCCTTCTTCTATTTCAGACTCATCAAAATACCCGTCGCTGTTTTTATCAAAAACCTCTTCCAATCTATGTTCGACAGGACCGGGTTCAACTAGATCGGGATTTTCTTTAAACATAAATGAAAAAGCAACACCAGCTTCTTCCTCTTCGATAGCACCGTTTTCATTAGCATCGATTATAGGAGCCATATGGGGAACCCGCTCATATAGATTGAAAACGGGAAGCACAAAGAGTGAATGAGCAAAGAGTTCTATCTCTTCCTGAGTAATAAAACCATCCTTGCTAATATCGATAAAGGGATCCAGAGGTGATTGGGAATCGTGTTCCCCTCTCAAAGAAACCATAAGGGTTAGATAAAGATCTTCAAGCTCATTGTCCTGAAGCAGTCCGTCGCCATTGTAATCAACCCATTGGGTCAGCTCATTCAACACGGGAGGAGTATCATCTTCGACAGGCATACCGGTACATGACACAAGTAAAGCAACTACTAAATAAATAAGAATCTTTTTCACGATTTACCCCTTAAATCTTTTTATAGCAAAAAAAAAGCTATCTCAAAAATATATTTTGAAACAACTTCTCATTTTGTTTTTCCTGCCTATTAAGTGAGCAGATTTATGACGCAATTGGCCACAGTATTTATTTCTATAAAATCGGCAGCTTCTGTTGACTGGGGATTTCCCCCCATAAGAACAACCATATCAGAAATATTGAGTTCAGTCGCCTTGATCAGATGATTAAGATTTCTCGTAGTCAAGTCTGAAATATTCTCTGCGGCTTCTATAAAGTCCGGATATAATCCGTAACTGAGAGCCAATCGCCTCATGACGTCTCTTCTGTGACACATTACGTATATGGGAACATGACTTCGGTGGGAAGCGACAATTCTTGCGGAATAACCCGAATGAGTATCAGAAACAATCGCTGAAACCGGTAATTTTGCCGCTGCTTCTACAGCATTTCTGGCAAGAAAAGACCTTACGGTTCCATCAACATAACCCTTTCTGGAATGCTCATGAGGATTCTGTGACTCTACTTTTATGGCAATATTTGCCATAGTTTGAACAGATTCCACGGGATAATCTCCATAAGCAGTCTCTCCTGAGAGCATCAGAGCATCTGAACCATCAAATACAGCATTGGCAACATCGCTGACTTCCGCTCTTGTCGGTCGTGGATTGTTAATCATTGTGTGAAGCATCTGCGTTGCTGTAATAACAGGTTGAGCTCTTCTCAAACAGATATCAATCAGCTTTTTTTGAGCTATCGGTACATCGGCTGCGGGAATCTCAATCCCCAGGTCTCCACGGGCAATCATTATTCCATAAGCATGGTCGAGAATTTCCTCAATATTATCCACACCTTCACGGTTTTCAATTTTCGCTATAATTTTTGCTTTGCTCTCATATTTATCGAGTATCGCCTGAACATCCAATACATCCTGTTTGTTCCGGACAAATGAATGGGCTATAAAATCAATGTCTTTTTCCGCACCGAATTTAATAAATGCTTTATCTTTCTCGGTAAGGGAAGGTAACTGTATGGAAACATCGGGAACATTGATACTTTTATTGTTTTTTATTTCTCCATCATTGAGGATTTTACAGACAAGCATGCCATCTCTTTTATCAACAACTTCCATAGCTGTCTCACCATCATCGATAAGAATAATATGATCTTTATCGACATCTTTGACGAAACCTGGGTAATTTACATTAAATGAAGGCTTTCCTTTGACTTGTTTACTGGTAATAAAAACTTCTTCACCCTCTTTCACAAGCAGGGACTCTTCCATCTCACAGGTTCTGACTTCGGGACCTTTTGTATCCAGAAGTATTGCTATTTTATCGGATACTTTTCTTACGTTTTCGATAACTTTAAAGGCATCTTTGTGTGTCTGATGAGCCGTGTTGAGTCTCACAACATCCATTCCATTTTCGTAAAGCTCACTCAGAAATTCGACATCACATTTTCTGTCCGAGATTGTCGCAACAATCTTTGTCTGTTTCTTCTTCATTTTAGTTTTCTTTCTCCGCTTGTTACTATTAAATAAAAGAATATAGAGATGAAGTGATGATGTCAACAAAAGAGGGAACTTGGTAAAATTATTCTTTACAATCTAATCGAAATATGTTATTTGCATTAATTTCTGTAGGGAAGCCTTATAATAAACCGAGCACCTTCTCCCGGATGAGATTCTGCTTCCATTTCTCCTCCATGATTCTCGGTAATAATAAAATAGGAGACGCTGAGACCCAGACCGGTACCGACCCCCACCTCTTTTGTTGTGAAAAAAGGTTCAAAAACACGTTTTCTTGTAGCTTCAGTCATACCCGGTCCGTTGTCCTTTATATAGATGCAGACCATTCTTCGTTTTGCATCATTTCTCGTAGTGATGCTAAATGTGGGATTTTTAGTATAGGTTCCCTGCATTGCCTGAGCGCCATTCCTGAGAATATTGAGCAATACCTGTTGAATTTTCGCACTCTCACAGGGAACTTCCGGCAGATCTTTTTCAAAATCCTTGACAATTGCCACTAATTTGAAATCGTACTGTTTCTTCAGATCATAATCGGAATAAGCCAATTCGAGTGTTTTCTCAATGAGTATTTCCATAGATATGGTCGCCGACTGACCATCACTCTTTCTGGAAAATGTAAGCATATTCTCAATTATTTCTGCAACTCTTTTGCCCGATTCGTTAATAGAATTGATCATCCGGGGAATGCCCCTGCTTTCCATAAAATGGCTGATAATCTCCATTGTCGTCCCCGCTTCTTCGGCAGCTTTGACATTGGCGGGCATTTTGAGGTTTTTTCCCAGTCGGTTTTCCATCACATGGGCCGTCTGCATCATGCCACCAAGAGGATTATTAATTTCATGGGCCATTCCTGCGGCCAACCCCCCGACAGATAGCATTTTTTCACTCTGAATCATCATCTCTTCCATACGGACTTTTGAGGTTACATCATCGATTCGAATTACCGCACCTTCAACGCCGTCTTTAATTAAGGGATAGACAGTTATATCGAAATACTGCATATTGCCGTTGAACTTCTGGCTGATTTTCTGTTCCTGTTTTATCTCACGACTCTTTATGCTGCTCCAAATATACTCTGTTCTGCCAATCATGTGAGGAAGAACGTCTTCAACATTTTTACCCCTGGCCTCAAGAGGTGTGATCGTTGTAATAAGTTCAGCAGTCTTGTTCCACTGAGTCACTTTTCCGCTGGAATCGACTCCGATCAGTATGGAGGGCATTGAGTCTATAATATTCGAAATATAATTCCGGGCATCTTTTAACTCAGATTCTACTTTAATCCTCTCTTCAATTTCATCTTCCAGTTCAATTGTGCGCATCTTCACTCTTTTTTCCAGAAGATGCTTAGACTGAATAGTTTTAAAAAACAGATAAATGACAAAATACAGAAGTACACAGAATATAAAGACAAAGAAATATATATAGATATTTTTGTTGAGATACTCGGCAGATAAGTGACCTATTGTCTCGTTGTTGTGATTTATGTCAAAATTCATATGGGTTTGAGGGATGAGCCCCATATCAAAGAGTATTAGATCCAGACCAATGAGAGCAGGTCCGTTGATTGAAAGGAATTCCTCTCCATTAAGTCCGAATATAGAGATATTGGCATAACTCTCTCTTTCAGATACAAGAGTCAGATATTTTACAGGCCCCTGTATATCCAGTGCCCAATAATCCTCTTCTATAACAATGGCGTGCCTCTCCATCTCTTTTTCCTGCCACTGAAGTTTGTAATGGTTGTAAGCGTAGATAAACAAGCTGAAACCTAAGATGGTAAAAAGCATTAGAAGTAAAGCCACTCTTTTATTGTTCAAAAAATTTCCTTTTATTACATAATTTTATACTAACGCTTAATTAATATTATAGTGAAATTATTAAAACCATCAAATAAGAATAATTTTAACATGTATATTCTCACTGAATTGATATATTATTCTCTTTTATGAACAGTTCCTACACCCTTCCCGTCTCATGCAATAAAGATTGTGGGGCCGGGTGCCCCTTAACAGCACATATTAAAGAAAAATCAATTATACAAATTACAGATTCTCTCTTGAGAGAGCCCTTTATGAAGGGCTGCTTAAAGGGCTATCGCGCTATGGAAACACTCTACCACAGCGACAGACTGACAAACCCTCTTATCCGTACAGGAAGCAGAGGCTCCGATCAATTCAGGAAGGTCTCATGGGATGAAGCTCTCGACGTGATCTCCCGAAAATTGCTCAAACTAAAGGATAATGATAATTGTCAGGGGCTGATGAGAATCGGCGGTTCCGGTTCATGCAGAGGATCATTACACAATACAGATTTTGTAACCCGACGTTTTCTCTCC
Organism: Spirochaetaceae bacterium; assembly: GCA_016744925.1. GTDB lineage: Bacteria > Spirochaetota > Spirochaetia > DSM-2461 > DSM-2461 > Spirochaeta_F. The sequence goes on from JADGDJ010000010.1 coordinate 26,844, forward strand.
CTTTTCGGAGATTACACCGAGACGAAGGGAAACTTTTCAAGTGAAGCATCATCTTTTGTCAAAGGACCTATTTTTGGAACGAGCCATGTGGGGGTTGATACTGAAACTCTTCTCCACTCTGATAAAATAATCCTGTGGGGATTCAATCCTTCTGATACACGATTTGACAGCAAGGTAGAATCGGTCCTTAAAGAAGCGGCCGAACGGGGAATTCCCATTACAGTGATAGACCCGAGAAAGACCCGGAATGTAAAAAATCTCAATGCACAATGGATCCCCTTAAAACCCGGTAGCGATTCGGCATTAATGCTCGCTATTCTCCACGTGCTGATAGAAGAAGATCTATTGAAGCGTTCTTTTATTGAGAAGTACAGCAGCGGGTTTGAAGAATTTGAAGAATATATACTCGGTAAAACTGATGGCATTGAAAAATCACCCCGCTGGGCCGCAGAGATCTGCGGATTGACCAAAGAAAAAATAGAGACATTTGCCCTGGAGTACGCCGGGGCACCGGTCGCCGCACTTCTTCCCGGACTGTCACTACAAAGAGCCATCGGCGGGGAGAATCTGGACAGAATGGGCGCAGTTCTCCAGCTTGCCACAGGCAATACAGGCCGATTGGGTGGTTCATCCGGCTCCAGCAGATGGAACAGTCTGGAAAAGCCCCGCCTTGGGAAATTACCCGTACCGGAAAATCCTATGATAAAAGAAGTGCCTGTCTACCTCTGGGCCGATGCCGTTTTAGAGGGTAAAAAGGGCGGTTATCCTTCAGATATCCAATTCATCTACAATGTGGGAGGGAATTATATCGGTCAGGGCAGCGATAGACAAAAAACTGTTCGAGCCTTTGAAAAGGCTGAGTTTTCAGTGACTCATGATTATTTTATGACGGAAACTGCCAGATACAGCGATGTTGTGCTTCCTGTGACAACATTTCTCGAGAGAGAAGATCTGATAAGCAGTCAGGATAACTACATCTTCTACTCAGCGAAAGCCTCAGATCCAGTCGGTCAGTCGAAAAATGACTTCGAGATTTTTTCTTCCCTGGCAGAAAAGCTCGGCTTCGGAGAACTCTACAGTGAAAATAAAAGTGAAGAGCAATGGCTGGAGCATTTTCAATCACAATCAGAAATTCCCAATTATAGTGCATTTAAGGAGAAAGGCTTTTACAGCAATGGCAACCACCTCAGAGTCGGCTTATCCGATTTTATTACAGATCCCATAAAACATCCCCTCAAAACAAAATCGGGGAAAATTGAGATCGCCTCAGAAAAAATCCGTAAAACGGGAGGAACTCTTCTCCCGGAACTGATAGGATTTCACACCACTGATAAATATCCCCTCAGGTTGGTAACCCCCCATGAGAAATACAGGATACACTCTCAAAATGACAATATTCCCTCATTGAAAAAATTATGCGATGATCGCTTATGGATCAGCATAGTAGACGCTGAGGCAAGAAATATTTCAACCGGAGAAACTGTCAGCCTGAAAAGCGAAGTGGGAATGATACGATCTATAGCATTTGTCACTGATAAAATATGTCAAGGAGCAGTGTCTCTCACCCAGGGATCATGGTCCTCCAACGTCAATAATCTGACCTCGACCAATCCGACCAAACCCTCTATGGGCTCAAGAACCCATTCTGTGATAGTTAATGTCTTTAAATTGAATGAGTTGATTCCTTGAGAATTTTGGTGTAGATTTAACTCAATGGAATGGGAAGATCTCACGAATAACCCTCTTGTGCTGAACAATTATGATTTATTAAAAAAGATTGGTATATTCGATTATATAGAAAAACTTAAATTAGAAAGCCTCAATCAGAATGAACTTATCGAAGAGGCCTACAATATTTTTCTGAAAGAATCTGTTGATGAATTGGTTTCCTTTATTATTAAATGTCTCTCCGATAAGTTCATTCCTACAGATCTGGTGTTCATACTCAATGAGGGAATTACAATCAATAAACTAAAAACCTATGCCTATCACAATATGAACAACAAAGAGATTACTCTTGAGCTGAATACATTGGAACCCTATGAGCCTTTTTTCAGAAAATATACGGGAACTACGAGTTTTTCCGTTTTCGAATACGAAATATCTGATCCTGCGCTATTAAAACCATTTAGCTCTTTTAACCCGGAGATCATCGTACCGATCAAAGGTCTTTCGGGTCTTTACGGAATTATTCTTTTTGGTCCGAAGATTCTGTCTGAAGAATACAGTAAACGGGAAATCGAGTACATCGATAAATTGATGAAGTTCACCTCTGTAGGAATTCAAAACAATATACATTATGAACATTCCGTTAAAGATTCGAAAACCGGGCTGTACAATCACAATTTTTTCATCAGCCGCACCAATGAAGAGCTGGCTCGATGCCGCAGAAATAAAAAATCTTTTTCCCTCATAGTTATGGATATCGATAAATTCAAAAAATTCAATGACACCTATGGACATCTGGCGGGAGACGAAGTGATTCTAAGCCTGGCAAATACCCTGAAACACACACTCAGGGAAGGCGATATTCTCTCGAGATTCGGTGGAGAGGAATTTACGGTAATGCTTCCCGAGACCGGACGAGAGGAAGCCTTTATTACGGCAGAACGCCTACGAAGAGGAGTAGAAGCTCTGGAAGTGGAATACCAGGGTTCTATCATGAAAATAACAATTAGTCTGGGAGTAAGCACTTACGACTGGGTCGAAAGAATTTCAGAAACGACTATGATCGAAAGGGCTGACGAGGCTTTATACAAATCCAAGGAAAAGGGACGAAACCGTTCGACTAGCTACAAATCCGGCTTGCTTCACAGGGCTCATAAAGCCAATAAGAACACTCCCTGTTTGTAAGGGCTGATAAAACGCATAACTTTTTCTATTAGCATTGAATTAATTTATTGATGTAGGAATAACTTATGAAAAAAAATCTTTTAATCCTATTCTTGTCATTGGCTTTTTCAACTCTTTTCGCATCTCCTCCCCGCTGGGTGAGCACTTTTGGAACAGAAACCCCCTACCCGGTCGCTGAATATCTGACGGGATTTGCCATGGTCGAACTCGATGAGGGGGATGTTATTATTCATGCCCGGGAGATTTCCCTGACAGACCTGACCGGTAAGATTGAAACAAAAATCTATTCCCAGATAACACTGCAGGAATCAGATGGAACCGAGGGGTATTCATCCAGTTCATCTATGATTACACGATGCACTGTCGATGTCTCCATTTCCGGAGTCGAATACAACTACTATAAAGATCGCAGCCATATTTATGCACTGTCTTATATCCCCATCAAGGAATTATCCTCTTTCTATAGGGGCAATGGCAGAAATATTTTTTTGGAAATTGTAAGCCTGAAAGAAAAAGCAAAAAATTATATCACTTCGAAACGCAACGACAATGCTCTGATAGAGTTATACAGAGCCAAAAAGAATATTCTGGACTTTTACGAGCAATATACTCTGTACTTATCCATAAATTCTGAAGATGATGCTCTTTATTTCAATGGCATTGATGATCTCACAGGGATAGATGAATTTAAAAACCTGGAAAAGTCAATTGATCAAATACTCGAAGAGATTGAAGACCTCGATAGCGGTACTATTAACGAAGCACTCAATAAAGCCGCTCATATTTTAAATAAGCAGGATATTCGAGCCGGAAATTTTGAGGTTCCGCCATTCAATTTTGAACAGACATCTTTTTCCAGTGAATTCGGGAGATACGGATCTTCCATCCTCGAATCGGCCCTCATTAATAATTTACAGACATCGAGAGATAAAACACTTTTCAGGAGCAACTACTGGCTTCGGGAAGACAAGATACAATTGACCATTCTGGCCATAAATGTGGATGGAATGAAGTTGGGCCAGGCCACGGTGCGTTTTCCCTATGACTCCACTCTGACGAAGTATAATTTGAAACCTCAGAATTTTGATGAATCGATGACTGCTCTAAGAGAATTTGCAGAAGGAGCTCTTACTGAAGGCGGGATTGCTATAGACATATGGACGAATAAAGGAAGAGATGCAGATTCTCCCTTATTTGAATCAGGAGAAACTCTTCAACTGTACATGAGGGTTAACCAACCTGCTTTTCTCCAGATTAGTTACCACCTCGCTACAGGAGAGAAGGTTCTGCTGGAAAAATCCTATTATCTGGGAATGGATAAAGTGAACCTGACTGTAAAACTTCCTTATGATTTCGAAGTACAGCCCCCCTTCGGCACAGAGCAACTTATAGTAACGGCTTTTTCACAAGAACCTCCTCCTCCCCTGGTTTTTCCCCGTGAAATCAACGGTGAAAGATACGAAGTGTTCTCATCGATGAACGATGTCACGGCTCAAACCAGAGGCCTGGCGAAAAAAATGAGAAGCAGTGAAATAAGAGTCGGTGAGGCGATTTTAAATCTAACGACAGTAGATAATTTATTTTAAGGGAAGAGTTTTTCCCTCTTTAAGGATCCGGTCAAATTCCCCAATCCTCAGAGGCCTGGAGAAATAATACCCCTGTATATATGTGCAACCCATCTTTTTCAGGATTTCCAGTTGCTCCACTGTTTCCACCCCTTCTATTACTGTTTTCTTTTTCCTGTTGCGCGCCAGATTGAGAATCATTTCGAGATAGGAACAGCTGTCTTCGCTCTCTGCAATATGGTCTACAAATGATTTATCAATTTTTAATGTCCTGGCTGGAATATCTTTCAGATAAGCCAGACTCGATTGACCAGTGCCAAAATCATCTATAAATATTTCAAACCCCTTCTCCGTGAGGCTTTTCATTTTTTCGATGGTCCGCAGAGGATCTGTCATACCACCGGCTTCTGTAATTTCCAGTTTTAAACGGGAAGCACAAATATCCCCGGACTTCTTCAAAGCTGTTTGCAGCAAACCGATCAGCTCTTCCGATGCGAATTCTCTTGCCGTGAGATTGATAGATATATAGAGATCGTATGTATGGCACCATTTTTTCATCTGCTCAATGGATTGGAAAATGACCCATTTTCCTATGGATGTTATCAATCCGTTGCTTTCGGCAATGGGAATAAAATCCACAGGAGAGACAAACCCTCTTTCAGGATGATTCCAACGAATTAAAGTTTCACAACCTTTGATCTCTCCCTCCATATTGACAATGGGCTGGTAATAGAGCTCAAACTGTTTCTGCTCAAATGCTCTGTAGAGATCGCTTTCCAACTGAAGCTTTTCTACTGCTGATCTATGGAGTTCTTTATTGTAAATGGTAAAGGGAGCATCCTTTTCTATGCTACTTGACATAGCGTCAATAGCTGTTCGGATCAGACTTGTTGAATCGTTGCAATCCTGCGGATAGAGAGAGAGACCGATATGGCATTGAAGCGTAATGTCAAAACTATTATTTCTATAGGGAATTATAATGCGGTTCAGTAATTTCTGAGCTACTTTCGCCGAGTCGGACTCTCCGGCTAGATTGGACAGTAAAACAACCAGTTCCTGCCCGTCATAACGGAAGACGTAATCACTGGTTCTCAAAAATTCCTTGATTCTGATACCGGTATTTTCCAATAGCATGCTTCCTGTTTCATACCCGTGATCGAGATTGATCTGCTGAAGATTGCTGATGGAAATAAACAGGAGGGCTCTCAGTTTTTCCGATCGGCTTCTCTTCGCTTTTTCCATTTCCATATCGAGAATTATATCGAGTGATTTTCTATTGAAAAGTCCCGTCAGGGGATCTCTGTATTCGTAATTGATTAGCTTGGCTTCAATTTCTCCCATTTTAGTGATGTCATGAGAAAAAACAAGTACGTGAGTGACTTCTCCGTCAGTTCTGTAGGGGTAATAGGAAATGTGCATATACTTGTGTTCAAAGCCGAAATCAAATTCTTCAATATAGTGTATAACCTGCCCTGAAAAACACTTATTCAGATGACCATGAATTTTTGTTTTGAAACGCTCTGTTCCCCAGATGTCAGCAACATGGTAACCAAGAATGTCTTTTTTCTCTTTTCCGATTATTTTACAATAGGAATCATTAACCACTTCATACTGGTAGGACTTATTGATAAGAGTTATAAAATCCGATGATGTATTGACAATATACTCGTAAGCTTTGTTCGCCTCTTTCATATCACTCAACCCTCACCATTCCAAAAAAATATTAGGTCTTAATTATGCCACAATATTTGTATTTAATAAAAATAATTCATAAGAGTTTTATTTTTTGCAAATGATTCGCATTTTTATTGACTATTTGCTCCCTATTTTTTATTTTAAGTGTATGACTAAAAACCGTGAAAAACTTCTGATGATACTCAATGCGAATAAAGTACCCATGAATGCATCACTTATTTATGAAGATACGAAAGATTCTTTCGATCTTGCGACGATTTATAGAGGATTGAATTATTTGGAAACAAATAACTATGTCAGTTCTTTTGTTTTCGATTGTAAAGAGAGCGGAGTTCAGAGATATTTTACAATCAAAGAGGAATCTCACAAGCATTATATGCATTGTGAAAAATGCCATACTTTCACAGCCATTCCCCTTTGTCCTCTAAAAAATGCGCTCTCTGATATTGAGGAAGAATACGGTTTTATTGTCGACGAACACTATTTAACACTAAGGGGAATATGCCGCCATTGTGCGGAAACAACATTATGAAAAAAACACTGATTATCTTCGCAGTACTTGCGATTACATTATCCTGTACGAATAAAGAAAATGAAGGAAAACTGAAAGTGGTATCCACGACCGGTTTTGTATCCCATGCTGTATCACGAATAGCTGGAGATAAAATTGAAATAATTCCATTGATGGAATATTTACAGGATCCCCATACATATGAGCCTTCTCCGAGAGACATGGCTTCCGTAGAAAAAGCCGATCTGATTTTTGTCAACGGGTTCGACCTTGAAGAGGGATTGCTGAAAGTCCTTCAGAACACGGCTAATGGGAAAATAGTAGAATTATCCTCCACAGTGGATCCTATAAAACCCCACGACGGAGAGGATCACGACGGAGAGGATCACGACGGTGATGACCACGACGGTGATGACCACGACGGTGATGACCACGACGGTGATGACCACGACGGTGATGACCACGAAGGTGATAACCACGAAGGTGATGACCACGACGATGAACACCACCATGAATTGGATCCACACACCTGGATGAGCCCGCTCAATGTGATAAAATGGATAGATGTAATTTCCGCTTCACTGGAAGAACTCAATCCTGAGAACAGCAGCTATTATGAAGAGAACAGAAGAATTTACGAAGAAGAGCTTCAAGAGCTGCATAGTACTATAAAAGATAAGGTCGCTCTTATTGATCCTGAGAAGAGAATACTTGTTACAGATCACAATTCTTTCTCTTATTACGCCAGAGAGTATGATTTTGAAGTAATAGGCACCATCATTCCAGGAACATCGACAAATTCAGACACTTCAACGGGAGCTTTAATAGAGCTGATTGACCTTTTAAAAGAAGAAAAAACATCAACTATTTTCCTAGGGGAATCTTCAGGACCAGATATGAAAAAAATGGCTGAGAATATTGGGTCGGAACTGGATTTCCCCATAAAAATCATCAGCCTTAAAACAGGATCAATGAATGATACAGGAAAAAACAGTTATTCCGATTATATGATGGAAAACACAGAACTCATCATCCTCGGGTTAGAGGAGAGCCGATGAAAAAATCCCCTCTTTTATGTTATGGAAAATCCTGCGACCATCCCCCGATGGAGTCGACACCGGCTCTGAAGATCGAAAACCTAAACTTCCATTATCCGGGAGATAAAAGCTCTGTCCTGGAAAATGTAAATGTCTCGATCGCTCCGGGAGAGAAAGTCGCTCTCGTTGGACCCAATGGTGCGGGAAAATCGACATTGATGAAACTGATTCTGGGACTTGAACAGATTCAATCGGGAAATATCAGCGTCTATGGTCATGAAGCCCACGCCTGCCGGCACAGAGTGGCTATGGTACCTCAGAAAAGCTCAGTAGACTGGATGTTTCCTGTGACCGTACGCCAGGTGATTACCATGGGTCGCTTTGTTCATCTGGGATGGTTTAAAAATCCCGGAAAAAAAGACCGAGATGCCGTAGATCAGGCAATGGAAACAATGGAAATAACCGATATTGCCCATAAACAGGTAGGAGAACTTTCAGGTGGTCAGCAACAGAGAGTCATGCTGGCGAGAACTCTCGCCCACGATGCAGATCTCCTTTTGCTCGATGAACCGCTCAATCACGTGGATATTGCAACTCAGGAACTCATGTTCCACACGATTGAGAAAATATGCAGTCTGGGAAAAAGTGTTCTCGTCAGCACACATGACCTGGGGATTCTCACAGTTCACTTCAGCCGGGTACTCTTTCTCGATAAAACCTTTATCGCTGATGGAACTGCGGAAAATGTTCTTACACCTCAGAATATAGCCAAAGCATACGGGTTTGAATTTCACAAAAACAGGGAGAATACACAGTGCTAGAATGGATACTGGAGCCTCTTCAATACAGTTTTTTTCTCAAGGGGTTATTTGCGGGAATCGCCGTCGCCGCTGCATGCGGCATATTGAGCGGATTTATAGTCTGGCGCGGTATGGCATTTATAGGTGATGCCCTGGCTCATGCCATACTACCGGGAATTGTATTAGCCACGATGTTTGGTGTCCATATGCTTATTGGCGCTCTCATCGCCGCTATATTTTCGGTCATTGCCATCGGAGCACTGACCAGTCACAAAGGGTTTAAAGAGGATACGGCAATCGGCGTAATTTTTGCCGGAGCTTTTGCTCTGGGCCTGCTTCTCATAGATAAAGTCTCCGGTTTCAAAGACCTGACGCATATACTCTTCGGAAATATACTGGGCGTATCCGGTTTTGATCTTACACTGATTATCATTGTAGCGTTTGTGGTTATTCTGATGGTTATCCTTTTCTACAAAGAGCTTCTGGTTACGAGTTTTGACTCAACCCACGCCCTCGCCATCGGTTTATCACCCACAGTAATTCATTTCGGATTTCTCATACTGACTGCTTCAACAACTGTAATTGCCAGTCAGACAGTGGGAGTTGTCATGGTTCTCGCTCTCCTCGTCACCCCTGCAGCAACAGCTTCACTACTGGTGAAGGAACTGCCGAAAATAATGGGACTCTCAATAATCCTGTCAGTGATTTCGATCATCATAGGATTTTACAGTTCCTATTATTTTGATGCTCCTTCTGGCGCGACAATCGTCATGGTACTCACAATATTTTTTATTGCGGCATTTCTCTTCTCAAAAATTAAGAGCACATTGGTAAATTAGAATGGAAAGCCCCTTAAAGACATATAAACAAAAAAGACCATATCCTGTAGTATCTCTTTTATGAAAATGCGTAAAAAAGAAAAAGTCGATTTCATATTAGAGTTACTGGAAAAGCTCTATCCTGAAACTCCCATTCCCCTGGAACACAACAGTGCCTACACTCTTCTCATAGCCGTCCTTCTTTCAGCCCAGTGCAAAGACGCAAGGGTTAATACGGTTACTCCGGAATTGTTTTCCCTGGCCGACAATGCCAAGGATATGACCAGTATAAGTACTGAAGAAATACAGAGGATCATCAGACCCTGCGGTCTTTCAAACAATAAGTCCAGAGCTATTAGCGGTTTGTCAAAAATTCTTGTCGAACAATATGAAGGGAAAGTTCCTTCGGAAATGGTTGAATTGGAAAAACTCCCCGGCGTAGGTCATAAAACGGCATCTGTCGTCGTCAGTCAGGCTTTCGGCCAAGCCGCATTCCCCGTTGATACTCATATTCACAGACTGATGACCCGATGGGGCCTGACGAACGGAAAGAATGTGGTCCAGACGGAAAAAGATGCCAAAAGATTATTCCCCGAAGAGAAGTGGAACAAACTTCATCTTCAGATTATTTTTTTCGGCAGAGAATACTGTCCTGCAAGAGGACATGAACCTATGCAGTGTCCCATCTGTTCACAAATCTGATTTTATCTGGAGAAGGATTAGGATATAGATATGATTTTCTGCTTTCACGATCCTCATATATTACATTTTCCACGGTGATGAGAAGCTACTGAGTGCTCGGTCACGGACTTCACATCATCCGTACGATCTTTAATAATTATCTGCGGGGAACAATTGAATATAAAAAGGAGAAAAGACCCGGTGTACTATTCCGTATAACCCGACCTAGAAGGTAAACTAGATTTATGAATAAAAATGAAATCTGGCAAAATGCATCGAGAGAACAACAGAACAGCTATAGGGGTTTTCTCATTCACGGAATATTTCTGGCTCTGACAGTGACTTTCACCGAAGTGAATTCTGTACTTCCCGCTCTCGTACTTCAAGTGGGTGGTTCTGAGTTTCATATAGGTGTCATCACCGCTATTATGATCGGTTTGCCTCTTGTCTCACAGCTACTTTTTGCACCCTTTATACAATCGAGGCCTTCAAAGAAAAAATTTCTCATAGGGGGACTCTACACAAGAATGATTGCTCTATTCGGCATAGGAATGCTCCTGACCGTAGCAGCCCGGATGAGTACTGGGTCAGTACTTTTTTTTATCTATACAGGTTTGATTCTATTCTCACTTTCCGGAGCCTTTGCGGGCATTAGCTACGTATCTCTTATCGGTTCCACCATTCCCGAAACCATGCGCCATCAATTTTTCCTCAGAAAGCAGGTGTTCTGGAGTGTTGGAGTTCTCCTTTCGGGAGTTCTCACACGATACATCATAACAGGTTTCAGCGGCTCTACAAGGTATACATTTCTCTTTTCTCTCGCATCTCTCATGCTGGCATTCGGTTCTATCGGATTCTGGATGATAAAGGAAGAACCTCAGCCCGAATCATCTTCCGGGAAACCGGGAATCAAAGAGATCTTCAATGCCATGAAAAAGATATTGAAAGAGGATCGGACTTTCAGAAATTATTGCATAACCGCAAATATTCTATCTATGGGTATCGTACTCATCCCCTTTTACCTCCCAACACTGGTTCGGGAGTTTAATATTGAATCCGGTTTTATAGGAACTATAGTACTACTACAGATGAGCGGAATGTTACTTTCCAACATATTCTGGCCGAAAATTGTCAAACCTCTCGGATTTAAGGGATTATTAAAAATTCAATCCATAGCCGGTTTTGCCATTCCTCTGACAATGGTCATATTAATTACAGCAGGAGCAGGCATCTGGCTTGTGTACCTCATATTCCCCTTACTCGGCTCTTTGGCTTCAGCCCATAAAATGAGTGGTGAAGCTGTACTGGTTCAAGTAAGTAATGAAGAAAAAAGAGCTCTCTATTCGGGAATATATGGCGCCATGAATCTCACAAGCGCCATGGTTCCCCTAATTATAGGGCTGCTTTTGAGAGGCTTTCCCTTTCAGTGGACTTTTCTCATTGTGGGATCATTTTGTTTAACAGCCATACCCTTTATCAATAAAATGATCTGCCCGGTTGATGCGACAAAAGCCCGCGATGATATGCGGGGATCTCTCACACTTTAATCTCTCCTGCTTTCTGTAGACCGATTTTGGTCAGAACCGGTCCTATTATCTCAAAAAAGATACAGGTGGCTGTGACTGTTGTTATGACCGTATTTCCGATCTCAATACCGTGGGCGCCATAGGCGGCAAATTCATTTTTAACAATGAGTGAAAGACCAATGGCGACTCCCGCCTGGGACAATATCCCCATCCCCAGGTATTTTTTTATATTCGAAGATAATTTGCCCATAGTCGCACCTAGGGTTGCTCCCAGCATAAGACCGCCCGTACGTCCGGCAATATAAACAAGACCGAGAACTCCCAGTGACGGAAGCGCCGAAACATGGAGATTGGCACCAGCGAGAACAAAGAACATAACAAATAGAAGCGGCATGAATTCTGATAGTTCGTTGTGTATTTTCTCAACAAGCGTTTTCGGCTGTGTGTTTACGATTACAATTCCCAATATCATATTGGTAAGAATAATTGAGAGATGCAGCATATGACAGGCACCGGCTGAAATGAGTATAGTGGCGAAGAGCAATATGAAAATATCTCTACCATTTTTCAAGCGCCTAGCAAGAGCTGAAAAGAGTATTGCGATGACAACACCGATGAGAATACTGAAAAAAACTTCTTCGATAGGCTTTGCAATAAGAGAGAGAAAGCTGCCCGCTTCAAGGCCCATCTCCTGCCCTAAAATCGACTTGGCAAAAGCAGCGGCAAATCCGAAGATGATAATACCCAGCCCGTCGTCAAATCCGACAACCGAATAAAGCGCTTTGGTTAGAGGACCTCTGGCACGAAATTCCTGTATAATAGCAACCGTACCTGCCGGGGCGCTGGCCGGGGCGATGGATCCGAAAATAAGGGCCAGAGCCAGATCTTTTGTCAAAAGGTAAACTAAAGATGTGACGAGAATAAATGCCAGAAAGGATTCAGTGAGAATTACAAGAATAATCCCCGCGCCCTGTTTTCTCAAACTGGAAAAACTTAATTCAATTCCAATACTGATGGCAACATAACTGAGAGCGATATCTGTAATGAAACTAAGATTATTCTGAAATTCCTCATCGAGGACATTAAAAAGTGAAGGTCCGAGAATCACTCCGATTATCATAAAGCCGATAATAGAGGGCAATTTTATAAACTTCATGCTCTTTCCCGTATAAAAACCCAATCCGACCATCAAGCCAATAATGAGAAGTGGCTGCAGGTTGAATGATTCAACCATACTCTGTAAATCTGTTAGAAAATTCATAATATCCCGCCTTAAAAGTCTATGGATCCGTCGAAATAGAGGATATCTGAAACTGAAATAATGATTCCTCTGCCGTCTTCCGGCATTACCATATTAAGACGGCGGATTGTATCGTTCATCAAGCTCTTATCGATTACTGTAATGATCACTTTGCAGAACTGATTGACCTTCTCATTCCAGAAACTCGAGAAAAGGGGCAGTCTGTGCAGATAACTACCGGCTGTTGATGCATCCAGAACCGAAACAGCCCCTTCCACTTCAGACGAGAGGATTTCCAGTACATCGTAAAAGAGTTCTTCATTTTGAACATGGATAACAAATTGGGATTTCTCCATTTTACTGACAGGAATATCATCCTCTTCTTTTCTAATTAAAAGATCCGCTACCTGAGATTCCGTTTTTGATTTTATAAGTGTCTTCAGAAGATCTTTATCTTTAGACATTTTTGATATGGAAGAGAGAATCTTTATGTGTTTATTTCGACCTGACTTCGGTCCTATAATAAAAAAGAGCAGCTTTGAGTTCCCACCGTCAATCGCTTCAAAATCCAGCCCCTTCTCAATGACTAGCAAACCTACGACAAACTGATCTATACCATCAAAACTGCAGTGGGGAATGGCAATTCCCTCTGATAGTCCCGTAGAGATCAATTCCTCGCGTGCCAGAAGCGCATCTTCTATCTCACTGGCAGATATCTCTTTGAGAATATTCGATTTTTTAGCCAGTAAACTGATCTCTTTTATGACATCAGCTTTCTTTGAAACTGAAGTTCCTATTTGAATACATTCTGTTCTAAATGAATCGATCATGGGTTTCCTCCGTAATAGTTCTCTTTTTCTATTTCCATAAAGAATTTTAAAAAATCTTCTTTTTTTGAAAGTTTATTTAGTCTTTTCAACGATTTCTGCTCTCTTAGAATGCTCGATAACTTTGACAGTATTCTTAAATGAACCACTTCACTATCAGAGAGGATGAGAAAAAATAAATGAGTAGGCATACCATCAGTCGAGTCATAATCAATACCCTTTCTAGAGATTCCGATGACAATGCTAGGCTCATTGATTATCTCGTTTGATGGTGTTCTTAAATGAGGCAGAGCAATACCGTTGCCCACTGCCGTAGAGGTCAGACCTTCTCGCTCCATCAATTTGCTGATGAGATCTTCTCTATCTGAGATAAGATGATTATCGAGTGAAATTTGAGCTAGCTCTGACAAGACCCCCTGTTTATCATTTGACATGAGATCCATGATCATATACCGCTCATCGATCAACCGGGAAAGAGGGATAAAATCCATCTCCCGTTCGATCAATCTTGATAAATCATTCTGGGGGATCACTTCCATTTGATTTCTCAGCCAGTCATCGACCATGATCCGGGAAAAACGCCATTGATTGGCTATTTTAGTACAGGGGATTTCCTTATTCTTGACCATTTTCTGAAGAGTTTTATCAGAGAGTTTCAAATATGCCGCTACTTCTGCAAGAGTTAAAACACTGTCCACATGGGACCTCCAATTTAACATAAACACGTCTAAAAACTTCTATTTTCCCTTATTTACCGTTATATTCCTTTAAATGTCAATTATATCAGTACCAATAATTAATGAAAAGTATGCCTAAGACTATTGAGAACAAAGGAAAATGAACAGGAGAAGTATGACTATCAACTATTGCTTAATTAACAATGAAGTTTAGACTTAAAGATAGGTTAAAAGCAAAATGGTCAGGATTTATTGTCCTGTCCAATTATGCGACCATGGGAGATCTATATGAAAATGTTTTGTTATCAATGTCAGGAAGCAGCTAAGGGAATCGCTTGTCAGGCAGGATCAGGTGTTTGCGGTAAGTCCGCGGAAACGGCAAACCTTCAGGATTTGCTCATTTTTATAATGAAGGGAATGTCCTATTACCAGGGTATTGCCAGAAATCACAATTTAGAAGAAAAGAGTGTCGATGAGTATATCGTTAACGGTTTATTCAAAACAATTACCAATGCTAATTTTGACGACCTTGTATTCCTGAAAGAGATTGAAAAGGGTCTAAAAATAAAAAGAGAATTGTTTGAAAAACTCAAACAAAAAAGTATAGATACCGGAAACCCACCTCCTCATGCTCAATGGGATTCTCTTGATGAGAATGAAATTGAGATGCAATCTAAAAAAGTAGGAGTACTGGAGACTGAAAATGAAGATCTACGCTCCTTACAGGAATTAGTTATTTACGGCTTAAAAGGTATGGCCGCCTACCTCCATCATGCCCAGAATCTAGGACAAGATGATATTGATATAGTGAAGTTTATAGAGAGGGCTCTCGTCTCTACGACCGACAGGAAATTGGGTGCCGATGAGTTAGTCAGTCTGGTTCTGGAAACCGGAGAATATGGTGTAAAAGCAATGGCTCTACTGGATAAAGCCAATACGGAAGCCTATGGAAATCCCGAAATTACAGAAGTAAATATCGGAGCCGGATCAAATCCCGGGATTCTCATTAGCGGTCATGATCTTTCGGACATGGAACAACTGCTCAGACAAACTGAAGGAACAGGAGTTGATGTATACACTCACAGCGAAATGCTTCCGGCCAATTATTACCCCGCATTTAAAAAATATTCTCATTTCCATGGAAATTACGGAGGCGCATGGTGGAACCAGAAAAAGGAATTTGAGACATTTAACGGTCCTATTTTATTTACAACAAACTGCATAGTTCCCCCTCTGGATAGTTACAAATCCCGCATGTATACTTCAGGGAATTCCGGATTTTACGGCTGCAAACACATAACCCCCGATGAGTCGGGAAAAAAAGATTTTTCTGAAATTATTCAACAGGCGAAAAAGTGTCGGGCCCCTGTGGAAATTGAGAGTGGAACAATCGTAGGTGGATTTGCTCACAATCAGGTTTTTGCACTGGCGGACAAAGTTGTTGAAGCCGTGAAGTCCGGAGCTGTGAAGAAGTTTATCGTGATGGGCGGTTGTGATGGACGAATGAAAAACAGAAGCTACTATACCGATTTTGCAGAACAACTTCCGGAGGATACAATAATACTGACCGCGGGATGTGCGAAATTCCGTTACAATAAATTGAAACTGGGAGATATCGGAGGAATCCCTAGAATCCTCGATGCCGGTCAGTGCAATGACTCCTATTCCCTTGCCGTTATAGCTCTCAAATTAAAGGAGATATTTGAGCTGGATGATATAAACGAGCTGCCGATTGTGTACAATATTGCCTGGTATGAGCAGAAAGCCGTTATTGTTTTACTGGCCCTGCTTTTTCTCGGTGTCAAAAATATTCACCTGGGACCAACACTGCCGGCATTTCTCTCTCCCAATATTACGGGAGTACTTGTTGAAAAATTTGGAATCGCAGGTGTGACAACAGCAGACGAGGATATTAAGAATTTAATTCTTTAGACAGGTTCTAAGGCGTGATTATCCCAAGGGTAAAGCCAGGCAATTAAGCCCCCCTATACCTTTGGGATATTTTCAATCTGGAAAAGGGATATTATCGATGAATCCGGAGAAAAACCTCTGTTTACTTCTGAAGAGCATAGATGGTAAAGACTACGGTTCATACCAATCTTTAAAAGGATCTTACGACTGTAATTTTTACAAGCTATTTATCGATCATATCCCCAAGGATCCCTATGCCCCACCCTTTACAGGAATGTACAGAGTTCAAATCCCCTTAAAATATAGCTACATCCCTTCGGACATAATGAATAATTCCATAAGAAAAACGGCCTATATAGATTTTATGACCAGAAGATTTTTCAGTGAAAGTGCCTGGATCTCTCATAAAAGAGGAACGGGAAACAGCGGATTGATCACTATAGATAAACCGGGGCAGATTATTCTTGAGAGAAATTCGCTAACAATCGAAAAAGACTCTCTGGAAGCTCGCTTTTTTTTGGGACTACCAGCCCAGGGGAGAATAATAAACAGCCCAATCGCAGAGACAATGATATTCAAGGAACTCCCATCCATTCTGGAAAAAGTGTTCAAAAGAGAGAATATTGATATCACCTTATGTGAAAAACATTTGAAAACGGCTGAAAATGCTGAGTACATAAGGTCCGGACTCAATGAGAGAAAACTGGTTTCCTTTATCGCCGATGGTTCTCTCCTGCCCAGAATCAGCGGGTCAGATGATAAACCGATGGACAGAGAAAAGGCTCATATTTTTAAATCACCCGTTGAACTGAAAATCAACTTCACTCTTCCCGATGGTACAGAGATCTCCGGTATGGGAATAGCTGAGGGATTGACAACCATTGTAGGAGGAGGATACCACGGGAAATCAACAGTGCTGCAGACTATTGCATCGGGCATATACAATCATATCCCCGGAGATGGAAGGGAATTGGCCATCTCAAAGGAAAACACTCTCAAACTGAGAGCCTATAGCGGACGTTTTGTCGAAAAGGTAAATATCTCCCCGTTTATCGGTATGATCCCCTCAGGCTGCGTAACAAAAGCATTCTCGACGCAAAATGCCAGCGGTAGCACATCTCAGGCAGCCAGCCTTATGGAGGGACTGGAATGTGGAGCTGATGTTCTACTAATGGATGAAGATACATGTGCTTCCAATTTTATGGTTCGTGATGAAAGGATGCAGCACCTGGTACTCAGTGAAGACGAACCGATCACCCCTTTTATAGACCGGATCGAGCAATTGTTCCTTTCAATGGGAATATCAACCATCCTCGTCATGGGTGGCTCGGGAGATTATTTCTC
>JADGDJ010000190.1 GCA_016744925.1 Spirochaetaceae bacterium
GCCTTATTCCATCACCTCCCAAACCTGAATTCAGAATCTTGAGATAATACATCTAATCAATAATTAAGCACTGCATAATTCCTTAAACCCCTTGCAGGGGAATGGCACTGAGAATCGGTAGTATTTGCACTCTGCAGGTTTTTTATATAGAGTCTAGTTATTAATCGAGTTAAAGGTTTTTAATGTTTCTGATAGACTTTCTATCAATATAAGTCTGCTTTATTTTAAGAATATGAGCGACTTGAATCCCCTTCTCAAGTCTTTCCAACATCATATCCGTAGCATAATTTCCCATCAGTTTGTTATCAATTTTCATAGTAGATATTCTGGGCGTTTCAGGCTGGTCATAATTTAATGTATCTCCGGGAGCTATTATTGATATATCTTCGGGAACCCGAATTTTTAATTTGTTCAGAATATGGATGACTTTAACTGCAAGCATATCGTCGTGAATGAAGAGAGCTGTTGGGTTTGGATTTATGTTGATGAAAAACTCGCTGATTCTATGTTCAAGTTCTTTGTTATTGCTTATGTCGACAGTCACTCTACCATTTTCTGCAAAGGATAGTTTATATTCTTCAACTGCTTTGCGGAAACCGAAAAAACGATCAGCCATAATACTCGGGAGCCTTTCTCTTTTATATTCAAAAAAAGCAAGATTCCTATGACCGGCATTAATCAACTGCATCGTCCCTTCGTAGGCTCCCTGAAAATCATCAACGCACACAGTGAATAATTCATCCTGATAAGACGAGTTGTTGATGACAACACAAGGAATATTCATAGATTCCAATTTTTTAAAAAGGCTCAGGCTGACAAAGTGTATTGATAGAACAGATGAGACTTTCATCTCCATCAATTCGCTGAAAATAGTTTCATCTGTCGTAGTTTTGCTTACGGGAAATATGGTTAAGGTAAAGCCTTTTTCTCTGGCTGACAATTGTAGCTGTCGTATAATGGGGTTGAAGAAATAGGATAAGTGGTCATTTTCTTTATCCAAATTGAGAAGTAGCACCCAGTTCCTGTTATTGACCTGCTTGTTTCTTTTGTAGTCGAGTTGATTTGCCGCATCGAGAACATTTCTCCTGACTTCGTCTGAAATCCTTCCTTTTCCCGATAAAACCAATGATGCTGTTGTTATTGATACACCCGCTTTTTCCGCTACATTTATAAGTTTCGCCATATTACCTCTGAGCATTATTTTACCTACAGATTAAATTTTGTCAATATTCACTGATAAAATTTTATCAGTTTATGGATCTATTTTGATAAAAATTTTACCTATTTAAGAGTGATGTTTGAATTATTTTGTAAAAAACAATGATACCAGATAAACCTATTTTACCTTTCTCGAGCCTGTATAAGCAAGCTATAAGTCATGTAATTGATATATTCAAAAATAAATGTGTAAATAATTACAATAAAATATTGACATACGGTAAAGTTATGCTAAATTAAGTAGGTAAAGTTTAGTGAAATTAAATGAGGGGATAAATGGAAAGGCATGGGCAGTTAATAGGTCTGGATCCACAGCAGTTTGATGACTATAAAAAATATCATCAAAAAATATGGCCTGAAATAGCACAAACTATCAGGGAATGTAATATCAGAAACTATTCAATTTTTCAGTTTGAGGACAAGTTGTTTGCATATTTCGAATATGTTGGCATCGATTTTGAACTGGATATGAAAATAATGGCTGAAGATAAAAAAACTCAGGAATGGTGGGCGATTATGGGACCTATGCAGCGACCTGTGGAAAATAGAAAAAAAGGGGAGTGGTGGGCTGAGATGAATGAAGTCTTCCATCAGGATTAATATATGACATCCAGAGAAAGAATCCAGGCGTCTTTAAATCACAAAACACCTGATAGAGTTCCTATTGATCTCGGATCTACACCAAGTTCGGGTATATCAGCAGTGGCACATAATAATTTAATGAATCATCTCAATTGGGACTCACCGACATTGATTTACGATGTTGTACAGCAACTGGCACAGCCGGATAATAAATTAGTCGATCTGTTGGGTATTGATATTCTTGATATCGGAAGAACCTATAATAAATATCCAATGGAGTGGAGTCCTGTAAAACTTTCCAATGGAAATCAGGCCTGGCATCCGTCATGGTTTAAACCTGTACAAAATGAACGGGGGAACTGGAATGTTCATCATGAAGATGGGGAATTGATTGCCACAATGCCCGAAGGGGCCACTTTCTATGATCAGACTTTTTTCCCCTGGGCCGACGGTTACCCGCAAGGGCGCAAGGCAATGGAAGAAGCTTTGGACGAGGCGATGGATCATGTTCTATGGTCAAAGCTTGTGCACAGTCCCTGGGACCACAGTGGTGAAGACAATTTCTATTCTGATCTGAGAGCGAAGACTCTACACCTTCGGGAAAACTCTGATAAAGCCTTATTGGTGGTAAACGGATGTAATCTTTTTGAATGGGGAACTTTTCTTCGGCGCATGGATAACTTCCTGATGGATCTTTACATAGATCAGGATAATGTGGCGATTCTTTTGGAATTATTGATGGAACGTCATATGGATGGATTGAAAAAGACCTGTGATGCAGTCGGCGACGTAGTAGATGTTATCCGGTTCGGCGATGACCTGGGAATGGACTCTGGTCCTTTTATGGGGCTGGATGTATATCGGGATCTTTTCCATGACCACAGAAGCCAACTCTGTTCCTATGTACATAACAACAGTTCTATGAAAACGTTTTTGCACACCTGCGGTTCAATGTATCAGTATATACCATCTTTAATCGAGGAGGGTATTGATATTATAAATCCCGTGCAGACGAACTGTCTGAATATGGAGCCGGAAAAACTCAAAAATGAATTTGGGAACGAGATCGTATTTTGGGGAGGGGGCATGGATCCTAGAGCCATTCTCAATTGTGGATCACCGGAAGATGTCCGGAAGGAAACAAGACGCAGACTGGAAATATTTGCGCCGGCCGGAGGATTTGTATTCAATAATATTCATAATATTATGCCCGATGTTCCACCGGAAAATATTTTGGCAATGTTCGATGAAGTACAAAAATTTAAACTGTAAGTTCCGCTTTATGTAAGGAGAAAAGTATGAAAAATGCTGGAGAAGCTGCCCTCGAGAAGGTTGAGTTGTCCGGGAAAAGGAGCACTCCTATTAAGAGTATGCTCGGAAGAAGAGAAACAGGAATAGTCGTTCCTGCACTGTTGTTATTTGTTTTCTTTTCTCTGTTCTCTGATAGTTTTCTGACTCAATACAATATGTTTAATATTTCCAGAAACCTGTCTTTCTATATATTTATAGCTTTGGGACAGGCTGTTGTTATTGCCATTGGGGGAATGAATCTCTCAGTCGGAGCCATTGGTGGATTATCGACAATCGCAGTCGGTCATATTCTGGTCAATATGGGACTGCCTGGCAGTGTCGCCATAACTGTCGGACTATTGACAGGAATTACAGCTGGATTTTTAAACGGGATAATCATTACAAAACTAAAGTTGAATCCCTTCATTGTGACTCTGTCCACTTCATTTCTGTTTACGGGTCTCGTATATGGAATATCTAAGGGTTATCCCTATACAGATATTCCGAAAAGTTTTACCTATGTGGGGCGAAAGAGTTTTCTTGGATTTCCCATAGTTTTCTGGATGCTTATAATCATTTTATTTGCCCTCTATTATCTCTACCGACATACCGTACTGGGAAGGCGGCTTCTGGCCACAGGTGGTAATGAAAACGCCGCCCGTCTATCGGGCATCAATACGGATAGAATGATTATTTTAGCCAATGTTCTCTCCGGTTTTTTCGCTTCGATGACTGGAGTTCTTTATGTCTCCCGGATGGGATCTGCTCAGCCTGCGACAGGGCAGAACTGGATGGTTACTTCATTTGCTGTTGCCATTATCGGGGGGACTTCATTGGATGGAGGAATCATCTCCTCAATAGGATTATTTGCCGGTGGTGTGATCATGGTTCTTATAAAAAACGGCTTAATTTTAATGGAAGCAAATGTGTATTTCGAACAGGCTTTTCTCGGGATGATTATCCTGTTCACAGTATCTCTTGACAGCATTAAAGACCTTCTAAAGGTCTTAAAAAATAGAAATTCGGAGGATTGATTTAATGAAAAAAGGTTTATTATTGTTGTTGGTTAGTTTGGTGGCTTTTTCCTTATGTGCAGCAGGAGGTCAGGAAGTTCCAAAAGAAAAGAAAATTGTCTGGTACGCTTCAGCTGTACATCCTTATTTCGATGCCGTTCAGAGAGGTGTTGAAGCATTTTCTACTGATACGGGAATTGAAGTTCATACTCAGATCGGTCCCGACTGGACTCAGGACAGTCAGACTATGAACGTCGAAACGCTTGCAGCAATGGGTTACAACGGGTTCTCAATTTATCCCTCTGATCCCAGCGGTGCTAACGGTTTATATGAAGAACTGACTGAAAGAGGCAGTTATGTTGTAAACTTCGGTACCTCAACAGTTCAGCCTACAACTGCATCCTTTGCCGTTGCAACTGATGTTAAATACGCAGCAATGGTTGCTACTGAAGAATTGATCAGTCTCATGGGTGGGAAGGGTAATATACTCAATGTACTCGAAGTGTTAACAGATGCGAATACAATCCTCAGAAAGCAGGGAATCGAAGAAGTCGTAGCAAAATATCCTGATGTGAATATCATTCAGGAGATTGGTGATATGGCAAGTATCGAAGAAGCAATGGAAAAAATTGAAAATGGCATGTCCGCTAATATTGATAATCTCGATGGAATTATTTGTACTGGATACACAACAACTGTTGCGGCGGCGTCCATCCTGTCACCCTATAACCAGAGTGGTGCAGATCGAATAGCATTTATCGGTATTGATGACGATCCTGTCGTGCTGGAAGCTATTGCCAATGGTTCAATTGATGCGACTATTGCACAAAACCCCTATGGTCATGGTTACCTGAGCTGTCAGATCATCTCTTTATTACTTGATGGTTATACTCCTAAAGAAGGTATGTATTTTGTCAATGCCGGACTGGCTGTTGTCTATAAGGACAATGTTGATACATACAGTGAGGATTTAAGTAATGTAACTCAGGAGATCCTTGGGTCTTTAACAACGAAGTATTTGGAAAAATAATGTAAGAAACTACAGAGAGAACCTGCGTGTTCTCTCTGCAGGAGGACTTTAATGCTGATATTAAAGAATATAACTAAAACTTTTCCCGGTACGAAAGCGCTGGATGATGTCTGCCTGAGTTTTCAAAATGGTGAGATCCATGCACTTTTGGGTGAAAACGGTGCCGGAAAAAGTACTCTTATCAATATCATATGCGGAATTTATCCCAATTATGAAGGAACCGTAATCCTTGATGATAAGGTTTTGAAATTGAGAAGTTACCAGGATGCTCTTGAAACGGGAATCAGTATTGTCAATCAGGAAATACAGACCATACCCGATAGTACTGTTGCGGAAAATATCATGCTTGACAAACTTGAGCGCTTTCAGAAATGGGGGCGTTTGAACTGGAAGGAGCTGAATAATAAAGCTCTTGAATATATCAAGATGGTTCATCTCGATCTCGAACCGGGTGTAAAAGTAGGTCCACTCAGTACGGCTCAGAAACAGCTGATTCAGATCGCCAAGGCTCTGGCATCGGAAACTCCAGTGTTACTTCTCGACGAGCCTACATCTGCACTGACAGAACATGAGACGGCTACACTTTTTACTCTATTGAGAGAATTGAGGGAAAAGGGTAAGAATCTTATCTTTGTTTCTCATAAACTCGATGAGATCTTTGCTCTTTGTGACAAAGTAAGCGTTATACGTGACGGCCGGTGGATAGGTACTGACAAAATCCAAAACCTCGATAGAGAGGGTATCATTAAAATGATGATAGGCCGTGAGACCTCAGATGAATATCTGGGAGTGCTCGAACCGGATCGGGATACGGTTGTTCTCGAAGTAAAAGATCTGTTTTTGAAAAATAAAGTCAATCATACATCCTTTCAGTTAAAAAAAGGGGAAATACTGGGATTTTATGGGCTTGTCGGTTCCGGAAGGACAGAGTTGGCCAAAGTTCTTATTGGTGAAGATCGATACCAGAGTGGTGAGGTCTTTGTAAATGGGGAGAAGGTCATTATCCGGTCCATGTCCGAAGCTTTAAAGAAGTATGGAATAGGTTATGTTTCAGAAAATAGGAAAGAGGAGGGGTTGATTCTCGATTTTTCTGTTGAAACAAATATCGGACTTACAATCTGGGATAAAATCAGAGGCAAAATCTCAAGAAAAATCAGCAGAACCAAAGAGGATAAAATAGTATTACCTCTTATTGATAGGTTAAAGATTAAAATCGCTTCACCTCAACAGGAAGTCTCATCTTTAAGCGGTGGGAATCAGCAGAAAGTCAGTATCGGGAAATGGCTTGCTGCCGATTGTGATATCCTGATTGTTGACGAACCGACAATTGGTGTCGATATTGGAGCGAAAGAGTATATTCATGATTTGATTTGGGATCTGGCAAAGAATAAGGGGAAATCGATCATACTGATCTCTTCAGATTTGCCGGAAATGCTAAAATTATCGAGAAGGATCATGGTTTTTCAAAATCAGAATATCATGGGAACTCTTGATGACCTTACCGGTGAACCCAAAAACAATGATGAAGTCAGTCTGAAGATCGGTGGTTTGATGATTTAATTAAATGAGAGGCTTCTGGATATAGCAGGAGTCTTTTATAAAAACCCTGAATTGGGCAATGAACTGTTCGGCAAAATTACCTACTACAACATAGCTGTGCATATGATATCTATGCAGCGGCTGAAGCGGAACTGGGATGGTATAACGGATCCTGGGAAATGACAGCGAAAAACGAATTCAGTTCATCAGAATATTTATTTGCCCTTAGTGAATTATTCAATAATGATTCTCTTGGAACTGTAAGCCATGGAAAGGTTTTTCTCATTACTGAGAATAGCAGCATAAAGCTCAGCTTCTCTGTTGAGAGTCTTTTTTATTTCAGGCCATTGCAGATCAGCATCCCTTATCATTGTATATTTGCTGGCCAGGAATTTCTTTCTGGTGGATGCGCTGAAATTCATGTAGAGACGATCATCTATAATGTCCCAGAATCCAGGTTTTCCAGGCGCCAGCTTGCCTTCGCTCATGGCCCATGCACAATACCCTCCATATGCAGGGGCGTATTTTTGCGGATCATTGTTGAAGAGTTTCAGGTATTCTTCAGAACTGAAGAGCCAGATTGCTCCTCTGTATTCAGTCTTCCAGTTATCGCTTCCCTCAGAGGGAGTGGGATTATTAAAAAAAGAGACTGCGTCCCAACCGTCGATGGCTAATTCCGAATCATTTGTATATATGACGCTATCGTATTTACCGGAAGCATAGGCGGAGAAACTCATGAGTATCAGAGAGAGATAAACAAAAAATATTTTCATAGGACAATTACCTCATTATAATATTATTGAAAACAGAGGTTTTTCTTTTTATAAAGCCCCTCTGATTCAGTATTGTGAATCTAAAATGCCGGAGTGAATATCACACCGACTCCTACGGTGAATCTCCTGCTGTTTAAGGTCCATGAGCCGCTATCCTCCTTTAAATAGATAGAGTAGCGGTATGAAATTTTTCCCTCCAGTTTCATCCAATCGTTTATATGGCCCAGAACCGATAAATAAGGTCCATGGGAGTAGAGAGGTATGTCTCCACTATTTAGTGCGAAATAGAGATTGTAGTTGAAGGTCAGGCTGAGAAGAGGTTTTCTATCGGGCATGATCACATAAGTCAGCCCCGGTCTTATCAGCATATTGTGATCACCATTTGTGAAATTGTAGAAATAACGGAATTTAAGTGGAGCTACCCAGTTCTTACCCGGTATAAAAGGGAGAAGAAATCGGGGGGTTGCATCGAAGTACATGAGGTTTTCAAAACGATCAGATGTATCATTCCACCAGTGTGTATCGGGAGGTCCTGCATCAAACTGCCAGTCCTCCAGATGGCGGGCACCCTTCTGCAGTCTGTAAAAGGCTCCCACTTTCAACCAGTCGGCGGCCCTGAAGTAGGTACCGGCGGTGATAGAACTATAGAGAAATTCCTGACCATCTCCGTGATAAGTTCCCTTTAATTCTACATAGGGATTCCATTTCCCTGCACTAGCCATCATGGCGACCCGACCTTCCAGGTCCAGAGAGGACTCTTCGTACTCCCAACTGAATAGTTGTGCTGAAAATACGACTATGAATAGAATGAAAAAAAATATGTGAGATTTTTTAATATCAATCATAGTCAAAGTCCCTCAGATCTTCATAAGCGGCGTTTAAATCTGTATTGTCAAAGAGCTCTCCCTTTCCGGGATCTGTATTCCAATTGAGATTTTCTGTCCAGCTGTAGTACTTCGGTTTGGTAAGCCTGGTCCCCGCGGGAATTGTAATTCCCTCTCCTTCGTTGACCAGAATAGATTCCATACTTTTCAGTATAGACACCTGTACAGCGCCTTCATTGACGCAGAGCCATAAGTCCTCTGTCTCTTCAATCTTTCGTCCATAGGCCATAAAGAACTCTGTGCCTCTCACTCCGGCTACAGTACTCACGGTTCTCACTTCATATTCGAGACCGAAGATTTTTTTTATTCTCGAAAAAAGTCCCCCCGATTTCAGAGAAACTGTCATTTTATCTCCCAAATCATCGAGTATTAATTGTGTATCCTCTCTCAATTTAAGGGTTCCTCTGTCTTCCAATTCCAGTATGGCCAGCGAAGTTTTTCCCGTTTGAATAACATCATCTTTTTTTATAGTAAGTCCAAAATCACCTTGTAGTTCCTCTGTTCCTCTCAAGATAGTGACATCCCCTTCCATATAGGAAATATGAGATTCAGAAGAGATAGGTATAATAG
>JADGDJ010000191.1 GCA_016744925.1 Spirochaetaceae bacterium
ATCAAGATTTGCGTACACATCGCGTCTCTACACATTGACAAAATGACAGGAAACCAAGTGCTCCTCTCCATCTTTTCCATAATTTACAAGTTGTGGTTCTTCCACTCGGCATTTCTCCTGAGCCATTGGACATCGGGGATGAAAAGAACAACCGGAAGGAGGGTTCACCGGACTCGGCACATCCCCTTCGAGAATGATTCTTTTAGATTTCCGATCCAGATCAGCTACAGGAATCGCAGAGAGTAATGCCTGTGTATAGGGATGCAGTTTCCTTTCATACAGTTTGTCGCTGTGGGATAATTCAACAATTTTCCCAAGATACATGACAGCAATACGATCACTGATATACTCAACGACACTCAAGTCATGGGTAATGAATACATATGTCAGATTTCTTTCATCTTTTAATTTCTTAAGAAGTTTCAGAACCTGCGCCTGAATAGAAACATCCAAAGCACTGACTGCTTCATCACAAATGATAACTTCCGGCTCTATGCTCAATGCCCGGGCGATTCCGATTCTCTGTCTCTGTCCACCGGAAAACTCATGGGGATAACGATCCATGTATTCCCGCCTCATATTGACAGATTCCAGAAGGTCACCAATTATTTTTCTTCTTTCACTTCTATCTTTTACACCATATTTTTTCAGAGGATCTTCCAGTGACCCGAATATGGTAAAGGCCGGATTCAAAGATGAATGGGGATCCTGAAATATAATCTGAAGTTTCTTGCGAAAAGGAACCATAT
Source organism: Spirochaetaceae bacterium (assembly GCA_016744925.1). Lineage (GTDB taxonomy): Bacteria > Spirochaetota > Spirochaetia > DSM-2461 > DSM-2461 > Spirochaeta_F. The sequence goes on from JADGDJ010000191.1 coordinate 750, forward strand.
CCTTTTCTTTAAGACCCCGAAGCTCAGTCTCGCCCTCTTTATTTTTGTATATAATCTCACCGTCTGTGGCATTTACCAGTTTCAGGATTGATTTACCCAGTGTTGTTTTCCCGCAGCCGCTCTCCCCGACAAGGCCGAGAGTTTCTCCCTTGTATATATCCAGGTTGATGCCATCAACAGCTTTGACGTGACCGCTCAACTTTTTGAATACACCTGAATATATGGGAAAATATGTCTTAATATCCCTCAAACTGAGGATAATTTCTTTTTCAGCCATTGTTCAGAACCTCCCTATAGTGCCAGCACATTACGCTATGTGAGTCACTTATTTTCTCATCAACCGGTACTTCCTGGCATTTATCTGTAGCAAATTCACAACGGGGATGAAACTGACAACCTTTAGGTCTGTCATAAGGATCGGGAGTAGAACCTTTGATCGGCTCCAACTCCTGAGTCTTCCCTTTTCCCAATATGGGAATGGATTTTAACAGTGCTTTGGTATAGGGATGAGCCGGCGATCTAAGAACATCGACAATCGTCCCGCTTTCAACAATATTCCCCATATACATGACTGCCACGTCATCAGCCAGTTCTGTCACAACACCCATATCGTGAGTGATGAGCAAAATAGCCGTGTCATGGTCTTTTTTCAAAGTATCCATAAGCTCAAAAATCTGCGCCTGAATGGTCACATCCAAGGCGGTAGTCGGTTCATCAGCTATGAGTACCTGAGGGTTACAGGACATGGCCATACCGATCATGGCCCTTTGTCTCATTCCACCGGAAAACTGGTGGGGATACTCTTTCGCTCTCTGTTCCGGTATAGGGATTCCCATATTACTGAGCAGATCAATAGTTTTCAGCTTTATTTTTTTTCTCGTCAGTTTTGTATGATATTTCAGGTTTTCTGAAATCTGACTTCCCACAGTATAAACGGGATTGAGTGCTGTCATGGGATCCTGAAAGATCATGGCGACTTCCCCACCGCGGATAGACCTCATTGTCGGGCCATTCTGTTCCAGTTGATCAATTCTCAAATGTCCGTGCTGTTTGCTATGGTAGTTAATTTCACCTTCTTCAATTCTGGACAATCGGGGAAGAAGCCCCATTATGGAAGCCGCCGTAACACTTTTCCCACAACCACTTTCTCCGACGATGCAGAGAGTTTTCCCTTTTTGTATTTTAAAAGAAACACCGTTTATCGCTTTGTTGCATCTTTGGTTTGTATAAAAGAAGGTTTTAAGATTTTTTACTTCAATAATTGTATCATCATTCATAATTTACCTCCTTTATCCCTGTTGTGACGGATCTGTAGAATCACGCAGACCATCGCCAATAAAGTTCACACTCAATACAAATAGAGAGATGACAATACCGACAGGAAGCCACATCCACCAGTTTTCCTGAAGGATTCTGAGCTCCTGTGCCGCATTGAGAATATTTCCCCATGTGGCAATATTGAGAGGAACTCCCAGACCGAGAAAACTCAATGCCGCTTCCTGAAGAATAAACATGGCGGTGCTCAAAGTGATGTTAACCATGATCGGTCCCAGGGCATTAGGCAGAATATGTTTGTAACAGATCGTAAAGGTATTCAAACCGAATGATTTTAATGCCTGAACATATTCCTCTTCTCTCAAGCTCAGCATTTTTGCTCTCGCCATTCTATACATGGGCCCCCAACCGGTTATGACGAATATGACAATAAGGTTCATCAGGCTCTGTCCTAAAATAGAAACGAGGAGTAATACGAGAATGATCTGGGGAAAGGCCATGAATATTTCTGACAATCTCAAAAAAATTCCATCAATAGCTCCTCCCTTGTAGCCCGCATAACAACCGATGCTGACTCCAACCAGGGCTGCACCCAACGCGCTTCCCAGTCCGACAAGGATTGAAACTCTTCCTCCGAACACAATCCGGGAAAAAATGTCTCTCCCGACTCTATCTGTACCTAAAATATGATCAGCTGAAGGAGCTTTCAGAACTTCTTTCAAGTTGATCATTAAAGGATCGTATTTACATATTAATGGTGCAAAAACCGCTGACAGAATAATGATTGAAAAAACAATCATCCCCGCAACAGCGAGTTTGTTATTGAGTATTTTTCTCAATTGACGATTCATATTGCTTTTTTTGGCTAACCCGGACTCTTCTCTGGCTCTTAATTTATCAAAACTCCGATCGAGTCGGGTATTTCTTTTTTTAATGTTTTCCATATATCCACCTAACCCAATTTGACCCGGGGATCGAGTATCGCCGTAAAAAGATCGACAAGGAAACTTGCGATAAGTACTGCAAAAACAGAAAAGAGGGCAATCATCATTACAAGAGGGAAGTTCTGTCCCCGAACAGCTGTTATAAATTCATTTCCGATTCCCGGCCATTGAAAGATCTGTTCTATGACTACCGCTCCGCCGATTAATGTGGGGAGACGAAACCCTACAAGAACGATTACAGGAGTTAATGCGACACGAAAACCATGAACGAGATTCACTCTCCATTCGGGTAGCCCTTTGCTCCTGGCCGTTTTTATATATTCTTTATTCATGGAATCGAGCATACTGGATCGGGAATAACGCATGACACCTGCAGTCATCGTAGCGGCCAGAACTAAGGCCGGCATAATGATGTGGGGAAATCTATCCCAATAAGTGACATATTCGGGCATCAGTCTTCCACCCACAGGAAGCCATTTCAATTTAAGTGAAAATATTAATATGGCCACGAGACCAAAGACAAACTGGGGAACAGATACGCCGAGCATTCCCACTATCGTCAATGTATTATCGGCTATAGAGCCTTTTCTAATGGCGCTGATGAAGCCTAGAACGCTTCCGAAAATGGTTGATAGGATCAGCGCTATAAAAGAAAGTTCAAGAGTTGCCGGCAATCTATCAAACACGATATCTCTGATGGGAACCCCGCTTGAAAGGCTGTAACCGAAATTTCCCTTCAATACACCACCGAACCATTTTACATAACGCAAAACAAAGGGATCATTGAGTCCAAGGGAATCTCTCAATGCGTCCAATTTCTCCGGTGATATTTCAGCTGCCGCTTCGGGATCAATCATATAGGAAACAGCATCACCAGGCATTAATTCCAAACCCGAATAGATAAAGAAACTGATAACGATCAGCATGGGAATAAGAATCAACATTCTTCTAATTGCATAAGACAACATCTTTTTAAAATCCTCCTGGTCTTTTAACGAGTAATAAGAGCGGCAGGTATGTATACCTGCCGCAATGAATTAAAACAAAGGAGCTAAATATTAAGGTTTTGGAAATTTATTGACATAAAAGAGTCTTGTATACGGAATGTCTACTGGAGTCACTCTCATATTACCCATGGCTTCAAGAGATTTAACATCGGCAACACTTTTTGTAAATCCATAATCAAGTTTCCCTGCTGATGCATTTTTAATGACATTACCATCGTTTTCACCACTTGGGTACATTACGATTTCATCGATATTAGCTGTTCCACCATAATAAGATTCAAAAGGAACCATTACTGTGTAGTCGTTCATCTGAACTTCCTGGACTTTATAGGGTCCGCTTCCTACAGGATTCTGCCAGAAAGAGTTCTGCTGAAACTGTAGAGGATCTGCTGTTTCGAAATATTTCTTCGGCAGCGGAGGAAACTGAGAGAAAGTGAGCATCATGTTTGGATCAAGTTTTGCAAAGTTGAAAGTAATAGTATTACCTTCAATCACTAAACCGCTGATTCCATCTGCTGAACCATCAATAAATGCCTGAGCACCTTCGAGTGATTTAAAAGTTGTTGCAAAAACAGAGTGGATTGCTGGAACCTGAAGCGCATATTCAACACTCCATTTCACATCTCCGGCTGTTAATGCTGAACCATCATGCCATTTTGCATCATTCATAGTGAAGGAAATACTCATGCTATCATTGGCAACTGAGAATTTTGAGGCAAGCTGACCTTCTTTAGCAACCAGAGCTTCGTCTGCCACTAAAAGACTGTCAAACAACACTTTAGAATACATGAAGATTCCCGGATTGAACCAAGGATGCTGAAAAAACTCTACAGGTGCTGTGTTTGTATAAAGAACTTCTTTTCCGCTTGCATCAGGTGTTACTGACCAATTTAGGATATTCCAGTCATATTTATACTGAGCATTACCATAAGCTCCACCGTTTCTATTTACTCTTGTGCTTTCATAAATGAAAAGCTGCTGATAATAAAGAGGAATAAGAGGTAAGTTTTTGTTGACATATTTCTGTAATTCAAAAAAAGCACTCTGCTGATCGGCAATATTCGCAGTAGCTTTAGTCGCAGCCACGAGACGATCGATTTCCGGATCGGAAGGAGTGTGAGAGTTACCTGATCCGTTTGTTGGGAGTTTACCATAATACTCATGCATAGCCAGAGCTGCACTTCCCGCATAAGCCATATCCCATTTAATGTAAGAAGGTCCGTTCACAGGATCAGAAGGATTAGTCCAGAGCTGTTCACCAAGGTCACCTTCGAGTTTTCTGAAATCCATTTTAAGACCGACAGCACTTAAATAGGCCTGTACAGCTGTCATGATATCAACAGTTAGCTGATCTCCATAATAAAAAACAACATCGAGAGTATAATTGGAATCCCAATCAGCTTCTTTCAGTAATTTCTTAGCCATTTCAGGATCATATGAATAAGCATTTAATCCCGGAGTTTTCCATGGTCCGTTGGGAACCATACTGTCCGCAACCAAAGCTTTACCTTCTAGTAAAGTCTCTACAATTGTGTCCATATCAACAGCATAGGCTATTGCCTGTCTTACTCTGAAATCTGATAGAGGATTACTATTTAATCCCTCTATTTTAGTTCCTGATTCCATTTTATCTTCCTGCTGACCACCTGCCCAGAGACTGAACGCCATGGTTACCAAAAGACATGAAATAAAAAACACTCTTAGTTTTTCCATTTTTTCTCCTATAAAATAATTATTGTTTACATATTGGGGAAATGCATTATTAATCAAACTCATACATCGCCACTCCATATGTTTATTATTGCATACAATTGTATACTGTCAAGTTTTTTCTTGTAGGTTTTTTAGATAGGGTATACAATGCTTGAATAATGAGATAAAGGTTTATTATGGCAAAAGAGAAAACATCGGAGAAATCCTCCTATGAAAAAATGAAAGAACTTGTGCTCCATGGCCATATAGAACAGGGTCTGAGACTTACAGAGGCATTTCTGGCGGAGAAGCTTGAAATATCGAGAATACCCGTAAGAGAAGCTATTCAACAGCTGGTTCATGAAGGTTTTATCGAAAGAACCGGTAAGAACGGATATCAGATAAAAGAGTACAACGAGCAGGATATTATAGATCTTTACAATTACAGGGAAGCTCTCGATGGAATGCTCGCCAGATTATTCACTCAAAGGGTCGATGCCTCTCAAATCTACTACCTTGAGATGAATGTCGAAGCTATGGAAGAGCATTTAAAGGATTTTAACCAGGAAACTTTTTCCAAAATAGATCTTGAATTTCACAGAATTATTGCCCGGGGTGCCCGAAATGAACATATGGAACATCAGCATGAAATCATATTGGAAAAAGTTCTCTATGTAGCTGACACAATCTACCGTATAGATGAAGAGAAAAAAACAGACCTTCTCAATAAAGAGACCTATATACAAACATTCAAACAACACAGTGTAATTTTTAATGCGATAAAGGAACGTGATCCCGATAAAGCGGAAACGGCTGCAAGGGAATCCGTAAATAAAGGTTTAAAAAAAGCACTTCAAGTACTTTCCAGAAGACATTAAACCAGTAGTCCGGAGGACTGCTTATTAAGGAAAAGAAATGGATCATTTTAACTCAAAAGGGATGAGCTCCGGGGCCAGTCACAAACTCCGGGTTGAACAGCTCAAAGCAAAAGACGAACGTCCTAATATTTTACTGATTATGACCGATCAGCAGAGGTCGGACACCATTCACGCCGGTGGTGCCGAGTTTATGAAAACACCCAATATGGACCGTCTGGCAAAAGGGGGCAGACTCTACAAAAATGCCTACTCCCCCAACCCGATTTGTATGCCCGCCAGGCACAATATGCTCACGGGACTCACAGCCAGATATCATGGATACCCCGATAACTGCTGGGGATTTGGAATGCCCGATGGGCTACCGACTTTCCCGGAGATTCTCTCGGACAACGGCTATGAAACAAGAACTATAGGAAAAAATCACTTTTATCCACCTCGCAGGCACAACGGTTATCTCAATATGGAGTTGATGCAGGAAGTCCCCGCATTCAGGGAGCAGGATGAATATCTTTTATATCTGAAAAAAAATGGACTGGGACACATTCAGAATATACACGGCGTGAGGAATCTACTCTACATGGTTCCCCAGCAATCTCAAATCCCCGACGAACATCACGGTACGACCTGGGCTGCCGATAGAACCATAGATTTTATTGAAACCAATAATGGACGGCATCCCTGGATGCTGAAACTGGGTTGGATAGCGCCACATCCCCCTTTTGACGTGTCCGAAGAACATTCCAATTTGTACAAGGACGCCGATCTCCCGGAACCTCATGTTTCAGAAACAAAACTCAGTTCTCTTGCAGAAGAAAACAAATTACTGGGAGACCTTCCGACACCGGAATATGTACGCCGGATGAGAGAACTCTATTACGGAGCTATCTCTCATATAGATTTTAATCTCGGGAGAATACTGGACAGTCTGGAAGCAACAGGACAGATGGATAATACTCTGATTATCTTTACCAGTGACCACGGAGAGATGTTGGGAGATTACGGAACATACCAGAAGTGGCTCCCTTACGACAGCTGTTCCAAAATACCTCTGATTCTGCATTTCCCCCCAAGGATTACTGCTGGAGAAACTGTCGATGAATTCGCCGATCTCAACGATATATTGCCTACGCTTCTCGATGCGGCCGGTCTGGAATATCCAGGAAAACACAGTCTGCCCGGAGAGAGCCTGATCAGCGATAATCTTGTAAAAGATAGAAATCATCAATATGTGGAGTATTCCGAAGGCAACAGACGTTGGATCAGTCTGAGAGACCGCCATTATAAATACAATTATTATTTCGGCGGACCCAGAGAGGAACTTTTTGACCTGGAGAGTGATCCGGGGGAATGCCGCAACCTGATGGAAGCGACTCTCTCTCAGAATGCTGAAATTGCCTACATTCACCTTAAAGAGGAACTGAAAAAAACGGAAAGTCGATGGGGAATCGAAGGCACTGTTCAGAATAATGATTTTATCAAACTCGATCCATTTGTCCCAAAGCCATATAGAAACCATGCTTTTCCCCTCTTTCCATCAAAACTGACCAATGAAAAAGAAAAAGCCCGAATGAACAGCCATTTCGATGAGGTGCTGGCTGCCACTGCTGATGAACCACTTGTCCATTTCGACGACCTGGATATGAAAGCATGGCAGAAAAACGGAAATTATACGGACAGGGAGATAAAAGATCTTCTTAAAAAAGAGAAGGATAATAAGTTATGAGTAATTCAAAAAAACGAGTCTTTGATGCCTTAAGTCATTCACAGCCCGACAGAGTCCCTCTTATGTACAGGGATGTACCGGAAGTGCGTACCAGACTAAAAAAAGATCTCCAAGTTAACACAGACGATGAGCTTTACAGCAATTTCGGAATCGATTTCCGGTGGGTCGGACCACGATACACTGGACCGGAGCTTCAAATTACAGAAACTGAGAAACGAGACCATTGGGGTATCGAATGGCAATATACGAAGTTCAGCAATAGCGCCGGGTACTGGAATGAAAAGTCCTTCCCAATGGAGGGGGTCGAATCCGCTGAAGAAGCTGCGAAATGGCCACTACCGGAACTGGAATGGTGGGACTTCTCTCAATTAAGCGCAGATTGTGATCAGTACAAAAATTTTGCAATCATGACAGCTCCCGGTTTCAGTTCACCGGGAATTCTTCAATACCCCATACAGTCGCTTATAGGGGTTGAGAGAAGTCTGATGGACCTCTATATAAATCCTGATTTTTACAAAGCCATGATCCACAGGATTATGGAGTTCCAGATGCCTTTTATTGAAAGAATGATGAATTCCGCTGAGAATAAAATTGATTTCTTCCGTTTGGGTGACGATTTTGGAACACAGCA
>JADGDJ010000409.1 GCA_016744925.1 Spirochaetaceae bacterium
TCAACCTGAAAAGTTCTCCCCTTCCTATAAGGAAGAATCCTGTCTTCCAGGAATTTTCCATCAACAATTATTGACCAGACTCCCTGCAGCTCATCATCAACAGCTGATTTATTTTCTATATTCTGCTTGAAAGTAATATTGTACTTAGCTCCACGAAAATTTCTGATCATCGATGCATCATTCCAATGTGAAGGAAGACAGGGATCCACCAGCAATCCGTCCATGACAGGACGAATTCCGAAAATATAATTTATAACAACCGTATGGACCCATCCCGCTGTTCCCGTAATCCATGCACCTCCGTAATCTCCGAAGCGATGGCCGCTTTCCGGTCCCATATAGGAATTGGGCAGGGAATAAGGAGGTCCTGTAACGGGAAATCGCGATTCGGAAAAGGGGAGAATTTTAACAAGAGATTTCCAGGCCGCATCAGGTCGTTTCAGAAGACAATCTCCGAGGACCTTGAAAGCATTGGAGTGGATGTAAATACCGCCATTGGTATTCGTTCCCGGACGAACCGTAGAGATATAACCCAATTCTGCATCAAAATCGCGATAGGGAAAATCTAATGTAGCCATTCCCTGGTCTGTATCGAGGCGTTTTTCCGCTGTCTTGACTGCATGAAGAGCTCGACCGTCCTTTCCCGCACCGGCAATAACCGCCCATGCCTGAGTATTGAGAAAACACTGCCCTTCTTTCTCTTTGACACTGCCGATGGGTCGCCCCGAATCGGTATACCCACGCCTGTACCAGTCGCCATCCCAACCTTGTGTTTCCACCAGTTCAAGAAGAGTATTCCTACGGGATGCAACCTCTTTCTCCGTATCAGGATCATCCACAATACGGGCCAGTTCCTCAATAAGCGGAAATGCATGAAGCAAAGCCATTGAGAGCCAGAGACTTTCACCTTTCCCACCGATTCCGGCTCCATTGAGCATATCGTTCCAGTCTCCGCCGTGGATCAGAGACAAGCCATGAGGCCCCCTATCGTTCCATAAATATTCCAAAGCTCGTCTGGCATGTTCATAAACAGTTTCCGCTTCACCATCATAAAAAGAAACTTTCTGTAAAAGGAAATCCCGGCTGCCCCGTTCCATAACCAGATTGTGAACAGCATTGACAATCCACACGGGAGAATCTGCATAATTCTGTTCGATCAGCTGATCTTCGCACCAGCCCCGCGGAGCATATCCGCTGGAGTACTGCCTCTTCAGAGTTTCTACCAATTGTTTTTCGCCGAAATCACAATCGATGAAAGCCATATTTCCATTGTCCTGACATAAGTCACGGAAACCGTTGTAATAGATTCGAGCCCAGGTGGCATTAAATCGTGTCTGCTGTTTCAACCAGTTATTGGTAAAAAGATCGAATGCCGGTTCGGGAGTTTTAACTATGGCTCCCCCATTTATTCGGGCTGTTTCTCTTTTGACTTCTTCGAGAGCCCTTTCGGCATCTGAAGGAGATAAAAATTTATTTCTTATCCTGGAAATATCCTCTTCGGAGTCCCATATACCATTGATATATATAAGCGTTTCAGAGTCTCCGGGAAGCATTTCCATGGCATTGTCCATTGAAAAGAGAACATTTTCAAATTCTGCCGGACAATTTCCGAGAGTCAATGTTTTTTCCAGTGCTCCGGGGTTATCCGGTCCTCCATAAGATCCATAAATGGCAGACCGCCGGCAGTCATAAGCTACAGGTTCTTTCGATGAACAGAAGAATCCCCTCTCCCTCACCCCTTCTGTCGCATGGTGAAACCAAGCTCCATGTCGGATAACATTTGATCCTGTCAGAGCCTTGAGACCGGGATTCCATTCTCCGGAAGTCGATGTGATATCCTGACGTTCCCCGATTGCCGTATCCAAAGCAGTAATAATATTGAATTTCCTCTCTTTTATATCCAAATTTGTTACTCTTAACTGCCAGATTTCACAGGATTCTCCGGGAGGAACAAAACATGTCCATAAAAAACTCAATTTGTCTAAACAATGAGAAATGACTGAGTAACCAGGATGGTGTTTACAGTGATAGTCCTCAATAGGATGATCGACAGGCAGACCGTTTATTCCCTTGAGTGATTTTCCCTCAAGCAGATATAACATTCGGGATTTTGCCAGTTTGATCCTTTTCCCACTCTCATCC
>JADGDJ010000192.1 GCA_016744925.1 Spirochaetaceae bacterium
GACAGCACCTATAGTTAACCCGCGCAAAGGGGAGATTCCAAAGGAACTTAGTAAAAAAGATATTAAGAATATAATTGAAAATTTTGCAGATGCAGCAGGACGTGTAAAAGAAGCTGGTTTTGACGGAGTTGAGATTCATTCTGCACACGGATATATTCTTAATCAATTTTTTTCTCCACTCACCAACAAGAGAACTGATGAATATGGTGGGGACATATTAAGTAGAATTAGAATCCATTTAGAAATTATTAATGAAGTTCGTGGTGTTGTAGGTGATGATTTTCCAATTCTTCTTAGATTAGGTGCTTCTGATTACATGGAAGGTGGCATTTTAATTGAAGATAGTAAAATTGCATCAATAGAATTTGAAAAAGCCGGAGTAGATATTCTTGATATTTCAGGTGGATTGTGTGGGTACAGTGTACCTGGTCTTACAGGTCAAGGATATTTTTCCCTACTTACTGAAGCTATAAAGGAAGTTGTGTCAATTCCAGTTATACTAGTTGGTGGAATTACAGAGGCTGATGCTGCTGAAAAACTACTTTCTACAGGGAAAGCTGATCTTATTGGTGTTGCTAGAGCAATATATAAAGATTCCAGCTGGGCTGAAAAAGCTATTAAAAGTCTTAAATAAATACATACATAATAGGGATTACTTATTTAAACATAAGGAGAATTTGAAAATGCAAAATAACTATAATCTATTAAGTAATAGCGTGCTATTGGAGCCCTGGGTTATTTTTTTGAGGTAAAAAAGATCAAGAATAATTGTCGTTTAAAATCAAATGGATTTGACGTTCATCACCTTTGGTTTTAACTTATTGATGAGGGCGGACACACGGAAAACCTGCCTAGTTGACTTTATTAAAAAAAGGATTACACATGAAATCGGTATATTATAAAAAATTTGGAAAACCGGAAGATGTATTAATTTACGGAGAAGTGAATACCCCCGAACCCAAAGAGGGTGAAGTTCTCATTCGGCTCAAAACATCAGCGGTCAATCCTTCTGATGTAAAGAAAAGAGAAGGGTCTAGTCCTAAGCTCCTCCAAAATGGAATGATTATTCCTCATAGTGACGGCGCCGGTGTCATTGAAGCTGTGGGTTCAGGAGTTCCCGAGAGTAGGATCGGTGAGAGAGTCTATGTATACCAGGCCCAATTCGGACGATCTCTGGGAACGGCCGCTGAATATCTGGCTATTTCCAGCCGACGAGCTGTAAATCTGCCAGACCATGCCTCTTTTGAAGTCGGTGCTGCTGTAGGGATCCCTATGTTAACAGCCCATCGCTGTGTTTTTTCCGACGGATCGGTCAAAGATAAAATCCTATTGATCACCGGAGGAGCAGGACGCGTCGGCTATTACGCTATTCAATGGGCTCTGAGGGGCGGTGCTCGTGTTCTTGCAACAGCCAGCAACAAAGAAGATCGGCAAGCCTGCCTTGATCTGGGAGTTGAGGCCGTGTTTAACCACAGGAATAATGGCTGGGGAGAAGAGATCAGCCGCTACTTGGACGGCGAAAAAGCGGAGAGAGTGGTGGATGTGGAATTCGGGGCAAACCTGGAAGAAGTGCTCTCTTGCATCGCCGTAAACGGATACATCGCGACATACTCTTCTACAGTTGTATCTGAACCATCTATTCCGTTTAGAAGAATGATGTTTATGAATCTGACCCTGCGCATGGTTCTTGTTTATAGTTTACCTGAAGAAGCCAAAGATGAGGCCATTGCCATGACAGATGAGGTTCTAAGAACCGGTGCCTTTTCTCATAGAATTGCAGAGATTCTTCCCCTGGATCAATGCGCCCGAGCCCATAACCTTGTTGAAAAAGGAGCTCCCCGGGGAGTCGTTCTCCTCTCCATTTAACGAAAATGACTGTGCCCTTATCTAAGAGAGACTGGGGCACAGTCATTTTTTTACATCCCTAAAACCTTTTATCCCTTTCTTTATATATCAATAAAAGGATAACAGTGTAATCGTTAATGTTAAGGGACAAAACCGAGACTTTTTCAGAGGATGGTGTGGACTGCCCCTTATCTATTCTAGGTTTTTAATACAGTGTTCAGAATATATATTGTATTGTCACAATAGATGAGATTATACTGAAAACATGTTTAAGGATATTGTATTGGCCGGGAAAAAGGAATCTGACTCTATTCTGAAAATAATTGATAGAATTGAATTGATAAGAACAAAGCCTTCTTTCTATTATACTGAAAACATCAATAAAATAACATTTGATAAAAACAAAGATGATATAGAAGACATCATTTTTATACTTTTTGCCGGTTCTTCAAAAATGGATCCGGATACCTTTGAAACACTGTCAAATCAACTGATTGAATATGAAGAATTTTCAGGTAGCATTATATATCAGTATTACTATTTTACAACAAGAGGTTCCTATTTTCGATACGTAAATGAGCGAAAATTTGCATTGGACTGTTTTGAAAAAGCCAACAAATTGAGTTATCTAATTAACGATACTAATTTAATTGTGCGATCCTTTATTTATATAAGCAGTATTTATTCCGAGTCTGAAGATTATGAAATGGCTACCCACTATTCTGAGCAGGCACTGTATTTTTTTAACAAAGTTTCCGATCCATTTGTAAAGGCTGATCTGCTCAATAATTTCGGGACAAGCCTTTATCTGCTTAAGGAATACAGCCGTTCAAGAGATTCAATTAAAAAAGCCTATGATATTTATAGAACTCTTCCCGATTGTGAAACAATCTTGAATTATGTCATCACTATTCTGAATCTGGGAGATGTCGAAAGTATTCTTGAAAACTATGATATGGCGGATTTGTATTTTCAAGAGGGAATAGAGATAGCTGAAAAATATAGTCATACTTCGTATCTTGTCCGAAATCTGGCAGAAATAGCTTCATATTATGAAAGGCATGGAAAAAATGAAAAAGCCATGCAATATCAGAAAATATATATTGGAGAACTTGAAAGGGCCAATAATGAAAGGTCAGCTATCAAGCTTGCTTATGATAAAGGTCGGCTCAAAGAGGAAACTTCCACATTAAAATATCTCAAGAAAGAAAATGAGAAACTGATAATTCATATGAATCATCTTTATTCAAAGTTGGATATGGAATTAGATGAAATAGAAAAGAGGAAAAGGATACTTTTGGATTTGAAGGTGGCTTTTGTAAGAGAAGAGATCATTGGTCATTATCAGCCTCAATATTCTATGATCACCGGAGAGATAACCGGTGCTGAAGTTCTTGCACGATGGATAAAGCCAGATGGTGAGATCATTTCGCCCGGGATTTTTATAGATTTGATCGAAGAAACAGATATTATCGACGTGTTATCTTCAACTTTAATTCACGAAGCCTTTCTGTTGACTAAAATAATTTTAGACAAGCACAACCCGGATTTTATAATCAGTGTAAATATTGCCCCATACCAGTTCATCCATCATGATGTTTACAAGCTCATTACCAATGAGATGTTACTCTCTGGCATTTCAGCAAAAAATATAGAGATAGAAATTACTGAAAGAACTTTTCTGAATCGAAATCCCAGAGTTAACCAGCAACTTGATGCTTTAAAGCAAGAGGGGGTTCGAATATCCCTTGATGATTTCGGAACGGGATATTCTTCCCTGTCGTGTATAAATTCCATAGCATTTGATACAATTAAAGTTGATGGTAGTCTTTTGATCAATTGTCCTCGTGATACCCGGGCAAAAAGATTATATTCCAGCATTACTCACCTCCTCAAAGAATTGGAATTCCATATCGTTGCCGAAGGTGTGGAAACAGAAGAACAGGTACAATTCCTACGAACTTTGAATTGTGATACAGTTCAGGGATATTTCTACAGTAAAGCAGTCAAAAGGGATACTTTCCTCAAACTGATGGATTCGAGTATTCGATGATATGTAATTTCTAAAAACTTTGATCGAAGAGTATTTTTTCTACGTTTATCAGAGTATCAGTACCATCTCCGGTAACAGTAATTGTCCCATCATCCAATGTCTTGATCGTATAATAGTTTTCCACTCCCGGATATACAACGATATCAAAACCCTCTTTCCCGTCTATTATATTATTACCCCCGTTGCCGGCTATCCTGTTATCCTGGTCATTACCGAATAAATTAGAATCTTCCTTGCCGGTAAGTGACGCATTTAGAAGATACTGTGATTTATGCGTATAGGGTTTTGCAGGATCAAAACTCATTTGAAATGTTCCGGTTAATCCTTCATCAATATGTGCTTTGTATGTCAGGTAGGGGTTGAAAAAGTGCTGCAGCAGAGCATATCCCTTGGGATCTTTATTTTTTATATCTTCACGGGTTTTGGCTATGTAGAATCCCCACATCCCACCTTCTTTTTCTTCATAAGCGCCCCACAATCCGTAATAGCTGTCGATAACCGACGCCAGATATTCCTGAGTTACACTTCCTTCATTTTTAAGTTCATGTAGCCATGACTGCATTTGCTTGCCATATGCCCAAAGATTGCTGTTCCCCGGCAGGGCATTGGTCGACGCTGTTCTGATCATTTTCTGATATTCTCTGAGAACACCGGGTGAAGCATTTTCCACATCCACTCCAATTCCGCTGTCGTGGACGAGATGAAGTATCTCTTCAAAAGTGGCATCCCTGTGATTTTCATAATCGTTATTCATATAGGCATCGGTTCCCTCTACGATTAACTCTGTTTCATAGAGAGGCTGGGCATTGATCATCGGTGGAAGTTTGTCACCATCCGAGCCGTTCAGTAACATGAGAGAGGCTTTGTTTTCTGCCATCTTCTCGGCCAGAGGAATCTTATTGTAACCAAAGGTGGATACAGGCACATCTGTCAGATAAAAAAGAATCATATCCCGGGCATGGACAATTTGCCCATTTGAGATTTTTGATTGTGCAAATATATTAATCTGTCCATCATCGGGAGTTATTATTTGTGTATATCGGTTGAATGATTTTTTTATCTTCCGGGGAAAGTCTACCGGGATTTGAGCTATTTTGTGTAGCGCAGAGTGCTTCCCGCAATGGATACTATTTTATCATCGGATGGACCGGGGATTTTGATATCACCCAGTGTATTGCAGGAGAAGATTCCAATTCCCGATAGCAAGATGAAGATACTGAATATTATTTTTCTTAGAATTTTGTTCATTTTTTTCCTCTCGATATAATATTCATAAATCATATCCTTCAAATCTGTAGAGAATGTAAAGATGAAGTGAGAAAAATCTGTTTTTTGGGCGAGCTGAAATACTCCACTGTTTATTCTGTCTTAAAAAATGCTACAAACCCCTTCAGCTCATCAGCCATTGATTTAAGAGTCTCGGAGTTTGCCGCGATCTCTTCAGAAGACGATGCATTTCTCTGTATAACTTCGTTGAGTTGCATAATGGACAAGTTGATCTGATTGATGCCCTCATCCTGCTCTTTGCTGGCGGCGGTTATCTCCTGAACGAGGTTTGCGGTTTTCTGGATATCCGGAATCAGCCTTTCAAACATTTCACCGGCAGATTCTGAAACCTGAATTGTTCTATCTGACAACTCAATGATTTCACCGGCTGCATTCTGGCTCCGTTCAGCAAGCTTTCTTACTTCTGAGGCTACTACAGCAAACCCTTTTCCCTGCTCTCCTGCCCGGGCTGCTTCAATCGCAGCATTCAGAGCAAGCAGGTTTGTCTGTCGTGCAATTTCTTCAATGATGGAAATCCTTTCAGCTACAGATCTCATTATTTCGACAGATTCTATAGCAGCTTTTCCACTGTTTTCTGCATCAAGGGAAGCTTTTCTTGCTATGGATTCAGTCTCTTTCGAATTATCGGCATTCTGTGAAATGTTAGCGTGCATTTGTTCCATTGAGGCGGAAACCTCTTCAACCGATGCGGCCTGTTCCGAGGCTCCCGAAGATAGGTCCATAGAGGCGCTACTCAGTTCATTACTTCCCTTGGAGACATTATTGGAAGTATTGCGCACATTTATCACAGCCTGTGAAATATTTTCGGCCATTTCTTCAACAGATCGGGTCAGTTCCCCAATTTCATCTTTTCTTTTTAGCAGATGGCCTTTCAATCTCTGCGTCAGATCTCCTGTTGAAATAGCTTTCGTAATATCAACAGCATCTTTTATCGGATCGAGAAATTTTCCAATCACAATAAAAACAATTATAGCCAGTACAATCAGAATAATTATGTTTATTATAATCAACTGTACCATCTGTTTTTCAACTTCAGTCAGGATTTCGCTTTCCCTGACTACCAGGAATGTGAGCCACCCCGTTTTTTCTATGTGGCTGACAAAAATAATAAAATCGTCAATTTCTCCCAAAGAGTTTTCACCGGAATATTTCATTGAACTTATTGAGCCATTTTTTATATTTTCAAAATTATCAGAAATAATCTGGGGAAAAATGTCACTGTTATTTACATTTTCCGTCAGAATAAAATCGGTATTATCGTGGGTTATTACAGTTCCTGAATCATCTACAAGATAGGCGAAACTGCTTTCAGTCAGCTTCAGTTTAGCTACCTGATCCATTACTGTGTTTATGGTGAAGTCTATTGCTGTTGATCCCAGTAATTTCCCATTTTCGAAGATAGGAGTAACTGCTGTAACAACCAGACCCCCGGAGACTACATCTATATATGGTTTACTTATGGATGTTTCATCACGGTCTATGGCTCCGGTGTACCATTCCCTGTCCATAAGGTAGAAATATTTGGCTGTGACGAAAAACTCATCATCTGTATAGAATTCCTGAGTGCTTTCGATTCCAATATAAGTGAGGATTATATCGGGATCATTAGCTTCGGTATTTCGACATGTTTGAACAATTCTCTCATGCATTTTCAGCAGTTCCGGATCGCGCGGTTCATCCGGATTGACAATTGTCAGTTCTTCAGCAATCTCTTTTATATTCTGAGGCAGTTCATTCCAGGCTTTTTCCTCCTCCTGTTCTGTCATGGGAGGGAGCTTGTTCCATGTGTAATAAAATCTCGATGGAGTTCGTTTAATGAAATCGAGAACATCTCCGGTTTGGGACAGCGTCCAGGTGAACATCATTTTTTCTCCGAGAAAGGTACTGATATCATTAATTGTCGATGTCAGTTTTTCATCGGCAAGACTATAATTAACTTTGGTCAAGGAATTTTTCGTTTGAACGACAGAGATAATGCCATTTGCGGAAAATGCCAGAAAAATAATAATGAGAATATAGAGTGTTATCTTGAATTTCAGAGAATTGGTTAGTTTCATGGAAACTCCTTTTCTTTGATATCATTAAAGAAAATTTAAGTCATTTCCTACGAGAATTCAATTTCTGAAGATTATAAAACCCTGCTAAGAAATTCTTTTGTCCGGCGGTGTTCCAGTATAGTTCCCTCATCCATAAAAAGATTCTGCCCCATACTTCCTTTGCAAATCCCATCTCGTGTGTAAGACAATCATTGCCAGGCTATTCATTACATTGAGTACCTCACCCATCATATCCGGTTCTATTGTGAGGGCTCTGGCTAATTTACATCGCTTTCGGTAGGGCTTTCCAGCAGATGTATGCATCTGAGAAATGTGCTTTTTCCGGATCCTGATGGACCGATGATGGAAATAGTGAAATACAACCGGAGAAAATTTTAAGGATTTTCTCCGGATTAATGTTATTATTTTTTCTTTTGACTTTTTAAAGCCCTAGAGAGGCACCAGAAACCGCTTCCCCAGGTAATTCCAAGCCCGATAATCATCATTATGATTGATCCTGCCGACATAATAACCTCCTTTTATGCTTCACATTTTACAGCTATGCTGATTTTAGATGTTTTCTGAATTATAACGGCCAGAATAATCACAGAAATTATGATTGCCCATCCATAAACAATTAAAGACAGCGCATCATATCCGCCATATGGCGTTTTGATCTCGCTGACAAGATTTCTGATTGCCATATAACCAAGCATAATTGGTGTTACTATTTTTATTGATATATTCCACCATTTTCCGATTTGAACATCGGATAATTCATTGATATATTTTCTGAATCCCTCCAGTTTAAACATCCAGCCAAACATAATAACTTCGGCAAGTCCCGTAAAGACGATTCCCAGATTATTGATAAAATGATCAACAATATCCAGAACCAGAAGTCCTGCACGGGTAGCGAAAATAATACTTACCAGAAAGCCGATAATACAAGCCAGGGTAGCCGCTTTTTTACGGTTGATTTTTACCTGATCTCTAAAACTCGCTGTGACAACTTCCATAATGGATATGGCAGAAGAGAGACCGGCAAAAACCAGACTGATAAAAAATATTACTCCGAAGAATTGGGCACCGGGCATATAGTTAATAGCCTTTGGAATAGTTACAAAAGCAAGACCTACTCCGGAAGAGACTACTTCCTGAAGAGGTACTCCCTGCGATTTGGCCATAAAACCGAGGACACTGAAAATCATTATACCCGCAAGCATTGAAAATCCGCAGTTAAAAAAAGCAGTCATAAGACCGTTATTGGAAACATCGGAATCCTTTGGCAGATAGCTGGAATATGTAATCATAATGGCAAAAGAGATGCTCAGTGTAAAGAAGATCTGTCCATAGGCAGCCGTCCATACACTAAAATCTCCCAATCTGGAAAAATCAGGTTTAAATAACCAGTTAAGCCCATCCATAGCCCCGTCGAGAA
The DNA here is from genome assembly GCA_016744925.1 of Spirochaetaceae bacterium. Classification (GTDB taxonomy): domain Bacteria; phylum Spirochaetota; class Spirochaetia; order DSM-2461; family DSM-2461; genus Spirochaeta_F. The sequence continues at coordinate 8,663 of JADGDJ010000192.1, forward strand.
ACACAGAGCGAACCATCAGGATTATAAACAAAAAAGCCAGCAGGGGTATGAAAATCTTATTTGCTTTTTCAATACCTTTTTTTACTCCCCCCGAGAGGGCC
>JADGDJ010000011.1:0-36284 GCA_016744925.1 Spirochaetaceae bacterium
GGATAAACATATCATTGGTCAGGATAATGCAAAAAAATCAGTGGCCATCGCCTTGAGAAACCGATTGAGAAGATCCCTTCTTCCTGAGGAAATTAAAGATGAAGTAGCCCCTAAAAACATCATCATGATCGGACCTACCGGAGTCGGTAAAACCGAGATTGCCCGCAGGCTATCCAAACTTTCCGGAGCACCCTTTTTAAAAGTTGAAGCGACGAAATTCACAGAAGTTGGCTATGTGGGACGAGATGTCGAGTCTATGATCAGGGACCTTATGGCTTCGGCCGTATCCATGGTGAAGTCCGAGCTTCAGGACGGGGTTCAGGAAGAAGCTGAAAAGGCCACGGAAGAGGCTCTACTAGATATTCTTCTGCCTTCAGCTAAATCAGTTCAACCTCAGAAACCCGGTTTTGATACTTCCCAGCAGTCTGTTATCGTGCCTGAAGACAATTCTACAAGAGAAAAATTCAGACAGATGCTCAGAGAGGGAAAACTCGATGACAGACCTGTGGAAATAACCATCTCCAAACAAAAGGGGATGCCTTCGATTGAGATCTTTTCAGGGAATTCCTTTGAGGAGATGGATTTTAATATGGGTTCTCTATCAGGATTGTTCGGCGGAGGCAAAAAAAAGAAATCCGTCACTGTCTTAAAAGCTAAGGAAATACTGCTCGCCGAATTTCAGGAAAAACTGGTCGATTCGGAAAATGCAGCGGATCTCGCAAGAGATCGCGTTCAAAATATGGGAATCATCTTCATCGATGAGATCGATAAAATCGCCACAAGACAAAATCGATCCGGTGGTGGACAGGATGTTTCCCGTGAAGGTGTCCAGAGAGATATTCTCCCCATAGTGGAGGGAAGTCGAGTCAATACGAAATACGGTATTGTCGATACTTCCCACATCCTGTTCATCGCAGCTGGTGCTTTCACTATGAGCAAACCATCTGATCTGATACCAGAGCTTCAGGGACGCTTTCCCCTGAGAGTCGAGTTGCAGGACCTCGATGCCGAGGCTTTTAAAACGATTCTCACGGTTCCCAAAAACTCTCTTACAAAACAGTACATAGAGTTGTTGAAAACTGAAGATGTGCATATCAATTTTACCGAGGACGCCATCGATAAGCTCGCTCGAATAGCTGAAGAGGTGAATCAGAATACGGAAAATATCGGTGCCAGACGACTGCATACAGTAATGGAACTTCTTCTTGAGGAGATCTCTTTTGATGCTCCCGATCTGAAGGGGCAGACCATTAGCATCGATGAGAAATATGTAAGTGATAAACTCACTGATATTGTAGAGGATAGGGATTTGAGTCGTTATATTCTTTAAATCCGACTTTTTTCTCTAATATGAGAAAGATATACGCCGATTTTTAATATAAGGACCAATTTAAGGGGAAGTTTAGAAATGTTTACAAACAATACTTTTGGAAAGACAGTTGATATCATGCAGAGAACTATGGATGTCAGCTTAACCAGACGCGAAGTCATTGCTAACAATATAGCCAATGCTGAAACGCCTAATTTTAAAAGGACAGATGTGAATTTCGAGGCTTCTCTGGCTCGGGCACTCGAATCGGAAAATGCTCCGAAACAACTAGAGGCTAAAATGTCCAGCTCCAATCATATTCCTTTCAACAGAACTGTTGATTATACGAGTGTTGAGCCGAGGTTTGTACTTGATTATCTGACTCAGACTAAAAACAACGGGAACAATGTGGATATTGAGCAGGAGACTATGGCGTCGACGAAGAATCAGATGATGTATGAATTGATGACGTCTTCCATGTCCAGTCAGTTCAGTAGAATAAAAATGGTACTAAGGTAGGTTAGAAAATGGGAATGTTCAGTTCTATAAATACTTCGGCATCGGGATTATCAGCGGAAAGACTCAGGTTGGATGTCATTTCAGATAATATTGCCAATGCCAATACAACGAGAACAGCAGATGGGGGCCCATTTAGAAGAAGCCGCGTCATTTTCAGACCGCGTGTAGAACAGCCATACTGGAGAAGCCCTTTTTTACCTGAATCACTCGATAACGGTATTGGTAACGGTGTGAGAGTATCGGAAATTGAAAAGGATATGGATAGTGATCTGAGACTTGTTTACGATCCTACACATCCTGATGCCATTAAAACGGGATCAAAAGCGGGATATGTTGAGTATTCCAATGTCAATACGGTCAGTGAGATGGTGGATATGATTTCGGCTTCTAGAGCTTATGAAGCCAATGTTGCTGTAATGGAAGGTAGTAAAAGTATGTTCAGAAAAGCACTGGAGATTGGGAGGTAGATTATGAGTCTGATGAATCTGGTAGGTGCTGATTCAGCACTGGGAGATGTGGTACAATTAAAACGCAGCAGACCGAATCATTTTAACGAAGAGGGGCAGTTAGGTTCTGCTCCGGTAAAAACGGGGAAATTCGGTGAAATGGTGGTTGATGCACTCAATGGTGCCAATAATGCGGAGATGGACAGTGCGGGACTGATGCAGCAGATGATCACAGATCCCGATTCAGTTAATGTGCACGATGTTACAATAGCAATGGCAAAAGCGGAAATGGCAGTTAGTCTGACTAAGTCCGTTATTGATGGTGCAGTGAAAGCATATAAGGAGATTATATCTACTAGATAATAATCGCTCTATATAAGTTTCTTTCTTGGGAGGGGAGAAATGAACGAAATTTTAAAACGCATAGTTGAACAGCTCAAGACGTTTTGGACCAAGTGGTCTGTTGTTCAGAAAGTAATTTTTTTCGCCATTATGGTTGTCTCTATTATCGGACTGGTTATGCTCGTCCGTTTTTCTGCGTCTCCATCTATGGTACGCCTGGTAAACAGTCCAATTGCGGATCTGGAACAGAGAGATAAAATCATAGTCAGCCTTACAGAGCAGAATGTAGACAGTAAGGTGACAGCAGATGGGTACATTCTGGTATCCGATGATAATACTGCAAAAAAAATGAGATCCATACTTATTCGGGACGGTATAATAACTGCCGACACAGATCCCTGGGCTCTTTTTGACAAAGACAGGTGGACACTTACCGACTTTGAAAGGGATGTCAATCTCAGACGTGCCATAACGGGCACTATGGAACAGCACATAGAAGCACTAGACGATGTCGATTCGGCAAAAATTACTCTGGTTATGCCTGAGAAAGAGCTTTTTCAATCGGCACAGGATCCTACAACCGCTTCAGTTATTATCACTCCGAGACCGGGCAGTGACATTGTTACAAACCGGAAAAAAGTTGAGGGGATAGTCAAACTGATCCAGTTCGGTATTCAGGGCTTATCAGCAGAAAATATTACAATCATGGATTACTCCGGTAATGTTCTCAATGATTATGACGGTCTTGAGCAGGTGGATAGACTTGTTCTTACAGAGAGAATGCTCAATCAGAAAAGAAAACTCGAAGCCCAGTATACGGGAACGATTCTCGCATCGCTCAGAAATATTTACTCTACCAAACGTGTTGAGATTCTCAATATAGATATTGATCTGGCATTTATAAATAAGCAGATAGAGACAGAAGAGCATTTTCCTATCACCATGAAAGAGGATGATCCCAATACTCCTTATAGCGAGTATGAAGGTGTGGCTTCGATTCTCGAATCGTCTCAAAGTGAAAATGAGAGTTTTCAGGGAACCGGATTTAACCCGGAAGGTCCCGCGGGGCAGGAGGGACAAACTCCTCCTGCATATAAAGATCTCTCGTCACTGGTTGGTAAATATGAGAAAGATAATCAGATAGAAAACTTCGTCGTTAATACGAGGAATATTACAGAGGACAGCAATCCCTTTGAAATCTCCAGGATCAGTGTGGCTGTGGCCATCGATGGTATCTGGAAGAAGAAATATCAGGAAAACGGTACACTGGTCATAACTCCCGAGGGGAGTATTGAGAGAACTTATCTCCCTGTAGGAGATAATGATCTTAAAATATCCAGAGATCTAGTGGCTACGGCAGTCGGCTTTGATAATGGTCGCGGTGATGAAGTTACTGTTTCTCACATCCCCTTTGACAGAACCAGCGAGCATGAGTCCGAAGATGCTGAATACAGAAGAAGCAGACAGATACAGCAGACAATACTCTTTTCCCTTATCGGACTGGCGATTTTTGTCGTAGCGGCTGTTGTTTTCAGAATTGTATCGAAAGAAATGGAAAGACGTCGTAGACTGAGAGAAGAAGAACTCTCAAGACAGCATCAGGCTATGCGTGAAGCGGCGCTTAGAAGTGCCGAGGAAGAAGGTATCGATGTTGAAATGTCAGTTCAGGAGCGCGCAAGAATTGAGATGCAGGAAAATGCTATCAATATGGCGCGTGAGCATCCGGAAGATGTTGCTCAATTAATCAGAACCTGGCTGGCGGAGGAATAGAATGGCAAAACAGGGTGCAACCCACAAAGAAGATCTCACAGGAAGGCAGAAAGCCGCCATATTCCTTGTCACACTGGGATCTGAGATTTCAGCGGAGATTTTTAAGCATCTCCGTGAAGATGAAATTGAAACTCTGACTTTTGAAATAGCCCGACTGGAGAACATCGATTCTGAACAGCGAGATGTGGTTCTACAGGAGTTCCAGGAACTGATGATGGCTCAGGACTTTATTTCGTCCGGTGGTATTGACTATGCCCGGGAACTGCTCGAGAAATCTCTCGGTAATCAGAAAGCGGTTGATATTATCAGCCGTCTTACAAGTTCTCTGAAAACAAGGCCATTTGACTTTATTAGAAGAACTGATCCGGCTCATCTGTTGAACTTCATTCAACAGGAGCATCCACAGACAATAGCCCTGATTCTGGCTTATCTTGAACCGGCAAAAGCCTCTGTCATTCTGGGCCAATTACCTCAGGATAAACAATCCGATGTCGCCAAGAGGATCGCTACAATGGACAGAACCTCTCCGGAAGTCCTTCGTGAGGTGGAAAGAGTTCTTGAAAAGAAACTTTCATCTCTCTCCCAGGAAGACTATACGGCAGCTGGTGGTGTCGGTTCAATTGTCGATATTCTCAACCTTGTCGACCGTTCTACTGAAAAAATCATTATCGAGTCGCTTGAAGAAGACGATCCCGAATTGGCTGAAGAGATCAAGAAACGCATGTTCGTATTCGAAGACATTGTTATGCTTGACGACAGAGCTATTCAGAAGGTTATGCGTGAAGTCGATACAAACGAGTTGGCTAAAGCCCTTAAAGCGGTTGATCCCGATGTTCAGGACAAGATCTATCGAAATATGTCTAAACGAGCGGCAGCCCTCTTGAAAGAAGATATGGATTTTATGGGACCCACACGTCGGAAGGATGTTGAGGAAGCCCAGCAGAAGATCGTATCTATAATCAGAAAACTGGAAGAGCAGGGTGAAGTTGTTATCGCGCGAAGCGGTGAAGAGGACGTTCTCGTGTAGCAGTCAATCGGACTTGATACTGTCGAGATAATTACTTGAGATTTTTTTTCTATTCAAGGAGTGAATGAGAGAAATATAATTATACTTGCCGATTGAATGACGCAGAAGAGGAGAAAAAGAGCAGTAATTGGCCGGATGATCAGGTCCGATTGACTGCTCAGGAGGTAGTTTGTGGCAAAAAGTGTATTCAGAGCTCAGGAAATCGTCAATCTCACTGCTCAGAAATTTAAGATAGAAGCTCCCGTTTTCGAGTCCGAAGTCGAAGAGGTGGAGGAGCTCGAAGAATTTGAGTATCTCGGACCGACTGCTGAAGATCTGAAAAGAGAAGCCGACGCCTTTAAGGCATCCTGGGAAAAAGAAAAGCAGGCTATGGTCGACGACGCTCAGATGAGAGCTGAAGAGATTGTAAAAGCAGCTGAGGAAACGGCCTTTGAAGAGGTTCGTAAAAAGACCGATCAGGCAATTGCCGAAAAACAGGCTGCCGATGATGAATCTGATAAAGTCCGTGAGGAAGCTCAGAATGAAGCTGCTAAGCTGAGAGATGAAACAGAAAAAAAGATCGAGGATTTTAAAAACGACGCCTATAGTAAAGGTTATGAAGCCGGTCGTGAAGAGGGATATAAATCAGGTGAAGCTGAAGTTGATAGACTGATTGACCGCGTTCATACGGTACTCAATAAATCCATTGAGAAGAGGATTGAGATAATAGATGAAGCAGAATCTCAACTGATAGATCTTGTTCTTCAAATCTCGAGAAAGGTTATTAAAGTTGTTTCGGAAAATCAGAAAAATGTGGTTATCAATAATGTCGTTCAGGCTTTGAGGAAAATGAAAAGTCGCGGAGATGTGGCTATCAAAGTCAATCTTTCAGACCTGGAAATCACCACAGAGCATACTAAAGACTTTCTGCGCATGGTGGAGAATGTCAAATCCATCACTGTTCTGGAAGATTCCTCTGTCGATAAGGGCGGTTGTATTATTGAAACCGACTTTGGACAGATTGATGCCAGGATCTCTTCACAGCTCAAAGAAATTGAGGAGAAGATTCTCGATATTGTTCCTATCAAAACGGGATTAGAATCGTAGTCTTTACAGGCCTGGGGGGGACCTATGCAGATTTTTGAAAAATATTTCCATGTTTTAGATAATCTCGATTCCATAAAATGCACTGGTACTGTGACAAAGGTTCAGGGTGTTATTATAGAGAGTTCCGGACCTGTTGCCGCTGTCGGTGAGGTTTGTAAAATTTTTATTCCCAGAGGTGATCGGGAAGTTCTCGCAGAAGTTGTTTCTCTGAAGGGTGATACGGTGCAGCTTATGCCTTATGAAGAGATCACAGGTATTGAACTGGGCTGTAAGGTGGTCGCCACCGGTGAGATGCTCAACGTCAATGTCTCCGATGATATGCTCGGGAGAGTTCTCGATGGAATGGGTAAGCCCATTGATGAGAAGGGGCCAATACCCTGTTGTAATGTCTATCCTGCCATGAATTTGCCTCCCAATTCTATGAAGAGAAAAATGATTAAAGAGCGTCTTGTTACGGGAGTGCGTGCCATAGACGGAATGATTCCGGTCGGTCGTGGACAGCGTTTGGGAATCTTTTCCGGTTCCGGGGTAGGAAAATCAACTCTTTTGAGTATGATCGCCAGAAATACCAATGCCGATATCAATGTTATCGCACTTATCGGAGAGAGAGGACGTGAAGTTCGCGAGTTCATCGAGAATGATCTTGGAGAAGAGGGATTGAAGAGATCCGTTGTCATCGTATCAACTTCCGATACACCGGCCCTGGCCAGAGTGCGCGGTGCTTTTGTTGCCACTGCGGTCGCAGAGTATTTCAGAGATCAGGGTAAAGATGTCATGCTTCTTTTCGATTCGGTAACCCGTTTCGCCATGTCTCAGAGAGAGATAGGTCTTGCCATAGGAGAACCTCCGGCAACGAAGGGTTATACTCCCAGTGTATTTACGCTTCTCCCCAAATTATTAGAGCGGTCGGGAACATCCGATGTGGGATCCATTACAGGAATTTACACAGTCCTCGTAGAGGGGGGAGACATGGATGACCCCGTAGCCGATACGGTGAGGGGGATACTTGATGGACACATCGTCCTGTCGAGAAAGATGGCTGAAAAATACCATTATCCCGCTATCGATGTCCTCAGTTCCATTTCCAGACTGGAACCATCCATCACTGACCCGGGAACAAGACGGGGATTTGGAAATATGCGGCGTATGCTGGCTCTCTATACGGAAAAAGAAGATCTGATCAACATCGGTGCCTACGTTAAGGGAAGCAATCGTGAAATTGATGAAGCCATAGATAAAATCGGCGATATAAATGCGTTTCTGCAGCAGGGAACATATGAAAAAGCTGAATTGGGTACTACTATGGAAAAAGCCGGAGTTATCAGCGATATGGATATGTCTTCCGGCGGGCTGGTAGATGAAGAGGTTTGAGTTTACTCTTGAGACTGTTCTTAAATTGAGAGAGGGACAGGAGAGAGAATGGGAAAACCGTTTGGCTTCCATAACAGGTGAATGTTCGAATATCCGCAGAAATATTGACCTTTATGCAGCAGAAAAAAGTCGTTGTGCCCTGGAGAATCAGTTTAATGATGTCAATTCTCTTATGGCGGTAGCCAATTATCAAGCGAGAATGGACAATCAGGTGAAAGAAGCACAGAAAATGCTGGTCATTAAAGAAAAAGAACGGGAATCGGTATTAAAAGATTTCATAGAGGCTTCCAAAAAAAGGAAAATCCTCGATAAATTGAAAGAAAAAAAGATTGAAGAATATCATCACCTTCGCAACAAACACGAGGAAAAATTGACAGATGATATCAACAACTCAGCCTATGGGAGGATCTGATGGCATACGGTTCAGCCGGTAATGTTCTTAAAATATTCTTATTAATACTCTTAATTGCGGTACTGCTTGTCGGTGGAGCTGTCTGGTTCGATTATCTGGGTGTTATCGACGCTAAAGAGCAAATGACTCCAGTCACATCCCTATTGGGGATTGGTTCTCCCGAAGTACTGGAAAACGAAGACCTTCCTATTGTTCTCGACAGAGAACGGATGAATATGCAGATTGAAGCTCTCGATCTGAAGAGGGATGAACTGGATAAACGTGAAAATGGTATTGAACTTGCAGAAGCTGAAATACTCCAGAAGCAGACCGAGTTGGAGGAGAGGGAAAAAGCACTCAATGAAAAGGAAAATTCATTGAATGAAGCTCTCAATGTTTACTCCAATAAAATAACAAACCTGGAACAGAATGCTTCTTATCTTGGGAATATGCCCCCGCAGGATGCCGTAGATATTATGCTTGCCATGGATGATCTCGATGTGGTGGATGTGCTGCGGACTTCTGAAAGGCTGGCTGTCGAAGCGGGAACCAATTCGCTTGTCGCTTATTGGCTATCACTCATGCCTCCTGAAAGAGGTGCCTCCATACAGAATCTAATGGCCTATCAGCCTTGATAATCCTGATCTGTTAAAGATTTATTCTATACAAGGTTCTTTTTTTCATCCCAAAGCAGAATTCTTTCCGGCTTAGTACTCTCGCGGCTTTGGCGCAACCTCTCCGAATATAGATGCCTCGGAACTCACTCCGGGGGGCTTTATTTTTCCTCTTATTTGTCTCCCCGAATAAAACTCTAAATGAAGTTCTCAAAAAGTCGACAATAAAAGAACAATGTCTCCGGATTTGTCACATGAGTTAGTGATTGTTACATTCGGAGAAATAGTTCTGGAGGACTTATGACCTTAGTTGCAAACGGTCCTGCTCCTTCATTTGCAGTAGACGCTCGGGAAAAGAGTTACAAGTCCGAGAGTCCGCCGATAAATGATGTTGAGAGAAACCGTTTTAAGGAAAGCCTGGATAAAGCTATTGCCAAAGATGAGAGAAAGCCCGCAGATAAAGTGAGTAACTCTCAAAAAGAGCCTGTAGCAGAAGTACAGAAGCAGTCTGATGATACGGCAAAAGTTGCTGTTGAAGAAAAGAAGAATCAATTCTCCGATTCCAAAAAAATCATCAGAAACAAGACTCGGAAAATCTCAACTGAAAAAACCGAAGCGGTCATAGATCGGGGAAGTGAAAATCAGGATCTTGCCTCTCTGATTAAGAGGGCAGGGGATACGAACCTAAAGACAGAGATCTCTGACAAGTCATCTCTTTCAGTAAAAACAGAGAGAAAAGGCACATCGTTGAAAAAAGGGGATAATCTTTCTCTAATCAAATCCGGTGATGCATCTGAGGAAACATCGGATGAAACTGAATTGTCAGAATTCGCTCTCATAAATGGAGACGTCCGGGCTTCTGAATCTGAAGAACCTCTCATCGGGCAGAATCTCGAGAATGGCTCGGCAGCTGTTTTGATTCCTTTTCCCGGAAACGGTGAAACGGAAATCCTGTCCGGCGCGGAAACAATCAAATCTTCTGAAACTGTAAAAAGCGGATCACTCAAAGTGGAAAGCGGAAGTTCAAAAAAAGGGAAAGATGAGCAGACCCTGACAGTCATCGACGTGAGAAGTGGTAAAAGTGAAAATATCAAAAGTGATATTGTCACAAAAACCGCTGCTGTGAGTGAGAATATTGAACAGACTGCGAAAGAAAGCAATCAGATTGTTCTCGGTGAACAGAATGTGGAACGGGCCACTCCAGATGATTTAAAGTCCTTTGAAAGCCGGTTCAACAACAACAAAGAAGTGGTTCTTGCGAGAGAACTTAAAGATTCGGGTAATGAGCAGATTGTTAAGAAAGCCTCTTTTATTCTCAAAGACAGTAATCAGGGTGAGATCAAACTGATTCTGAAACCGGAATCTCTCGGGCGGGTAAAAATTCATTTGAATATGAGTGAAAACCATTTAGTCGGAAAAATAATTGTCGAAAATAGTAGAGTGGGGCAGTTATTTGAAAATAATCTGAGCGATCTGTCCCGGTCCTTTGAAGAGGCTGGAATCAGCAGTTCTTCAATCGAAGTTTCTGTTGGTGACGGCAATAAAGAAAATGGCGATCAGAATCAGTCTTTTCAGAATGATCAGCCTTTTTTCAGCGACCGGCTTAAGACACTGGATGAAGCAGTACCCGCAACAGGGCGATACACTTCGGAAAGCGGTCATCAGCGAATTAACCTAGTAGTGTAATAGAGATAAAAGCGCAGTATTCCCCATCGGGGTTTTCGCGCTTAGTCGGAAGGAGTTTATATGGATTTTTCATCAGTTATGACATCACAGGATTCTTCAAGAGTTTCGATGCAGGTTGATGCTTTTAATAAAACGCTCAATAAGGGAAAGGTTCAAGAGGACGGACTGGATAAGGATGATTTTCTCAAGATCCTCGTTACACAGCTCTCACATCAGGATCCGACGCAACCGATGCAGGACAAAGAGTTTATCGCTCAGATGGCACAGTTCTCCTCTCTGGAGCAGATGACAAACATGAGTGAAGGTTTCAAGGATGTCTCCGACCGGCTTCAGGCATCACAGGCTGTAGGTATGCTGGGGAAAACAGTTGAAATAGAGATGGGAGAATCGCTGATCAGCGGCAAAGTTGAAGCCGTTACAGGTGGTGAATACCCCAATATTCTTGTTGAGGGAAAATATTATGGAATGGAAAGTGTTTCCAGGATCAGAGAGTAAAGGGGAACTTAAATTATGATGCGATCATTATACTCCGGTGTTTCCGGATTACAGAATCATCAGGTTAGAATGGATGTTATCGGTAACAACATTTCCAACGTGAATACTATAGGTTTTAAAAAGGGAAGAGTGAACTTCCAGGATATGATCTCCCAGAGTATGGGGGGCGCGGCAAAACCGACAAATGAACTCGGTGGTGTAAACCCCAAGCAGGTGGGGCTCGGTATGGCTGTAGCCTCTATCGATACAATTCACACGCAGGGATCTCTCCAGACAACAAGTAAAACAGATGACCTTGCCATTCAGGGTAATGGTTTTTTCATAATGAGCTCAGGTGCAAAGCAGTTCTATACTAGAGCCGGTGCATTTGGACTCGATCAGGATGGTACTCTTGTCAATCCCGCTAACGGAATGAAGGTTCAGGGGTGGTCAACAGAAGTTGTTGACGGACAGAGATTTATCAACACGGCATCAGATCCCGGTGATCTGTCAATTCCCATAGGTGGTAAAGATCCCGCATCAGCAACTACAGAAGTGGAATTTGCCTGTAACCTCGATAAAAGGCTTCCGGAAGTCGCTGAAGGTGCCGGAGCTGCTGAAACCCGAGGAGGAACCTGGTCTATAGATAAGGATCTCTATGATACCTTTGGAAATGTTCATAAAATGAACATTAGTTTTGCTAAAGTTCCGGGTGTATCCAATCAGTGGCAGGCCACTGTCTCTGTAGACGCCGATGCGGAAGTGAATACCAACACGAGCATTGATATCGGAGCTGCGGGAAATACAGAAAATACATTCCTTCTCAATTTTGATAACCTCGGTTCTCTTTCGTCAGTAACTGATGGACAGGGTGATGCTATTGCTGAAGGATCTCTTTTGATTCCTGTTGCCTTTGATGTTGCCGATACAACCCTTGATGGTGAGGGAAATCAAGTTCGTCAGGATTTTAACTTGAACCTCGGAGATGTAGGTAGTTACACAAACTCCATCACACAGTTTGCTGAAACCTCATCAACAAAGGCTTTCAAGCAGGACGGATACGGGATGGGGTATCTCGATACATTTAAAATCGACCAGAGCGGTATTGTAACCGGTGTTTATTCCAACGGAACAAACAGAGAATTGGGACAGGTTGCCCTGGCATCCTTTACAAACCCCGGTGGCCTTGATAAAGCCGGAGAATCGACATTTGTCGTCTCTAATAACTCGGGAGATCCCAATATCGGACCTTCTGGTATTGCCGGTAAAGGAAAGTTTATCGCCGGTGCTCTGGAGATGAGTAACGTCGACCTTGCAGAGCAGTTTACAGATATGATTGTAACCCAGAGGGGTTTCCAGTCTAACAGTAAAACAATAACAACGTCTGATGAGATGCTTCAGACACTGTTGCAACTCAAACGATAATATCGTTAATGAGCTAAGGTAAGGAGGGGTTGTAAAGATGGATTCTTAAATCTGTCTCCCCCTCAAAGGAAGTCCTTTTGGTTAAAGTTACCATGATGGGTAAATATGGAAAAGAATTCTATCTCAATCCCCATCAGATCGAATATATAGAATCCAATCCCGATACGACTATTGTTATGCTGTCGGGAAAGAAGCTGGTAGTTACAGAGGATTATCCCACGATTTTCAAGCGGATAGTCGAATACAGAAGACTGATCGGCTCATTTAAGAATGAGGAGTAGTATTTAATGGACATAGCTACAATAGGCGGATTCGCAGGGGGAATGATTCTCCTCGTATTGAGTATTATCGTATCGGGAAACTCTTTGGCACTGTTTGTCGATACAGCTTCATTTCTTATCGTAATCATCGGATCTCTCATGGGTGTAATGGCAGCCAACCCTTTGGCGCGAACTCTGGGTATGATGAAATTCCTCAAAGTGGCTTTCAATATTCAGGTATTCAATAAGGATGAGTTGATCAGACAGCTGGTTGCTTTTTCTGAAAGCGCCCGTAAAGAGGGGCTTCTCTCCCTCGACGATGCTCTCAACGATGTTGAAGATGATTTCATGAAAGGTGGAATGAGACTCGTAGTAGACGGAACTGATCCCGATGTCATTAAAAAAGTATTATATACAAACCTCAATCAGATAGAAGGCAGACATCAAAAAGGGATTGATTTTGTAGCAGGATGGAATACTCTGGCTCCTGCTTTTGGAATGATAGGAACACTTCTGGGACTAATTGGTATGATGGCGAACCTTGAAGACACGGCATCAGTAGGTCCGAATATGGCTGTTGCCCTGATTACTACTTTATATGGTTCACTTTTTGCCAACCTGTTTCTAACGCCATTGAGAATGAAACTCGAAGATAGAAATGCCGATGAAATGCTAGTTAAAGAGATAATGATCGAAGGCATTTTGTCCATTCAGTCGGGAGACAACCCGAGAATCCTGGAACAGAAATTGTACACATTCCTACCGCCGACTGAAAGACCTGCAGGTGGAGGAGGAGAGGAATAAATCATGGCTGATGAAGATGCTCCTAAATGCCCAAAATGCAAAGAAGGTGCACCGGAGTGGATGACCACCTATGGGGATATGGTTACACTACTCCTTTGCTTTTTTGTAATTTTAATGAATCCCGAAGCGATTGACGGCCATAGACTGGATATGATTATGCAGTCTTTTAATGGTCTCGGCGTACTACAGGGTGGGAATACTCTCTCTGTAGGTGAGTTGACAGAACTGGGAAATAATATACTCTCCATGCCTTCTCAGAGCAGGGGAACTGGTTTGGACAAAGCGAGGCAAAGTGCTGTCTCTATGTTCAAACCCGAAATTAAAAGTGAAAAGGTAAAAATCACAGAAGATGAAAGGGGGTTGATCATTTCGCTTGCCGGCGATATGTTATTCCGACCCGCTACGGCAGAGGTGAATATAGAGGAATCGAGAGTGATTCTTCAGAAACTCGCCAGAATATTGAGCAATTCCGAACTGGATGACAGGTCATTCAAAGTGGAAGGACACACCGATGAGGGACCTACAAACCCCGACGGTCCCTGGCCGACGAACTGGGAATTATCTACTGCGAGATCGGCGAATGTACTTCATTATCTGGTTGATTTCGGAGCTGACGAGAAGCAGTTTCAAGTCAGTGGTTTTTCATCGCACCGACCGGTTGCTCCCAATGAGTCGGAAGAGGGAAAAGCCTTTAACCGCAGGGTGGATGTAGTGATTCTTTCGGAAGGTCATTTATAAAAGATTGTACTGAAGAATTTGCAAATGTGCCAATCATGCTTTTTTACAGCTGAAACTGAGATATATTTGCATATTTACTACTATTCTGGTAATATTACAATAGAAAACTGGGGATCAGGGGAATTATGTCAGACGAAGATGTTGGAAATGCTCTTGAAGATATGGGCGAAGACAATTTTAAGGAAGCAAAAGAGAGTAAAAGCAGCAAAGGTCTGTCAAAAACTCTCGTAAAACTGCTCACTTATATTGTCGGTGGAATAATCGGAATTATTCTGGTTGTCACAATAGTTGTCATCACTGTTAAATTTCTTGACAGGGGAGATCAAGCCCGAACATTCAAGGAAGTATCGGAAGAGTATCAGGGGAAAACTCCACCTTATACTTATTTTGATCTTATCAAGCAGATAAGAACCAGAACAGCAGATAAATCACCTCATTCCGTTTCTGTAAAAGTAGATATCGGGTACAATGAGGGTGATGAAAAACTCGCAACAGAGTTAACATCGCGAAATCCTCAGTTGACCGATCTCATTAGAACTTTTTTCAGTAGTAAAACAGCCCAGGAATTGAATACTGATGAACAGGCCGTTAAAGATGAACTGAAAGAGAGAATCAATGCGGTTCTCACAAATGGAAGGGTCGAAAGTATAATATTCACGGAATATCAGACTTTTGAATTTTAACTGGCGATATGTTCGGGTCCCAACGCATTGTGTTATCAAGGATGCATGGTCGAGCAGCAGACGGAGTCTGCGACCAGACTCGAAATATCTATTAGAGGGATTTAATGACAGAAGTTCTATCGCAGGATGAAATAGATCAGCTACTCACAGCCATTTCCACAGGAGATATGGACAGTGAAGATACTCAACAGGTAGCCGATCGTAAAAACATTAAGATTTATGACTTCAAGAGACCGGATAAGTTCTCTAAGGAACAGATTCGTACAGTCTCCATTATGCATGAAACTTTTGCCCGCCTGACAACAACCTCTCTATCGGCTCAGCTGCGAAGTCTGGTTCATGTTCATGTAGCCTCAGTCGATCAGCTGACATACGAAGAATTTATCAGATCAATACCGTCTCCGACGGCATTGGCGGTTATCAATATGGATCCCCTGAAAGGATCAGCGATTCTTGAAATAGATCCGGCTATAACATTTACCATAATCGACAGACTTTTTGGTGGAACAGGGGAAGGTTCTAAGGTTAACCGGGAACTTTCTGAAATTGAGCAGTCTGTTATGGAATCAATTATCGTTCGTATTCTGGGGAATATGCGGGAAGCCTGGTCTCAGGTAATCGATCTTCGTCCCCGTTTGGGGCAGATTGAAACCAACCCGCAGTTTGCACAGATAGTACCTCCTACGGAAATGGTAGTTCTGGTAACGCTGGAGACAAAAGTTGAAGATGTCGAAGGGATGATGAACTTCTGTATTCCCTATTTGACGATTGAGCCTATTATAACTAAGCTATCGGCTCAGTATTGGTATTCCTCTGTACGTCGTGGTGCGACTACTGAAAACCTGAATATCCTGAGAGATAGGCTTTCAACAATAGGTGTCAGCCTTGTCGCGGAAGTGGGAAGCATGGATCTTCCTGTGAGAGATGTTCTATCTCTCACTCCCGGTGATATAATCCGGCTTCAGAATACACGTGTAAATGATCCGATGACATTAAATATCGGAAATAGGCCGAAGTTCGAATGCCGGCCTGGTGTGGTGGGCAGCAAAGTCGCTGTTCAGATTACGAAAAAACTTGAAGATATCCAACAGGAAGATTTTGAAGAACTTTCTGTAGAAGGAGAAGAAGAATGAGTGATGGTTCCCTATCTCAGGATGAAATAGATGCATTGTTATTAGGTGGAAGCGTAGAGTCTTCCGATTCAGGAGCATCGCAGTCGGGATCTTCTCTGTCTGCTTCAGAAGAAAATGCTCTCATATCTCTTTTACAGAGCGCCAGTGAGTCCCAATCGGGAACCCTTTCAGGTATGATGGGGAAAACCGTAACTATGGGTGCTCCCGGTCTTGAAGTCGTTGATAAAACAGCTCTTCAGGGATCTCTGGAAGATGAGATCGTTGAAATTAAGATCAATTATAAAGAGGGGGTCGTCGGAGAGCATTTTTATTATCTCAGCACTGCCGACGCCTTAAAATTAGCCGGTCCCATGATTGGACAGGAGGATGTGGAACTCAACGCAACAGCCATTTCGGCAATCGGAGAAGCCATATCGCAGATAACCGGAGCTTCTGTTACCGTTATCGGAGATCAAATCGGAAAGACGATTATGCCCGATTCTCCCGATGGGCAGAGCATTCCCAAAACTATGATACGTCCTTCACAGGGCGATCTTGTTAAAGTTAATTTCAATGTTTCCATCGATGGGGGAGATTCTTTCAACTTGATGGAAGTTTTTGATCTCTCACTTGCAAAAGAGATTGCATCTTTAGCCGGAGGGGAACCTGAGGCAGATATGATGGCTGATTTATCTGCCATGGCAGGTGGTGGCATGGACATGATGGGCGGTCTCGGTGGAGCGCAACCCGATATGGGTATGGGCCAGATGGGAATGAACCAGATGGGTGGTCAGATGGGTGGTCAGATGGGTGGTCAGATGGGCGGTCAGATGGGGATGAACCAGATGGGCGGTCAGATGGGAATGAACCAGATGGGAATGAACCAGATGGGTGCGAATCAGCAGATGATGGGATATGGAATGGGGCAGCAGCCTCCCAATGTTCAGGGGGTTCAACTACCTGACTTCGGTTCAGCCGTAACTCCGTCGGAACAGAGAAATATCGGACTGCTTATGGATGTTTCCATGGAGCTAACTGTAGAACTGGGTCGTACTAAGTGGCAGATTAAAGATATTCTCGGAATGGGGGAAGGTACCATTATCGAACTCGATAAACTTGCCGGTGAGCCAGTAGATATTCTCGTAAACCACAATCTGATAGCAAAAGGGGAAGTTGTTGTTATCGATGAAAACTTTGGTGTGCGAGTAACGGAAATTGTCTCATCAATGGACAGATTACAAAAAGGATGATAAACCGATAACTGAATAAAGTGTAACTTGGGAGGGGAACACTGAAACATTATATAATACTGCTCATGATAGGAATATTCACATCTGTGATTATTCCTCTTTCTGCTCAGGAAGTATCAGAGAGCACAGAAACACCAGCAACTGCTGTAGATGAAACTACACTGGTCATCAATACCGGCGAGCTTCCTGAAGCTGCCGATCCTGATGTCAATGTCTCGGCCATCGGGTTTTCCGATCTCATACGGACGATTCTTGTACTTTTACTCGTAATCGGTGCCATTTATGTGGTTCTCTTAATCTTAAAAAAATTCTCAACATCGGGCATAGACGGTAGTTCCCTTATAAACGTGGTCGGTTCTAAAGGTCTGATGAAAGATTCGGCAGTACATCTGCTCGAAGTGGGAAATCAGGTTTTTCTTGTCGGCAGTGGAAATAGTTCCGTCAATCTTATTTCAGAGATTACCGATCAGGAAACAATTGATAATATCCGCCTCAATCTCTCTAAGGATAATCCGAAGAATAACAGCAGCTTTGCCGATAGAATCGGACGAATGATCGATACGGGTAAAAAAAAGAAAACTGAAGAAACAGTAAGAAACTCAGAAAGCTTTCTCCGCAGTCAACGCGACAGGCTTAAGGACCTCTGATGAAAAAGTTTCTATTTGCATTTATGCTCTTATTGCCTCTGGTTTCACTCGGCTCACAAACTGCTGAAGAAACCGAAGGTGATGCTGTCTCTCAAATAATTGAAGAGGCGCAGAGCAGCAATTTCAATATACCTTTTCTCAATCTATCTTTAAGAGAGCCCGAAACAAATAACGAAGTGGCACTTTCTATACAGTTGATTCTTCTTCTGACTGTATTGACTCTCGCACCGTCCATTGTCATTCTCATGACTTCGTTTTTACGGATTTCAATAGTTCTGGATTTTATAAAGAGGGCTATGTCGCTGCAACAGGTGCCGCCGTCTAATGTTCTTATGGGTATAGCTTTATTTTTAACTTTGTTTGTTATGTGGCCAACCTTTTCAGAAATTTATGACAATGCCTTTAAACCTTTTGCCGACGGAGAGATCGGTTTTACAGAACTATACGAAGAAGGGGTAAAACCCCTGCGACTTTTTATGTACACACAGATGGACGGGAATCATGACAGCATCGCTCTTTTTATGAATATGAGCGGCCTTGATCAACCTGAGACATTTGCCGATGTCCCCACATATGTGGTCATTCCCGCATTTATTCTCAATGAGCTGACCATTGCCTTTAAGATAGGTATACTGCTCTATTTCCCTTTTATTGTCATCGATATGGTTGTGTCTTCCATCCTGATGTCTATGGGGATGATCATGCTTCCTCCAGTCATGATCTCCATGCCATTCAAGCTGATTCTGTTTGTTATGGTAGATGGATGGGGCATGATAATTCGTCAGCTTATTTTGAGTTTTTTGTAACTTCATGGTAGGTATAGGAGATAATTTATGACTACAGGTTTTATTGTCAGTCTGCTGAGAAGCAGTATCATACAGACTCTATCTATTGCAGCGCCCGTATTATTAACTTCGATGCTTATCGGTCTTATTATCTCGATTTTTCAGGCCGTGACATCCATACAGGATCAGACATTAACTTTTGTTCCCAAAATTGTGGCCATTTTGACCATTATAGGTATCTTCGGAGCCTGGATGATGGGTTCTATGGCCAATTTTACGACGAATCTTTTTAATATGATACCGACTATAGCGGGTTAAGGACTAGATGGATTTTAATGCTCTGCTTTCGGATGGACAGATATTTTTTCTCATTTTTGCCAGGATAATCGCTATGATGACCTTGATGCCCATCATGTCCTCTACAGCATTTCCCGGTACCGCAAGAGCGGCTTTGGCTTTTTTTACGTCATTTGCTGTTTTTCCCATGGCCAGAAATTTGAATTTTGTGATTCCCGATAATGGACTTCTATACGCTATCCTTGTAATTGGAGAAGTTCTTGTGGGGATCATTCTCGCTTTTATTATTCAATTAGTCTTCACTGTTTTTCAAGTCGCCGGCCAGATGTTTTCTGTTCAGATGGGGTTTGGTGCCTCTCAGGTTTACGACCCTCTTTCGCAAATCCAGATTCCCCTTCTCGGGCAATTTCTAAATTTGATAGCCATGCTTGTTTTTCTCGTCACAGGCGGATTGAAAAAAATATTCTTAACGGGAATATATCAATCTTTTGTTGCCGTAAAAGCATCGGATCTGTTTATACAGAGGGAAATGCTTCTGGATTATTTTATAGGTGTTCTCGGAAATCTGTTTGAGCAGGCTATTATTATAGCCATTCCCATAATGGGCACGCTCATTCTTCTATCTGTCACTATGGGACTGCTGGCTAAAGCGGCTCCCCAGATGAATCTTCTTATGGTAGGTTTTCCTATACAGATTAGCCTCGGCTTTATTATGATGATTGCATCAATGCCTTTTCTAATAGAGAAATTTACCATTATTATCAATGCCGGGTTTGATCAGATCCTGATTATTCTCGATACGGCTTACAGAGGAACCCTATGAGCCAAAACGGTATAATTAAACTTTTCAGATCCTCCGAATATGATGATCAGCTCATACCTATGGATATTCAGTGGTTTGCCGCCGATGATGAAGGGCGAACTGAAGATCCTACAGAACAAAAGAAGAAAAAAGCCAGAGAAGATGGAAAAGTCGCCAAAACGGCAGAACTCACAGCATCTCTGGTGATGTTGTTTCCCCTTGTTACGATTGGTATTCTCGCTGGTTATATGATCACGCAATTGGCTCAGATGCTCAATTTTTTTATTGCGAGCAGCACTTCCATAGATATTGTTGTGGATCGGGTTCCCTTTCAGGCTTTTCTCAGTTATTTTCTTAAACTGACAGTGCCTATTTTTACCATATCCTATATTTCAGCTTTTATGGGTAATGTAATGCAGGTGGGTTTAAAAATTACTCCCAAAGCGATAAAGCCTGATTTTAAAAAGATTAAACCTGATATTGTCAACTGGGCAAAAAAGTCTCTTTTTTCATTAGAGGCTTTTTTCAATTTTTCTAAATCGATTATAAAAATAATAATCATAGGTACTGTGGCTTATCAGGATGTACGGAAAAATATTCCTCAACTGGCTAATATGTCTCAGATTCCCCTCGGGGAGAGTTTTAGCTTTGTCGCTCACATCGCTTTTGGCCTTGCAGTAAAAGCAGCGCTGATACTAATGTCTCTTTCTTTGCCTGATTATTTCTTTCAGAGAAAACAGCATCTTGATTCTCTGAAGATGACCAAGCACGAAGTTAAAGAGGAACACAAGCAGATGGAAGGGGATCCTCTGGTCAAAAGCAGGCTCAGGCAGAGAATGCAGGAGATCCTCACTTCCAATATGATACAGAACGTTCCCGAAGCGGATGTTATTGTTACAAACCCGACCCACTTCGCTGTAGCTCTTGAGTGGAATAATGAAACCATGGTGGCTCCGACAGTCACGGCAAAGGGGCAGGACAATATCGCATTCAGGATTAGAGATGTGGCCAAAGAGAACAATGTGCCAATTATAGAGAATAAACCTCTGGCCAGAGGTCTTTATGCGGCAGTGGAAATAGGAGAGATGATTCCCGAAGAGTATTGGGATATCGTTTCGCGAGTACTCGCAGAGGTCTACCGCATCAGCGGCAAGCTCTCTGGTGAAAAGTAAAAAAGAGGAGTTGAAAATTGGCTGATTTTCAAAAAGCATTAAAAAGCGTATTCGGTAAGCAGCAGACCGACCTGTTAATAACCATTGGTGTTTTATCTATCGTTATGATGCTGATAATACCACTACCGACATGGATGCTCGATATGCTCATGTCTGTAAACCTGATGCTGGCAATAATGATCATCCTCATTGTTCTTTTTACAAATGACCCTCTGGAGTTTTCAATATTTCCAACGGTGCTGCTCATATCGACAGTTTTCGGATTGGCACTGAATGTTTCTTCCACACGACTTATTCTCTCCAGAGGAGAGACTTTTGATGGTAGGATCGTCAAATCCTTTGCCACATTTGTTGTTGGTTCCGAGGGGACTCAGGGTATAGTCATCGGTGCTATTATATTTATAATCATCATTGCTGTTCAGTTTATGGTTATCACCAAAGGTGCCACCAGAGTTGCCGAAGTTGCAGCCCGTTTTACATTGGATGCTTTACCAGGAAAGCAGATGGCCATTGATGCAGAATATAATTCGGGACTGATCACCGATGATCAGGCCAGGAAAAAGAAGGCTAAACTTCAAAAATCTGTAGACTTTTACGGTGCTATGGATGGTGCGACAAAATTCGTCTCCGGAACAGTACAGGTCGGAATAGTGATTACTCTGATCAATGTTATCGGAGGAATAATTGTCGGTGTAACCATTCACGGAGAGCCTATTACAAGTGCTCTCAACACCTATACGTCACTGACAATTGGTGACGGGCTTGTCTCTCAGTTGCCGACTTTGATTATTTCTGTATCGACCGGTCTAATTGTGACCAGGTCTGTCGGTGATGGATCATTGGGTGATGACGTAAAAGAACAGTTTACTGCCCAGTCTAAAATATATTGGATTACGGCTGTATTCCTCTTTATTCTCGGAGTGCTTCCGGGCTTCCCGTGGTATCTTCTTCTGCCTATGTCTGGAATGACAGCATTTCTGGCATTTCGTCTGACAAGAAAGAAATATATTGAAGAGGAACTGGCAAAAACAGGCAATGATAAGGAAGCTGCCGCAGCGGAAAAACCCGCTGAAATGTCTCCTGTTGTCCCTCTCGATCCTCTTTCTCTTGAATTGGGTTACGGACTGATTCCCCTTGTGGATCAGGACAACGGTGCTGAACTCTTGGACCGGTTGACGAGAATTCGCCGTGAAGCGGCTCTTGATTTAGGGCTGGTCGTTCCCCGGATCAGAATTATTGACAATATGCGTCTCGAACCATCAGAGTACTGTCTGAAGATAAAAGGTGTTGAAATGGGCCGTGGTACAATTCGTATGGGGCATTTTCTCGCGATTAATCCCGGCGGTGAGAGAGAGAGTCTCGATGGAGAAAAGACAACAGATCCCGCATTCGGTCTTCCTGCTATCTGGATTAATGAAAGTACCAGAGAGAGAGGAGAAAGACTGGGGTATACAGTAGTCGATTCACCATCGATCATCGCCACACATCTCACAGAAATTATAAAGAAACACAGTTCGGAAATTATCGGACGCCAGGAAGTTCAATCCATGCTCGATACACTAAAAGAAAACTATCCTGCTGTTGTCGAAGAAGTTCGAAAAGTTTTTTCCACTGGAGAGATTCAGAAAGTTTTCCAGGGATTACTAAAAGAACAGGTTTCCATCAGAAATCTTGTAGTCATTCTGGAAACTCTCGGGGATTACGGATCGATGACGAAAGAACCGGGCTTTCTCATAGAAAAAGTGCGGCAGGCACTGGGCAGACAGATATGTTTACAGTATGCTGAAGAGGATAATACCTTAAGAGTTTTAACCATAAATCCTGAAGTAGAACAGCAGATAGTCGAGTCGCGTATGGACTCGGCAACAGGTTCTGTCGCCGCGTTGAACCCTCAGTTTCAACGCTTGTGGATAAATTCAGTATTGAACAGTGTACAGGAGATACAGAATTTAGGATATTATCCTATAATTCTGTGCAGCGAAGCTGCCAGAGCGCTTGTCAGGTCTTCCACAATCAGGGATATACCGGACCTGGTTATATTGTCAGTACCGGAAATTGCTTCAAATATGACAATAGAGTCTATGGGTGAAATATCAATTGACATGAAGGAATCCTAATGGAATATTTTACAGAAAGGGGTGCCAGCCATAGAGATGTGCTGGATAAAATTAGCTCTAAGTACGGTTTGAATACAATTATTATGACCAGAAAAACAATCACAATGGGCGGATTCCTCGGACTTTTCAAAAAAGAGGGTGTTGAGTACACCGGATATATATCGGATAAAGCAAGACAGGATACTTCATCTAGAGATAATCAGGCGAAAAAAGCCATACTGGAAGCTGCCGGGAAAAAGGAAAGTTCTCTTATGGAAAATCTGCTCGAAGAGGTAAAAAGTCTTCGTGGGGAACTCCATTCGGGACCGATAAATGCTCCTGTTAAACAACATGAAAATATAGAAAATCTGGATGAATTGCTCAGGGAGAATGATTTTTCCCATAATTTTATAACTGAACTGACAGACCGGTTAAAAAAAGAATTTTCCCTGGAAGATCTCGATGATTACTCTCTTATACAACAGTCAATTTTAGAATGGATTGGTGATAAAATCAGGATTTATAAAGAGAAGCCCTCACGGGTTCCCCGCATATTCATACTGGTGGGACCGACCGGTGTGGGCAAGACGACCACTATAGCCAAATTAGCGGCGATTAAAGGAATAGCCACTTCGGACAAATCTCCTCTAAGTGTTCGCATGATAACGATCGATAATTATCGTATAGGTGCCAAAAAACAGATTGAGACTTATGGAGACATTATGGGTATACCCGTGTCCTGCGTTGAAACATTCGGTGATCTCGAAAAAAAGATACATCAGTATAACGATGCCGATCTCATTCTCGTTGACACCATAGGTAAGAGTCCAACTGATTTTATGAAACTGGCGGAAATGAGGAAACTGCTCGACGCCTGCGGCAATGGCAGCGAAGTTCACCTGGCAATTTCCTCAACAACGAAAACCTGTGATGTTAAAGAAATCCTCAGTCAGTTCGAACCCTTTAAATATGAATCTGTAATCCTTACAAAACTCGATGAGACGGCTCTGGTCGGCAACATTATCAGTTTGTTGGCAGAGTGTGGAAAAGCCATCTCCTATATCACTGACGGTCAGGTTGTTCCGCAGGATATCGAAGCGGCCACAAAAATCAAATTATTGGAAAAACTTGCTGGATTTTCAGTAGACAGAGAAAAACTATTGAGAAAATTTCCCATATATAATTCAGCGATCTGGAGATAAGAAGTTGGAAGATCAGGCAGAAAAACTCAGAGAAATAATGAAAAACAAGCAGTTTGAAGATGATCAAACTGAAGTCCGCGGGGATACTGAAAAAAAGACGAAGATAATTACAATCGCCAGCGGAAAGGGTGGAGTCGGAAAGACTAATATTTCCACAAACCTCGCACTTGCCTATGGAAAGATCGGAAAAAAAGTAATTGTTCTCGATGCCGATCTCGGTCTTGCCAATGTAAATGTTGTCATGGGTATGATTCCCAAGTACAACCTCTATCACGTCATAAGAAAACAGAAGACTATGAAAGAGGTTATTCTCGACACAGATTATGGGATCCAGATAGTTGCGGGAGCTTCGGGCTTCAGTAAAATAGCTAATTTGACAGATGAGGAAAGAGATTCTTTTATTTCCGAGCTGACAGAGCTCTCTTCTGCGGATATTATCATAATAGACACCAGTGCCGGTGTGTCGAGCAATGTACTCTCTTTTGTCGAAGCGGCCGATGAAGTTCTTATTGTGACCACACCGGAACCGACAGCTATAACCGATGCCTATGGGATTATAAAAATAATCTCTACGGAAATCGATGATCTCGATCTCGATCTGAAGCTTATAGTCAATAGAGTCACATCTGTTACAGAAGCCAAAAAAATCTCTCAGAGAGTGATTAATATCGCCGGTCAGTTTCTGAATCTTAAAGTGGATTATCTCGGCTTTGTTTATGAGGATCCTTCCGTTGGAAGCTCTGTGAGGAAACAAATACCTTTTATGGTGGCAGATCCTAACGGAAAAGCATCAGGATGTCTTCAGCATATTGTGGGACGACTTGAAAATATTGAATATAAAGAGGGTGGTGGAGTGAGCCGTTTTATCAAGAAATTACTTCGAAAAGATCAGTAGCTTGACTTGTGCATATTATTAACCTAATCTGAAGAGGGGGGAGTTACTCTGATACTGGAGAAACTTAACTGGAAAACAATAATCATTAGTGCTCTTGCAGCTGTTTTTATCTCGATTTTGAGTGGATTAGCCGGAGGTGTTGGAATTTCTTCCATATTACTCCGCGCTCTGATTGTTCTTATCGTATTTACAGTATTTGCATCTCTGGTGAATATGATCGCTATGACTTTTCTAGTTAGCGGTACAGTTGAGAATATCAATACAGTTCAGGATGTCTCTCAAGGGGAAGGATCAAATATCAATATTGTGTTGACAGAAGATGACGACGCGATTTCCGAGCTTTATTCAGAAGAATCAGGTTCGGAAACTGATGATACATCTTCTTCGGATATTGATAACAATTCTCAGGATTCACAAAGTCCAGGGAATGCCAGTGGAAATTCATATCTGTCCGAGTCAATGGATATTGATTCTCTGCCGGATTTGGGCTCGTTTTCCACAACTTTTTCTTCCGCAGTGGATAATGAAGAAAAAAAGACTGATTCAGAAGTGGAAAGCGGGTATAATGAAAGTAATTCCTTCTCTTCTGGAAGCAGATTCTCTGCTGAAGGGCTGGCCGGAACTATCGCAGCACAGAATAAACCTGAAGATTTGGCCAAAGCAGTAAAAACAGTGCTTAAGAGAGAGGAGACTAATTAGGATCGATTATGGCAGAAAATATTATCAATGGCGTTCCGGAAACGGAATTGTGGAACAAGTACAGAAAAACTAAAGATGCCTCAATTAGAGATGCGATTATCAAGCAGTACGCTCCCCTCGTGAAATACGTAGCGGGAAAAGTCTCCATCGGTATGCCGCACAATGTCGATTTTGATGATCTCGTAGGATTCGGTGTCTTCGGACTTTTCGATGCAATTGAGAAATACGATCCTGAAAAACACGTTAAATTCAAAACTTATGCCGTGACTAGAATCCGCGGTTCTATTATAGATGAACTTCGTTCAATTGACTGGGTACCCAGATCAGTTCGTCAGAAAAGCAGAGAACTCGATGATGCGGTTCAGCGGCTCGAAGCGAGAATCGGCCGGTCAGCTACAGATGATGAAATCGCAAAAGAGATGAATCTCGATAAAGCAAATTTCAATAAAGTGATGCTGAAAGTCAGTGGGACTTCACTTCTTTCGCTGAATGATATCTGGAATAATGGTGACGAGAATGACAAAGTCTCACTTGTCGATACAATTGAATCTCCATCAAGTCTACAGCCTGAAATGATTGTGGAAAAAGAGGATATTAAACGAGTTATCGTCGAGGCCATTCAGAACCTTCCGGAAAAGGAAAAAAAGGTCCTCGTACTCTACTACTACGAAGATTTGACCTTGAAGGAAATAGGTAAGGTCCTTGAAGTTACCGAGTCGAGAATCTCTCAACTCCATACGAAAGCAATTTCAAGACTTCGGGCCCGATTAACCAACGTAAAAAAAGGGATAATGTAATTTGGCTGGATTGCACCAGTTCGGCTAAGATTTATGCAATATGTTCTTCTGATGAGGCAGGCTGCTGATAATTTGGCTGCTCGTCTATGAGTCGTTCCACAGTTACTTATGCTGAGGAACGGATTCAATGTGACCTGGGGACGAGTTCAATGCGGTCTAAGGGGTTCTAATGGTATCGAATGAAAAAATACGCGATTTTATGTCTCAACAAATTCAAAACGATAAGAAAAGAACGTCTATCCATGTTACAGGGAAAAGTATAGAAGATGCCTTACTTCAGGGAGCCATTGAGTTGGGACTGCCTGTTAGAAGACTCGAATATGAAGTTCTCGACAAGGGTAAAAAAGGCTTTTTCGGAATGGGTCATAAAAATAGTACCCTGATTGTCTACGAAGCAGAAAAACAGATCCATTTTGATACTGATGAAGATAATGACCTCGATCATCTCTCCGAAGTCGATAATGATATGGTCGAGGAAGTGGTCAGTAAACCAGGTAGCTTTTCACTTAAACTGGATAGGGATGGATGTGCATATTTAAAAGTAAAGTCTTCTGTGGGGGATGGAGAATCGGTTTCCAAAGAGGAAGTGGAATCGGAAATCTTCAATAGATCTCTCACCAGTTATGATATGCCTAAAATTGAAGAAGTTGTGAATCTCTCAGATGATCTCTATGTCAAGATAGGAGAATTTTCATATAACCCTGTCAATGATCCCCTCATGTCTATTGAGGTAGCTTCCGATGAGATGAGTGCTTCCATTTATGTCTCCGAGCCGGGAGCCGGAGGTATCAATCTCACAAATGAAGACATTAGAAGTTTTCTGAAAAATAACAGAGTTATCAGCGGTCTCAACGATGAGTACCTGACACGGTTTGAGGAAAATCCCGTTTATAGAAGAGCCTATCTTGTCGCCGAGGGGCGAGAACCTGAGCACGGTAAAGATGGTTTTGTAAAATACCTCTTCGAAGTAGATCCCAATAAGATAAAATTAAAGATTAAAGACGACGGCAAAGTCGACTTTAGGGAATTGAATCTCATTCAGAATGTTATCAAAGGGCAACCCCTGGCTAAAAAAATAGCACCTGAGCTCGGAAAAAACGGAGTGAATGTCTATGGAACACCTATTAAATCCCGCGATGGAAGAGATATCCAGATAGGATTGGGCAAAAATGTGACCATTGCTCAGAATGGTGAGATTGCTGTTGCTGAGGATAGTGGTCAGGTTCTCCTCAGTAAAGGAAAAATCAGTGTAGAAACAGTTATGGTCATACCGGGAGATGTAAATACGTCAACTGGTAATATTAATGGCCTCGGGACTGTTGTTGTCAAAGGTAATGTTGAAGATGGATTTGCCGTTACAGCTCAAGGTGCTATCGAAGTATTCGGATTTGTTGGGAAATCATCATTGACCTCTGGAGGGGACATTATTGTCAAACAGGGTATTAATGGCGGAGAAGGTGACGATTCCGGTCTTATCGTAGCACAGAAGAGTGTCTGGGCTTCATTTATCACCAATGCTACAGTTCAGTCGGGAAACAATGTCATCGTCAGTGATGGGATTGTCAATTCCAATGTGGACGCCAACGCTAAAATTCTCTGCCAGGGGAAAAGGGCAAAAATTGTCGGTGGCCATGTCCGCGCCGCTGAAGAGGTCAATGCCGCTGTACTTGGATCTCCTCATGGGGCAGAAACCATAATTGAAGTGGGCTATGATCCCAAGACGAAAGAAGAGATTGAGAATCTCGAAAAACATCAGCAGGAACTTGATGAAAAACTGGATGATCTGAGTCGAAATATTCAGGGGCTGCTCAAGCAGAAAAAAATTATGAAACAGAAATTTCCCCCTCAAAAAGCACAGTCTCTTCTCAATCAGAAAAAGATGCTCAATAAACTAACAGTTGAGAAAAGCACATGTACAACCGAAATTGAAAGAAGACTGGATTATCTGGAATCTCTGAAGGTTTCTGGAAAAATATGTGCTTCAAAAACTGTTCATGCCGGGGTTAAATTATTTGTTAAAGATGCCGCATTAGATATAACCAACCCCTATGATAATGCTGTAACATTTGTTGTGGAAAATGGTTTTATAACCACAACCTCCTACGAAGAGATTGAGGAGGATATTTCCCGGAGGGAATAATGTCAATTACACCGATGGACCTGCAGACCATGTTTGTAAGGCTCAATGACGTGGGTAAAGAACAAAATCATCTCAAAGAAGCTGTTGCTTCACAGCAGGCTGCGGGAGCTAAACAGATTAAAGAAGACGAAATACGTCAGGATAATTCTGTGAACAAAACCGAAGAGGATCGCGAATCTCAGAAATTGAAAGATGAAGAGTCAAATGGCGATCAAAGGCAAGATAATCCTGAAAACGATAAGGACAATGACATGCCTCATAACCCTAAGAAGGTGTTTCATGATCCTGAAATGGGATCTCATATTGATATTTCAGGATAATGAATGACAACAGTCTTTACGGTGACAGGAATCTGTCTGCTTGCAATATACTCAGTGTATTTTTTATTAAATCGGAAAATCTCCAAAATTCTCAATTCGGAAAAAATTCTTTCCAGAGTAGATGACGAAGTCAATGGTCTCATTCTTGAACTTAATCAGACTGCTGAAAGGAACATATTGCTCATTGAAGACCGGATTAAAAAACTCAACAGACTTATAAAAGAATCAGATAAATCTATTATGCTTTTGAATAAACAATTCGATAGGCAGAAAATTGAACCAATTCAATACAATCACCTGTCCAAAATGCGAAATTTTATCTCTCCTGAAGATGAAAGTGTGAAGGACGTTGTCGAAAATGACGAAAATTTAAGTGATAAAGACAGAATACTGGAATTGTCTAATAAGGGATTCTCTTCCGATGTTATTGCAGCAAAAACAGGATCTTCTATCGGCGAAGTGGACCTTATTATAACCCTGAATTCCAGAAAGGGCTGATTCATTGAAACATATTATAGGCATTGACCTGGGTACGACAAATTCCTCGGCTGCATTTTACGATAGAAGAGAACTCACGGTTATTCCCAATAGCAGAGGACGACGTTTAACTCCTTCAGTAGTTACTTTTGATAAAAATGGTACTCCACTTGTAGGCGAGTCTGCTAAAAATCAGGCATTGGTCAATGGTGATTCCACTGTTGTCAATGCTAAGCGCTATATGGGCTCTGATCACATTTTTGAAATAAATGGAAAGGGATTCAGCCCACAGGAGATCTCATCATATATACTGAAAAGTCTGAAAAATGACTGTGAAAGGTATCTCGGTGAAAATATAACAGAGGCGGTTATTACAGTACCGGCTTATTTTAATGAAAGACAGCGGAAAGACACTATCGAAGCAGGACGTCTGGCTGGTCTCAATGTCCGGAAGATCATTAATGAACCAACCGCATCGGCTCTGATTTTTGCAGATAAAAAAAATGAAGACCGCACTCTTCTCGTTTACGACCTTGGTGGAGGTACTTTTGATGTGTCACTTCTCCGGAAAGAAGGGAATAAATTTATCGTAATCGCCTCAAATGGAGAATCTTCTCTCGGTGGTATTGATATTGACGAACTTCTTTACAAAAAAGTGGCTCGTTATTTTTCATTAAAAACAGGAATTGATATCAATAAGGATAAAGTTCTTGTTCAGCATCTCAGGAATAGAGTAGAAGAAGCTAAAATGGAATTGTCAACGAGAGCGAGTGCCCAGATCTCTATACCCTTTATCGGTACAGGGAGTAAGGTGGCACACCTCTCTTTTAATATTACACGGGAAGAGTTCAATAAAATGATCCGCCCTCTTGTGGATCGAACGATGAACCTTCTGGATAAAACTTTAAGAGAATCTCATATGAAAAGGTCCGATATTGACAATTTAGTTCTCTCTGGTGGAGCCAGTCGTACACCTCTCGTCAGAGAGACTCTCAATAGCCGATTTGGATTTTCTCTGGAAAAACAGGTGAATCCGGAAGAATCTGTTACGCTCGGAGCCGCCTTTCAGGGATTTCTCATATCCAACGGTCACAAGGCCATTGAAATACAGGATGTTGTGTCTCACAGCCTTGGTGTGGAGATTGATGATGGATCATTTATACCTATCATCATCAAAAACTCATCAGTTCCCTCAGTTCGGTTTCAAACTTTTACTACAGTAGCTGATAATCAGAGCTCAGTGGAAATCAAAATTCTTGAAGGGGAGAATCGCAGTGCTTCAGAGAATTCCCCCTATGGTCGTTTTTTACTTTCAGGGATCAGAAAGGGACGAAAAGGTGACCCCCGCATCAAAGTTGCTTTTAAAGTTGATAGTGATGGTCTTCTTCATGTTAAAGCAAAAGATCTCGATACGGGAATCAGACAGAATATTATTTTTACATCATCTGTAAAAGACAGTGGAAGCAGATCCGTTGATGAGGAAAAATTCATCCTCGAAAAACGGGTTCACTCTCTGATTAACCGGGTTAAAGGATTGAATAATCTCTCCCCGCTCTCATATGATTTTGATTTTCAGTTCGAAATACGGGAAGTTCTCCTCTCTGGAGACAACGCTCTTAAAACCTGTGATTATGATGACTTGTGGGAATCAAAAATTGCACTTGAAGCCATAGTTGCTGAATTGAGCGCGCTCTTAGATGCAGAGGGACAGGCCGTATGACCTTATCCGATTGTTTCAGAATACTGGGTATACCCAGAAATGCCTGTATAAATGATTTAAAAGTCGCTTACAGGAGCAAAGCTAAAAAATATCATCCCGATAGGAATGGTGGTGACGGCAGGCAGTTTAACCGACTTCATGAGGCATATACGTTTCTTCTCGATAGCGGATCTCTTCACGTGGGTACAGCCCGACCCGATCTGGATGTACAAAGAAGAGAAGCAGAAGAGAGACTTAGAAGAGAATCCTATAGGAAAGCCGCCGATGAGAAAAAGCATCGGGAAGCTTTGAAAAAAGCCGAAAGAGAAAGTGCTCGCAGAGAGGCAGAAGAAAAAGCCGCGTTGGAAAAAAGACGAAAAGAAGCTGAGAAAAAAGCGGGTGAACGACGTGCCGCTTTTGAGGATCAGCTTCGGAAGTCTCAACTCAAATCCACCAGGGAAAGAGCTCAAAAACTGGCTAAAGAAAATTCCCCTTCCCATCTTGTTTTTGCGGCAGGAGAACTCCTTACCGGGAAGGGCTCTGATAGACAGAAAAAACAAGCCATACAAACTCTTGTCTCTCTCAGAAGAAAATCAGCCTATCCCTTTTTGAAGACAGCTCTTTACGAGGAATCGGAAGTCATTGTTCTCTCTGCAATTGAAGCGATCGGTAAATTAAAGATTCTCCAGGCCGGACCGGAGTTAAGCTCACTTATGTGCTCTGGTTCTGTTAAGATACGAATGGCTGTTCTTGAAGCTGTAGAAAATATGGCTAGAATAAAACATTATAGAGATATTGTGCAATTGGCAGTAGGAGACAGTAATATGGCTGTCCGTCATAAAGCGGAAAAACTCTTTCAGAGGTCCTATGGATAGCGCTTTGGCACATGTAGACGAATTCCTTCAAAATGCAGAAGAGATTATGACTGATCTCAATAAAAGTCTCGAATTATGGAAAGATGATAAGTATAACAGAGAGATTATCGATAAAATCTTCAGATATATGCACTCGCTGAAGTCGGGAGCTGCTTTCCTGGAATTGACCAAATTGGAATCTACAGCTCATAAGCTGGAGACGCTCTTCGACGGTTTTCGAAAAGGAGCCGGTTCTGATCAGATCAGTGTTGAAACTATATTCAAAGCCGTGAAACATATGGGGAAAGAGCTCGATCGACTCAATGAAACCCGTAGTCCCATATCCATAGACTTCTCACCGGAGTCTCAGCCTGAGATCGCGAGTACAGCTTCTGTTAAAAGAGATTTGTTCACATCTTTTCAGAAAGAGCTTCTCCATGAAGCCTCGGGACGGGGAGAGAAATTATATCGTATTATCTGCCATCTCGATGAATTCCCTCAGATGCTTTACGCACGGGCTTATCTTCTTATGAATAATCTGGAACTGACAGTCAATGTCATTTCCACCAGTCCCGATATGAAAGATAAATCTTCTGATTTCACTCGCTTTACAGCTTTCATCACAACAGATCTGGAAGAGAGCAGTATTTACAGAGCTGTCAATGTCGATTCGGTTATCCGTGTTGACCTGATCAGACTCGATTATTCCTCCTATCTGGAAAAAGCCGATGATGTAATCAATCTGAACTTTGACGATACTGAGGAAATGCCTACAGGATCATGGATTAGAGTGGAGCAGAGAAGAATTGATGAACTCGTGGGGTATATTGATCAGTTAAAACTATCTACGGGAAGATTTTCATCATACAGGACGAAGATGGATGATCTACATACCCTTTCCAAGGGGATGGAAAAAGTCTTACTCAATGTAACTCTTGTGCCTATGAACAGTCTTTTTAAAGGATTTCCCCGTTTTGTTCGGGAACTGTGTCGAAAAACCGGTAAATCGGCAGAACTTCAAATTAGCGGAGAATCCTGTACGGTTGACCGGTCTGTTTTTGATGTTCTGTCCGAGACCCTTCAACATCTCATTCGAAATGCCGTTTACCATGGTCTGGAAAGCATAGATGAGCGCAGAGCAGTAGGGAAAAGTGAATCGGGTCTGATAGAGATAATAACATCAAAAGATGACGAACAGATTGTTCTTACTGTCCGTGATGATGGCTGCGGTATCAATCGTAATGAAATTCTTGAGGAAGCTGTCCGGCGGGGATATCCAGTAGATTTTGAACAATCAGACTTACTCAGCATTCTGTCTCGACCAGGTTTTTCCACAGTGAAAGATGCTGATAATATATCCGGGCGAGGAGTCGGGCTCGATCTGGTTATACACAATATTCAGGACAAATTAAAAGGGGAACTTTTGATGCGGAATACTTTTGGCAAAGGTCTTGAGTATAAAATCATCATTCCCGCTTCAAGGGTTCTGACCAAAATTATCATGATGAGATGCGGTGGAAGAACAATCGCATTTCCCTCGCGCAATGTGGAGAGTTCCTCTCCTTTCGAGCGCCGCTTACTCGTCGAGGATCACAATGGGGTACTGACATACAGGTCAGGAGATGATGAGCTCTCTATTTATACTGAATCGGGGAAACTGCATCAGAAATTGGAGAATTTTGAACCGGGATATGTGTTGGTCGTTCGATATCTCGGTTTGAAAGCCGCTCTCTTTGTTGATGAATTATTGATGGAAAAAGAACTGGTCTCAGAGAACCTTCGGCTTCAAAATGAAAAAGAACCATTTCTTTACAATGCCCTTCTTTCGGGAAGGGAATACCTCTATCTTTCACCTTCTATTATCAGTTCCTGATTTTATCGCGCTTTATTGTGCAATATCGTGACAGATAATCTATAATTATTTAATGAGTCTCGAATTCAGTCCGGAGGTCCTTTAAAATGTCATGGAAAAATCTTAAGATTCAGGGAAAATTTGTTCTCGGTTTTGGTTTCATCATAGTGTTGCTCATCGTCTTGAGTGTCATTTCTATTTACAATATTCAGCAGATTGTGTCCAATGCAGAATCGGTTATTGCCGGGAATATGCTGAAATCAACGATAACCCAAAGGGAAGTTGATCATTTAAACTGGGAAGCAGAATTGAGCGATTTTCTCAACAATTCTGAAAGTTCAGAACTGCATGTTCAGCAGGATCCTAAATTGTGTGCTTTTGGAAAGTGGTATTACGGAGAAGGTCGCAGAGAAGCTGAACGCCTTGTTCCCCAGCTGGCGGGAACTCTTGCCGAAGTTGAACCCTATCATACGGCTCTCCACGAAAGTGCGGGTCTTATCGAGCAGAATTATTCTGTTATTAACGCAGAACTTGGTAGTTTTCTACGGGAAAAAATGATGGATCATATCAATTGGAAGTTAAATATTCTCAATTTCCTTACAGATGATGATATTACAGTACTCTCAGTTCACACTGATCCGACAACCTGTAATTTGGGCCTGTGGCTCTATTCAGATAATATCGATGTGATAAAGAAAAACCATTCTGATTTTAATAAAATTTATGACAAGCTA
The DNA here is from genome assembly GCA_016744925.1 of Spirochaetaceae bacterium. Classification (GTDB taxonomy): domain Bacteria; phylum Spirochaetota; class Spirochaetia; order DSM-2461; family DSM-2461; genus Spirochaeta_F. The sequence continues at coordinate 34,776 of JADGDJ010000011.1, forward strand.
ATTCCGGTGCATCAGAAGATGCATGAAGCGGGTGCACAGTTTACCGATTACATAGATTCCGGTGAAATTGTGCGGGCTACTAGATATTTTCACAATGAAATTGAATTCTATTCCTCAGAGACTTTGCAACTTATAGGTCAAATGATTGTTTGGCATGATGATGAAATGGAAAAAATGACAAAATCCAGAACAATCTTTTCGAGTGATACAGTTCCTTCACTACAGAATATTCAGCTGAAATTCAGAAGGATGATCGAAATAGTCAATGAGAATATCATGACAGAAGATATTATGCTGGCTTCTGGCCAGGCGGCGGAAGTCACTCTTCTTTTTATCAGTATTATCATTGCTGTCATTGCCATCATTGTTGCTTTTGTCCTTGCGACGGCTATAATTCGCCCCATTATAAAGTGTGTGAATTTTGCAGAACAGATCTCCACTGGAGACCTCGATGCATCCCTGGATATAGATCAGAAAGATCAAATTGGTGTATTGTGTGATTCTCTCAGGACTGTTCTGGGAGGTTTCAGGGATAAAGCCGCTATAGTTGAGAAATTTGCCGAAGGAGACCTCACTGCTGAAATCATAACACTGTCGGAAAAAGATGGTTTGGGCATATCTCTTCAGAGAATGAAAAATGATCTCAATATGCTCATCGGTCAAATCGTCACGGCGGTTGATCAGATCTCATCAGGTTCGGAACAGATAGCCGAAGCGAGTCAGAATCTTTCCGAAGGCGCGGCATCACAGGCGAGCAGTACAGAGGAGGTCTCTGTAATGGTCAATGAGATTTCCGGACAGGCGGCTCAGAACTCCGACAATGCTTCTCAGGCGCGGGGAATTTCTGAAAAAGCCACACTTGATGCGGAAAAGGGAAACACCAATATGGGTGAAGTTGTTTCCATTATGGAAAAAATCAATGGTGGGGCCGATGAAACAAAAAAAATCGTCAAAGTGATCGATGATATCGCTTTTCAGATCAATCTTCTCGCGCTTAACGCCAATGTTGAGGCTGCCCGAGCCGGGAAATATGGAAAGGGTTTTGCCGTAGTCGCTGATGAAGTGAGAAATCTGGCTGTAAAAAGTGCTCAGGCTGCCAAGGAAACTTCAGAAAAAGTGGAAGAATCTATCAAGAACATTCAGAATGGTTCTAATGCTGTTGAAATCTCTGCAACACAATTGAAAGAAATTGTTAATGGATCCAAACAAGTTTCTGAGATTCTGGCGGAAATCGCCGCAGCCAGTAAGAACCAGGATGAAGGAATCTCCCAGGCTACAAGCGGTCTCGATCAGATAGATAAGATAACTCAGGAAAATACAGGCAATGCTGAAGAGACTGCAGCAGCTTCGGAAGAACTGTCCAGTCAGAGTCTGCAACTGAAAGGTTTGGTCCAAAGATTTAAATTGGTAGACTCGGAAAGGGCAGTGCCGGCACCTAAGAAGATTGAATATAGAAAGAGCTCCTTCCATCAACCAACCTTAAACTAAACTGTTGCCGCTGTGAAGCGG
>JADGDJ010000011.1:36294-43275 GCA_016744925.1 Spirochaetaceae bacterium
GGTTCATGCGAACTCATACGGCAAAACAGAGATGATTCATTCAACGGGAATAAAGCCTGTTGATCCCTCTGAAATAATCTCTCTTGATGATAATGACTTTGATCAGTTTTAGCTAAAAGTTATGAACAGATCCATTGTTACTCCCGTAATGGCATGCAGTATTAGACCTGGTATAATGGATCTGTATTTAACAACGAGCCACGCACAAATAATTCCGAATGGTATAGCTCCCAGAGTTTCACTTATCGGGTGGCCAAAATGGATAAGGGAAGAGGGAATTACCTGGATCGATGCTATTACCAATAGTGATGGGCTGATCTTCTCTTTTTCCAATGCTCCCTTAGAGAATAAGGGGAATATGAGAAATCCTCTGAAAAAGATCTCCCAGGGAATATAGTAAAAAAGAATATAAGATACGGCGTGAACCAGTGCATAGGACCAGTGCTTCTCCACAGCCATAGCAGCGAGTGTTTTAGAGTAGGGGTAATATGCTGCCAGGGCATTGTCAAATGAACTGGATATGCCTATAGTCAGGCAGAGCAGAATCAGGAGCAGATAACTTTTGTCCTTGAAAAAATTGCGGCCAACCATACTAATTCCCAAAAGAGAAAATTTCTGACCTGTAATTTTTATATAACCAATCGGAACTAGGGCAAAAAGTAAAAAAGAGAGAGCGAAGCGACTGATGTACTCAGGAAGATCACCTTCAAAAATATGAAATAATGAAAAACCCGGCATAAGTCCTTCCAATGGACCGGGAGGAGTCAGATATACAAACAGGGTGATAAGAACAGTTGCAAGAGCGATTACTATCACCTGATTGTATTTCTTGAGTAATGAAAATATTTTCATATTAAAGTTTAAAAACCAGAGTACTGAATTCCTCATCATCCATGTGGAGAGGTTCATTGACAAAATTATTTCTCGTAATGGAAATTATCGAATTATTCCCATCGTAGAGTATAAAAGTAATATTGTTTCCCTCTTCGTCGTATTCCCGTACAATCTTATCGGTCAATTTCCCCTCATAATTGTAAGACTCTCTTGTTAGTTCATTTCCCATCACATCGTAAGTGATTATCACATGATCATAGAGGTCTTCATATTGATTATATAATGAGATGAGAACTGGTTTGTTCAACTCGTTGAGGTCGTAATCTGTGTGGTAGAGAAGTGCACCCGTTTCATCTTTTACTTCTGTTTTGATCAGTTGGTCTTCTTCGTAAAAACTGAACAGCTGCTGATCGAGGTTTCCTTCGGGAGAATAAATCGAATAGGAGATCTCATTGCCTCTGTCGTCGTATTGTGACACGCTGAAGTAGATGACATTGCCCAGCTTATCCAGTTCTGAGGATTTTACCAGTCTGTCTGACTCATCGTAAGTTTTGATAAAATGGACTTGCTCACCACTACCACTGTACTCGGATAACCACTCTAAGGGATTCCCTCGTTCGTCATTGATGTAGGTACTCACTCCCAACTCATCGTTTTTGTCATTCACCGTTCTGACTTCTACAAGATGCTCTTCTTTGCTGTAGCGATATTCTGACTGTATAAAAGTTGTCTCATTGACTGAATTTTTAAGAATCAGAAGTTTACCCCGGTCTGAATATTTCATGGACTTTCGGCTGAGGAGATCTCCATTTCCGTCTAGAGCTGTAATTTCAGAAGGTTTATTCATTTCGTTGTAGGAGATGTTCACAGTCTGAATAAGATTTTCTGATCCATCGTAGACAGAAAAGGAAAACATCCGGAAGTCACTGGCAGGTCCTTCGTATGTTGCACATGAAAGCAGCATAAAAATCGGTAATATGATTAGAGCGATTTTTTTAATAGTAGACATTGTTTTATTCCTTTTGACTTTTCATCAGTTGTTCCAGGTAAGGCTGGATTTTTTTCCTTGAAAGTTTAGGTTCCAACTGGGAAAAGAAATATATATTGTTACCCTCTACAGGTACGTCAGTCATTTGTGAGAATAATTCTGAACACTTCAGCCTTTTGATGAAATCCTCATACGGAACAGCTTTTTCAGAAAAAAACACAGACAATTCTCTCATTAATATCGGTCTTTTTAGAGAATGCATCATAAAAAGAATATCAATTTCTTTTTTTTTCATAAAAGAGTTAATTCGGTTTATCTCAAGGTGCTCCCGAGTAAAAGAATCAATTGATATATGTACTGAGCTGATCCCGTAGGAGATGTTCTCCCATTTCCAGGATTTATAATCTTTGCGCAGATAATCTTCCATAGAAAAACTACTGTAATTATTTTTTTCCACGATCAACTGATTTAAAAAAGAAGGATCAATAGAAATGAGTTTTCTGAGCTTTTTCAAAGCACTACGATCTCGTTCTAAATCGTATTGTCCCCCTTCTTCAAGATGATCTGTATCGATGTGGATCGTGAAATAGAGAAGATTTGCCAGTTCCACCTTCAAGGAATTACCGATTGATTCTGAACGATTTTCAAGTATGGAAAAAAACTTCTCTGCAACCAGTGTGCAGCACGATCCTGTATTGAATATTGTGCAGCTTATACTCTCATCGGGTGGAATGATAATCTGGTGGTGATCTATGATTTCTGTGGTGCTGTTGAGCTCTCTTAACGCCTGCTCGGGATAATTGTGATCAGTCATTATGATATTCAGTTTTTTTTCCTGCTTCATGTGATGAAGATTCAGGTCGGTCAGCTCATCGAGGAAAAGTATGATCTTCAATTCTGATCCGCAGCGGGTAAAAAGCAGTTTCGCTTCGGGATGCAATCTCCATTCTTCCCTGGGAAAGTGGAATAGAACTCTGGTTTTTTCTCCATCACAATTATTCAATGACCGAAGGACTCCCATCACATATGAAGATATGAGGGAATCCAAGTCTCCCGAACTATTCCCAGAGATGAGTGTTAATTTTTTTGTCTCTTCGGGCATCAGCCTCTCTGACCGGTTTTCTTTATAATATGGCAACCGAACTGGGTTTGGACAACGCCGCTGATTTTACCCTGGGAAAGTTTAATGACGGCTTTTTCAAATTGGGGAACCATCTTTCCCGGACTAAACCATCCGAGGTCTCCCCCTTTGGACTTGCTGGGACATGTTGAAAATTCTTTCGCAAGGGCATTAAAGTTGGCTCCCTTCTTTAATCTGTTCAATATGCTTTGCGCCAGAGCTTTATCTTTGACGAGAATGTGACTCGCTCTCCATTCCATAAATATCTCCTGAAAAATCGATTGGCTTTATAATATTGATATTTAAAAAATAACTCAACAGCCCTGTAGACGTTGACTTTAAACAGTACAGTTTCTATTCTGCTAAAGGAAATAAAAAAGGAGTTAAAATGAAAAAAATATCACTTATTATATCAATGATTCTGCTTTGCGGTACATATGTATTTTCCGGGGGCGCAAAAGAGGAGTTTCCTGAAGATTTTATTCTCAATGTCGCTGCGTTAAACGGTCCCACGGGGATCGGTATGATTCACCTTTTCGAAAATAATCCCGATCTTGGCGATAAGGTTAGCTCTGAATATTCTGTTGCACTGGCTCCAAAAACGCTTTTGGGAGATCTTGCGAAGGGAACTGTTGACATTGCCGTACTGCCAGCCAATATGCCGGCACTGCTTTATGCGAAAGGACTTGGTTATAAAGCGGCTGCTGTGACTGGTCTAGGAGTGCTGTATGTTGTCAGTACTGATAGTTCTATCAGCAGTCTTGAAGATCTTAAAGGGAAAACAGTCTACAACGCGGCAAAAGGTGCTACACCGGATTTTCTATCCCGTTTTCTCTTAACAGGTGCTTCGATTGATCCCGAAGAAGATCTCTATATGGACTTCAGTTACGGTCATGCGGACCTGGCAAAAGCAATGATCGGTGGTCTGGTTGACACAGCTATACTTCCCGAGCCTTTTGTCACAATGGTAACGGAAAAAAGCGATGCAAAAATTGTCATAGATCTGCAACAGGTCTGGATGGATCAGCAGAATACTGTCGATTCATATCCCATGTCTGTTGTTGTAATCAAAGAGGAAATCCTTGAACGTTATCCTAGAATGGTGAAAAAATTTCTCAAAGCTTATGAACAGTCAATCAACAGTGTAAACAGAAATCCTTCAGAATCGGCAGCCCTTGTTCCTCAGCACGGATTTACTCTTTCTGCTGAAATTACCGAATTAGCGATTCCCCGGGTAAATCTAAAATTTATCAGTGGTGAAGACTGTTTTGATATTCTCAACAACTACTACACCATTCTCCACGGGCTTGATCCCAAGATCGTCGGTGGTGCTATCCCTGGAGAGGATCTCTACTATATTGAAAAGTAAGTTTCTTTTACTGGCTTCCACAGCGGTATTGTTACTTCTGTGGAAGCTCGTATCCCTCTATATGGGTTCAGAAATAATTTTACCTTCTCCCGAAGCGGCTTTTTCGTCACTGGTTGAGCTTTCTTCCGGGGATCATTTTCTGGATTCTCTCCTTTTTACAATCAAGAGAGGTCTGATCGGGTTTGTACTTTCAGCTTCTGCGGCTCTTGTTATCGGTATAGCTGCCGGAGAAAATAGAATCGTATTTAATCTTCTGAAACCAATGCTCACAGTTATAAAAACCGTTCCGGTACTTTCTATCGTATTACTGGCCATTATCTGGTTTGATACGGAAAACGTTCCGATTTTTGTCTGTTTTCTCGTCGTGTTTCCCGTTATCTCTGCCAATGTCATCGAAGGAATTAAAAATGTAGACCCTCATCTTATTGAAATGGCGCGTATTTACCGAGTAGGAAAAAGGCGGATCCTTTTTCAGATCTATTTTCCCTCTCTTATACCCTACCTTCTCGCCGGTTTATCTACCGCTTCGGGAGTCACATGGAAAGCTGTTATCGCAGCAGAAGTGATCAGTATGCCGCGCTATGCCATCGGAACGGGAATGCAGTTTTCACAGATTCAGCTCAATACGGCAGAATTATTTGCCTGGACGATAGTTGCTATTATAATCAGTTCAATTTCAGAAACATTTGTTATGGGTCTTCAATATCTCTTGCCCTGGAGGAGGAAATTATGAGTATAAAACTGCAGAATATTTCGGTGAATTTCGGAGATCTGCAAATTCTGAAAAATATTGATATGGGCTTCAACGAGGGAGAAATATCCGTAGTACTCGGACCTTCGGGATGTGGGAAAACTACGATTCTCAATCTATTAACCTCAATGAATGAGGCACAAGAGGGAGTTTTATCGGGAATCGGGGAGAGAAAGATCTCTTATCTCTTTCAGGAACCGAGGTTGTTGCCCTGGTTGACTGTGGAAGGGAACCTCAAGTTCGTTCTCGATGAAGTCGGCACTGCTGATGAACGGGATGAACTATGCAGCCGTTTTCTAAAGATGACGGATCTCAGTGATTATAAGAATTGGTATCCCGGTAAACTCAGTGGAGGAATGAAGCAGCGTGTGGCTATTGCACGAGCTTTTGCTCACTCATCTGATGTCATTCTTATGGATGAACCTTTTCAGGGACTGGACCTAAAATTAAAACTCACACTCATCGATCAGTTTATCTCATTGTGGAAAGAGGAGAGAAGAACTGTCATCCTCGTTACTCATGACATTCATGAGGCGGTAAAACTCGCTGACAGGATCTATGTCCTATCGGAAAAACCAGCTGGCGTTGTCGATTCTTTTACCATTGAAGAAAAAAGAGAGGAGAGATCACCGGGATCCCCCCTATCTCTCAAATATGAGAGCAGACTATACAAGTCTCTGGTTTAAAACTGCAAACTCTTATATCTGTCGCTTAACAAAGTTCTCAAGATTTTCCACTTTTGTTTCCACAAGACCTCGCGCTTCAGCGGAAGATATGAATTTCTTGAACTTGGTAAATCCCAGGTTTTTTGTATTGATTCCCTTACCGAGCAATCTCGAATTGAGGATGGAGTACTGATGGAAATCGGAAGGTTTACCGTGATCGAGATCTTTCAGCTCCTCGATGAGAATCTTCAATGCGCTCTGAAGTGATCCCACGTCTTTTTTGTAGGCTTGTCCCGGTAGGATGTTCGTCTGCTTATCGAGTTCTTCCATCCGCACATATCCCGCTTTTACGGCGGCAGTCACAAAACCGCTCCATCTTCTAAATCCAAGAGTATTTTCGTTGAAGTCTCTGTTGAGAATCTTCATTTTGATTTTTACAGTTCCGAGGTTGCAGGTTTTATCTTCACTCTGAAGTATACTGGCTGATTCTGCCAATCTTTCAAACCAGTATTCCTTAGGGTGTTTCGGTTTGTTGTCTGAAGGCTTTTCATCCTGATCTTCCTGATCATCATCCTCATCGGAATCATTGGAAATATTCATGATTTCCCGGTAATCTATAAAACTATCGGCGATAATAAGCAGATCCTGTGCAGCAGTTTTAATATCACAGATAATATGGATCTTTTTCCCTGTTTTTTTCAAAGAGAGAAGAAGCGGTCGAAAATCGCTGTCTCCGGTAATGAGGACATAGGTATCGATATTGTCGTAGTAGCGGAGTAGATCCAGCGCATCTGATACAAGCTGCATATCGGCGCTATTTTTTGTTTTTCTCGCACGTGGGATGTGAACCATGTAAAAGTTTCTAGGGGCCAGCAGGGGGCCCAGGCTGCGGAAGCCCGGTTTACTCCAGTCAGCATAGGCACAGGAGTAGACCACGGAACCTTTTTCTTCGACATACTCGGTCATTCCATCCAAAAATAAAGTGTTGGAGCTTGAAGGGGTTACATTCTCCAGGTCCCATAATATTGCTACGTTGTTATTCATATTTAATCCTTTTGGGTATTCTTCTATAAATATATTCTTTAATCTTATTCCCGCAAACTTTTAGGGAAAAAATTTAAACAAAAAAATATTTTAACCGATTTTACTTATTTTTGTAAGTGAATGATTATTTTTATCCCGCCATGATAAATGTCAGAATCGTTCCTTTTTCTGTACTGCTTTCAAAGTTCAGTTCTGCACCTAAAGCAAGGG
>JADGDJ010000193.1 GCA_016744925.1 Spirochaetaceae bacterium
GGCTATAAAGATATATACACCACTTATAATATTAACGGGAAATCGAAGCTTTTTAACCTTGGTCAAAGGGTAAGCCATTGTTATAAAGCGAAGAAATAATGGAAGGGCAAGATAAAATGTAATATGCCCCATAGCGGTTTCCAATTCCATGGAAAGTGAAGAAAAAATCTGAAGCATTATATGTTCACCATAGAGTATGGTTCTGATAGCCATGATTAAGGAAAAGAGACCAAAGTATAGAGTCGAGCCGTCATCCCGCTTATTGATATAAAAGCTTAAATATAACATCCCTGTAATAAAAAGAGCCCCGAATAAAAAAGCTTCGAAAATGGTGGCACGGTTTCTCTCCCGATTGAGGTTAATATTAGTTCCGACTTTTGGAGAATCCATGATCCCTCCGTGGAGATCATCAAAATTAGACACCTGATAGGTTATTTCAATTACATCCATATCGGGCAGAATATAAAACAAGGGCGTCTGTCTATTGTAATTTTCAGAAAATTCCGAGCTCACATCGCCCTGTTCTGCCAATAACCTGTCATTGACAAAAAGCTTATATCGATTATAGGTAAAAGGAATAAACAGAGCTAATGGAGTTCCTATTTGAGGTAAAAGGATCTTAGTGCGATAAGTAGCGTATCCCATTGTCGTATATTTTCCGGATGAATTCCATTGATCGGGTACAGACATATATTCTGAAACATGCGGAGGATTCTCACCGGGGTCGATCAGCTGCGCCCAGTAAAACTCCCAATCGCCTTCCAGTTCTACTACTTCAGATGATAGATCTATGGCTCTCAGATCTATCGTTCCCTGTTCTGCTGAAAGGAGAGGAGAGATAAGAAAAAAGAGCATAATCACAATTTTTAAATTCAATTTCATAGTATAAGTTTAGTATAATTGTGAGCATAAAAAAAGATGCCCCGTCCACTGCTGAAACAGGCTTATCACACTGGCTTTTAATTGACATTTCATAAACCATACAGCATCATGCACTAATGAAAAGACTCGCTCCCACACTGCTATTGATGTTATCCCTTTTATCTCCCCTTTTCTCAGAAATAAAGATCGAATACAAACAAGAACAGCAGAATTGGATCGTCATCTTTGAAAATAAGAGCAGCACAATGTTTAACGCCATGGTTATTTCAGCAAACCAGCAGTACAAACCGGAGACCGGACAGATATCGGTCGAACCGGGAGAGAAATTTGTACTCTTAATAAGTGCTGAAAAAGACATACTGCTCAATGATTCCCCCGTTTATATGAGACTGATATCAGATCATGAAGACAACCCGGGCCTACTGACTCTTGGAATGACAGAGCAAATTAAGGGAACACTAAAAGAGAATGAAGGGATACTGCTGGAATACTACTACACTCCCACCTGTAGCAGCTGTAGAGAATTTCTGGAAAGAGAAATTCCACTTCTTGAAAAAAAACTCCAAATAAAAATTAACATTGCCCATATCAATATTTCTGAAGCGGAAGGTCTGTTGAAAATGAACAGTCGCCTAAAAGCACTGGACAGCAGTGAAAAAAAACTGCCCATCCTGATCGCCGGGGACCTCGTGCTTGCCGGTGATAGAAGAATTGAACAGGATCTGGAAAATATTCTTCTCAAGCTCTCCCGGGGGGAAGATCTTACATCATCGGCCATTGGGAAAACAGAAGGATATAATCAGCTCAAGTTATCCTTACTGCCCATCCTTCTCGCAGGGCTTCTCGATGGTATAAATCCATGTGCCTTCAGCACACTCATATTCCTGCTCTCTTATTTGACCCTGGCGGGGCGAAATAGAAAACAAATCCTGGTGACGGGTATTTTTTTTACAACCGCAGTCTTTCTCACTTATTACATTGTCGGACTTGGCGCTTTTGCCACTTTGCGTAGCAGCAGTTCCGTACCAATTGTTGCCACAGTTCTAAAATTCGCCATGGCCCTTCTAATGATTGTACTAGGAGTCATTCACATTTTCGATTATAAAAAAGTCCGGGCAGGCCGCGAAGGGGAAATGACTCTACAGCTGAGTAAAGAGAGAAAAAGAAAAATACATAGTCTGATCAGAGGAAAAGCCAGACAGACTGGACTATTTGCCGGTTCAATCGGCCTGGGAATCGTCGTTACGATTTACGAACTGGGGTGCACCGGTCAGGTATATCTCCCCACACTGATGTATATGGTTCGAATAAAAAAAGCCCTCCCCTCTTATCTTTTGCTGGGAGTCTACAATTTAGGATTTATCGTGCCACTGATTTTTGTTTTTATCGCCGCATGGAAGGGAACCGGATCGGAAAAGCTGGCTTTGTGGTTTAAGAAAAATCTGGCCGCTGTGAAAATTACATCAGCAGCCTTTTTCCTCTTAATGGCCGGATTACTGCTAATCCTCTAGAATAGATATATGCTGAGCAATTTCCTCATAACCTACATAATACGTATCTTCAAGGACAAGTAGAGGAAGAGAATGTGAAATATCTGCCATGTTTTTTTCCGTAAGAATTGATTTCAGCAACTGGGCATCTTCATCATGAATAATATTCACAGCCTGGCCGCCCAATTGCACGACTGATTCGGAAATTTTCTCTGCCATCTCATAAGACTCACAACCGGGACAAAGCTCGAGATAGAAAAAATGGAGATCCGCTTCTGCGACAATTCCTTTTTTTTCGACACAGGAGATAAGGATAGCTCCCATAAGAAAGCTAATTAATACAATTTTCATTTTTTTCATTTCACTATCATATTCATATGAGAGTTTGGACTCAATAGCACTCTTCATAGTTAGTGCTATATAAGTTTCTTCTGATTTTAAATACTGATAATTCACTACCTGTGTTGAATGGCAGAACCACCAGAGCATGTAGGATCCAAATCCATGATCTCTTCCGGCATCTGCTTGCGTTCCTTTAAGATTTCACCTAGTATTGCCTAAATTAATCCAGGGGGAACGAATGGAACAGGACATGAGAAAAGGCATAAATTATATGTTGCTATCGGCATTCTTTTTTACCATTATGGGTATTGCCGTCAAATTCTCCGGATCTCTACCACTGGCACAAAAGGTTCTTTTTAGGAACCTTGTGATGTTTCTTGTGGTTACCCTCCCCTTATACCGTCGGGGTAGTCGCATATTTATCGGAAACAAGGGGAGCCGGGGACTTCTTTTACTCAGATCACTCTTTGGTTTTACGGGAGTTGCACTCTATTTCTTTTCCCTGGGAAAACTGAATCTGGGAGATGCCTCCATACTTAATAAACTTTCACCCTTTTTCGTAACTCTGTTTTCTGTCTTGTTTTTGAAGAATAAATTAAAATCCTACCAGACCCCGGCATTGATTATCGCCTTTGGTGGAGCCCTTTTAATAATCAAACCGCAATGGGATCTCTCCGTGTTGCCCGCTCTGGCCGGGGTTGGTGCAGCAGTTGCGGCAGGAGCGGCCTATACAGTAATCAGTCATCTTAAAGGGAAAGAAGCCCCGGAAACGGTTATGCTCTGGTTTTCCGGAATATCCACACTTATTTCTCTTCCCTTTGCTTTAGTTCTTTGGGAGTCACCTCTGCCAGTGGAATGGGCGGCTCTCATCGGAACAGGAGTTTTTGCGGCTGCTGGTCAGTACTTCCTGACAATAGCTTACCAGACGGCACCACCCTCGGAGGTCTCCATTTACAATTATAGCCATATTATTTTCAGTCTGATCATGGGTTTTGCCATATTCGGAGAAATCCCCGATATATTATCACTCTTAGGAGCCTCACTGATAATCGGAGTGGCAGTCTTTCTCTACTGGAAAGTGAGGCGGATGGAAAAGCCCCCGGCAAGTAAGTGAAGGCATTATATCTCTGCCAATACTTGAATATTATTTTATGCTGTCATTAACTGCTTAATCCTATCAATAAACCAAATTAAACAGTGTAAATGACGCAGTCATTGTCGAGCAATACACATCAACTATAAAATATTCCCCTATCATAGGGGATATCAGTACAGGATTAGGGGCAAGAAGGCTGAATACTTTTTATGACGGCACGAGTCTTATTGTAGAGATTACCGACTATGATGAAGGACTGGATATTCTGGTTTCATCTTTTCAAGCCCACCCAAACTTCACTAGCTTCAGAATAATGCTTAACTATAAAATACTCTTGTGTTTAAGTGGCATTATGCAGTTCCAGCCATTCCAAAATCGTTTTATTGGTTTCTTCCGGCTTTTCCTGCTGGATCCAATGACCACAATCGAGGCTGATCACATCAACATTGGGAACGAAATCTTTGAGATAGTCAGACTTCGGAATCAGATCGCGATCACCGTAAATCATGAGTGCATGCTTTTGGATGATTGGGTTAACGTCCGCCAGGATGTGCCAGTTGCGGTCAAGGTTCCGATACCAATTTATGCAGCCTGTGAACCCTGTTGACTCGAAAGCGGAAACAAAAACAGACAGTTCCTTATCACTCATCAAGGGCTCACCAAGTGGTGTTTCAGCTCTGGCTAGATTGATCATCACCATACCTGGTCCTGGCGGTACAGAAGGCACGTTCTTGCGAAATAAATTGCGAAGGAACCGGGAAGTATTCTCATCTAACACTGCATCGGCAACACCGGGCTGTCGATTGAAGTGAACAAAATAATTATCACCGCCAAAAAAATCTTCCATGAATTCAATCCAGGGTTTTTCTGTGCGCGCCTGGTAAGGCAAGGCAAGGTTTATAACCTTGTTTACCCGTTCAGGATGCAATAGGGCCGTACACCAAACGACATTTGCACCCCAGTCATGACCGACAAATGTCGCATCTTCGTAACCGTAGTGGTCAAGAAGTGCGACGAGATCCCCCGTTAAATGTTTAATATCATAGTCTGTCACTTCGGTCGGGCATGATGAGTTACCAAATCCACGCTGATTAGGGATGATAACGTGGTAGCCCGCTTTAACAAGTGCAGGCACCTGATTACGCCAGGAAAAAGCATGCTCTGGCCATCCGTGACAGAGTACAATAGGTTTACCGATATTTTGTCGGCCAGCTTCAAAGACCTCGAGTTCTACACCGTTGACTGATATAAGGCTGGGTTTGGGGAAATTATATGTTTTATTCATTACATTACCTCTTTAATAAAAATTATTATTGGAAATGTAGCATAGTGCTGTGACATCAGTATGTCAGGTTTGAATAAAAATAATGATTCTATTGGTATTTTTCATGCATCAATTTTATTCTAGATGCAACAGCTCGGCGTACCCTTTCAGGACCTAATACTTCTACGTGTTCACCAAAACTGAATATCATTGCGAAATACCATTCCTTATCGGGAAATAACGCAGTAACAATCAGTTCTCCTGTGTTGAGAATTCAATATTTTCTCTATCGAAAGCATCTTCAACCCGGGTCCTCACCTGGGGTGTGAATTTTAGCGTAATACTAGTCAAAGAGACTTGCTTCTTTGATGCCTCATCAATTTCTCGATATGACTTTTCTTTGCGAGTGAATATTATATCTTCAACCTGCAAGTCAATAATGCGTGAAATCTTGAATACCCTGAAATCTGTTTTAAGGTGACAATAAGCAAACAAATACCATGTATAACCTTTTAAGACTAATGACATCGGTTCTATCTGCCTTGAACTTGTTTCATTTGCATAGTTTCTATATGTCATTGTAATCAATTGTGATTGGGTGATAGCATTCTGAATTACTTTGACCCGTTGTTTCTGTTTTGTGGTGTAAGCCCAGGGCTGCGTACCAATAATGATTTGTTCCATATGCAGGTCAAGATGATCGGTTTTATCTTTTGGAATAAGATTGCGCAGTTTTTCTATGGATGATTCAAGCTCAACATCCTCAAGAGTAGAGTTAATACCTTTAAGTGCTGAAAGTATGGAACACAAATTGTTTAGCGTCAGCAACTGGTGGTCTAATTTATAATTCTCAATAATACCAAAACCGCCATTATTGCCCGGGTATGATATAACTGGAATACCTGCCATATCAATAGCTTCTATGTCTCTGTAAACCGTTCGAACTGAAATACCAAACAATTCGGCAAGTTCTTTAGCCGATATTCGACTTCTATTGAGTAACATTACAATTATTGTCAGCATACGGTCTATTTTCATGTTAGTTTCCTTATTATAGGTTTAACATATATTAACATAAACATGCCAATTCATACCTTTTGTGCTAGCTTGTACAAAACTTACAGTTTTCTCAGATTTGTTCTTTTATAATGAACATTAATTAATAATGAAATTTGCAACTGAGAATTCTAATAGTTTTATCTGTTATTTCATAAACTAATCTGTGTTGTTGATCTATTCGTCTAGACCAACAACCTTGAAGCAGGTGTTTTAAAGGTTCTGGTTTACCAAAGCCTTCAAAAGGATTTCGTATAGTCTCTTTTATTAGTAGATTTATTCTTCAATCAGTTCTTTTTGAAAAGTTTTATAATCTCTAGATTCTTTTAGAGATTTTAATATATGATTTGTATTACTTTCTGTTCAAAGTAAATATTGAGTCTCTGTTATGCTATTATAATCATCAAGAGACATTAAAACCATATTTTGATTATCTTTTCTTGTAATGATCAAAGGCTCATGGTCCTGATAGACATTATCCATATAAGTTTTAAGATTTAGTCTCAGCTCTGTATAATTTATCGCATTCATATGTACAACATAATGTACTTAAAGGGGGAAATTAAAATAATTCTTCTATCGGTGGTTACAAATCATAATACCGAAATTCTTTGCATAGTTTCTTGTCATTTTTTTATGGGTAATTATAAATACAAACAAATCATTTCATTGACAATGATTTGTTTAGTATCTTTTCCATTATGATTTTTTTACAGCCCATAAATTTCCATCCTGCGCAGCAGGATTAATATGTTTCGAATTTGATATAAATAAATTGTTCAAAATAATCAATAATCCTCCTCTAGTGTCTGCAGAACTTCACCATCAGCTACCTCAAAAAGAGGCAAATGAGATTGTTGCCATTGCCGTTTAGGCCTGAGGCGGAATATGTCAACATAGATGTCACAATTTCATATTGATTTCTTAAGCTGCATCATCCTTTTTTCTGGTCTCTGCAGAAGGATTTAAATATACCGTTTCAGCATTTTCCCATAAGGCCGGTTTACTGCTCCATCTTTCCGGTTTTGCTTCATATGCTTTGCTGATCGTCTTATTTCTGTTTGTCATTATTCTTTTACCCTGACCGGAATGTCTTTGATCTGGAGTGATATAGCCTATCCCAGAATGCTTATGCTCCGTGTGATACCAATTAACAAAATCAGCCATCCAGGTTCTTGCAAAATTGATATCATTAAATGTCCTTGGAAATCCAGCAGTATATTTTACGGTCTTAAAGAAAGACTCTGAAAAAGGATTATCATTACTTACTCTTGGTCTGGAAAATGACGGTAAAACGCCTAGATTATAGAGAGTCTGAATCATAGTAGATCCCCGCATGGGATTCCCATTATCTGAATGCAACCTGACTCCTTTAAGTTTCAATTTATTCTTTAGGCGTCTGAACATTGCACTGGAAATCTCCTCTGATTCTCTATCATGAATCTCCCAGCCGACAACTTTACGGCTCCAAATATCAATGATCATATAGGCAAACAAAAAGATCCCATTAACATCTGTTTTCAGCCACGTGATATCCCAGGAATAGACCTGATCAGGACCTGTTGCAACAAGTTCTGGAGGTGGATTTCTCTTCTTGCTTGAGCGTCCTTTCTTTCGGTGATGAAGCAGGTCACGAGATCTTAATACCCGGTAATAACTGCTTGTAGAAGCGATATATTGCCCGTCATCTAGAAGAGTTGCTACTATTTGATAGGGGTTACAGTCTCGAAAACGCTCATTACATGAGACATCAACAATTAGTTGTTCTTCTTCGGGAGTTAATTTCCGGGGAACTTGTTTTACAGCACCTTTTCGCTTGTCTCCAGAAGGATTATTTTTCCACCTGTGATAAGTTCTTACTGTAATGCAAAGAACCTCACAGGCTTTCTTTCTTCTGGCTCCGGAATCTGTAGCTTCATCTATAAGATTGATTGCTTCAGTTCGATGTTCGACCGGAATCAGTCGCCCTCGTCGTCCCCCCAAAGATCGTCCGCTTTTTTTTTTAGAACTAATAGTGCGGCCATTTCTGCAAGAGCTTTCTCTTTTCGCAGTAGTTCTTTTTCTAGCTTTAAAGTCTTCTTTTTAAGCTCTTTTATTGTCTCTTTATCTTTTGTATTTTTATCAGCTATATTGTCTCTCAATCCCTGTTCCCATAACGAAATATGTTCTGTATGAAGACCGTTACTTCTGAGCCATTCGCCAAGTTTATCTTCTTCAATAGAACGCCCTTCTAAAAGTAAAGTCATCTTCTCAGATGAGTTTCTAGTATCTGGAGAAATTTCTCCATCTCTAGAATTAAATCTATCATTCTTCACTAATTTTAACCAGTTCCTGATCGTTTGGTCACTGACTCCGGTCTCTTTGCATACTGTTGAAATTGATTTGTTTTCTGGTGGTAAAATCTGCTTGATAACTCTGTTTTTGAAACCTGTACTATACTTGCTCAATGTGTTGTCCTCCGTAATTAAATACTGTGACAACTATCTTGACTCATAGGGGACCTGTTGCAACAAGTTCTGGAGGTGGATTTCTCTTCTTGCTTGAGCGTCCTTTCTTTCGGTGATGAAGCAGGTCACGAGATCTTAATACCCGGTAA